>JBMOHW010000380.1:0-2009 GCA_049317665.1 Terrimicrobiaceae bacterium | reverse complement strand
GAAACTTCAGGGATAGAATTTTCAGCATCACAACCATCACCAAAAACTGCAGTACGCTTCTGAAAATATTACTACAATCCATAACAAGTAAAGCTTACCTAACAGGACTAAATCAGTACACTCAATTTGATCGCATGCATGCGGAATTAGTGGAGTGATAAATACAGTAAGTAGTAACCATTAAGAAATAAATGGTAGGTCATAAATATCAATAAGAAAATGCATACGTTTGGGCGGGAACTTAATGGACCAAGATAAATCCGGCGTAGTACTGGTGCTAATTAGCTCAGTTCTCTTGGGTATATGGGCAACCATGAATACCATTGCGTTACGCAATGTCCTGCTTTGGGTCGGTGTTTTAATTGCACTTGCGTATTGGTGGAATTGGTTTAAAACTAATAAAGCCAATCATACCTTGCCATCACTCTCTAGCTTATATTGGCTGGCGGTAATGCTGATTACGTTAATGTTTATTTGGGTCGTTATCCATTATTTCTTGTTTGCTCAAAATCCCCAACAGCAATTTAGTGAACTAAAAAGTACCTGGCTTAGATCCTTATTAGCGGTCATTATTGGTTCGGCAACGGGCTTGGCACTGAATCGTAATCCCCGTTTCATGCCCTGGTTATGGCTTGGCCTCTTACTGAGTTTTGTCGTTCTGCTTTATCAGTACATTCCAAAAGCATTAGTAAAGCAAAACCTCTTTGCGGTCGATCATTTTGGAGATTACATTTTCTGGGCAAAGTTCAATGGCGTATTAGCCGGAACCATTTTGATTGCCGGCCTATTGGGCTTATTGATGGACTCCATTTGGCGGAATAAAGCTGTAGCCAACACAATTCCGCTTGGTATAACTGCCGATCAAAAAACCACTGTATACCTAAATAGCGCTGGAGTGAAGGTTGGGCTGATGAGTGGAATAGCAATACCAATCTATGTTTTTGTTGGAATCTGTATTGTTGCTTATGCATTTGTTTTCATCTTTGATGCAAAAGCAGGTGTTGGCATGGCTTTTATTCTAATTACATTCTGGCTGGGCATTGGACTCCTTTTTATTCTGAAAAATGTAGCACCAGAGCAGGACAAAAAACGCAGAAGAGCATTCTTAATAAAGTCTTTGATTGCCTTTATCTTAGCCACTGCTAGCTTATTTTGGTTTACTACACAGCACATCAAAAACAACCCGGGTTGGGGCAGCTTGTTTGAAGATATGGCTATTTCTGCACAAATTGATACGCACAATACTTGGAAGGGTACTGGGGCAGCTTTACCTTTACGAAAAGACGGCACGCCTGTTGCTGGCAATACATACGAACGGGTTGCTTTTGCAACCCTCGGAATGCGGCTAATCGCCCTAAATACACTTGGTAATGGGTCATTAAGGTCGTTTAGAGATGACGTTAAAAAGATTGAGCCAAACTACAATAATCATCACTATACCCATTCAGCATGGATTGACCTCGGCTTGAGTTTTGGCTTGCCTGGCCTGCTGTTTTTGCCAATTGCCTTTATTTCCCTCCTTGTGTGTGCAGCGCTAAATCCTCAAATTCGTTTTCGGGCTTCGATCATTACTATGGCAATTACCACACTCATTTTGTATCTTGTCGGAGAGTATGCCTTCGGGCATAGCGTTGAAATACTGTTTTATCTCGCAGGCCTCTTGTGTGGGCTTACCTTGGTCGACCATACAAAATTACGACCACGTAATGCCTAGCTAAATCAGTTCTTTCATGTTGAGCAAGGTCGAAATACAATAATGTGCTAAGAACTGATTGGAGTAATAGGTGATATTAATAACAGGCGGCGCAGGCTTTATTGGCGGTAATTTTGTACTGAATTGGCTTAAAGATCCAAAAGCCGAAGGCGTCATTAATTTAGACAAGTTAACCTATGCCGGTAATTTAGCGACCCTCGATTCCCTTAAGGGCGATCCCCGTCATGTTTTTATTCATGGTGATATTGGTGATAGAGAACTTGTTGCTACATTACTAAAAGAGCATCAACCCAGA
>JBMOHW010000379.1:0-2011 GCA_049317665.1 Terrimicrobiaceae bacterium | reverse complement strand
AAGCTCCGAGGAGGGAGTGGCGGCGAACATTCTGAGCGGCTTGGCTTCGGACCTGAAAAATTCCGGCGCGACCGAAACCGTCACGGCGGTTCATCAAATTCCAATCGGCAGTGTGGGAACCGGAGTTGTCTATTTCGATATGGCCGGACGGCTGGTGGAGGGCGCGCCCACGAATTCGGCTGGTTACAAAGCGACCTGGTCGGTTCGCTCCCGGGATGTGACCAACGGCATTCCGTCCAACGTCCACCTCCACGTCAGTTGGCCGGCCGGAGCCGAAAAGCCCACTGGATTTGTGGAAACATTGATCGCGCTCAAGAATAACCCTACCAACAGTTGACATGCAAAATGAACCGCCGTGTCCCCTCCGGTTGTCAGATGCTTCCAGGAAGGCGTTCACTCTTCTGGAAGTTCTGGTGGCCACAGCGGTGCTGGCTCTCGTTTCTCTGGTTCTGGTGAGGGTTGCCGACACCACGGCCAGAGTAACGACCGTGTCGCATCAGCGCATTGGGGCCGATTCAGGAGGTCGTCAGGCCTTGGACCGGATTGGCGTGGATTTTTCCGGAGCCATTTTGCGGCCCGACTTGCCCAGCCTGGTGGAGAAGGTGGCCGGAAACGACCGCATCACGTTTTTCGTTCAGGCGGATGGGTGTTTTACTCTGCCTGTGGAGCAAGGGGATGCCCGCGGCATTTCTAAAATTTCCTATGATGCGCTGAAAAACATCCTGCGCCGGGGAGCCGAGGGAACCCGCTGGGAAGGCGGATCGGGAACATTGGTTTTCAATGCCGGGGCCGTGACGCCGGTGGCGGACCAGTATTATGAAATCGCTTCCGACAATGTTTTCCGGTTCGAATTCGCCTTCCTTCTTCAAAATGGTGACATCGTGGCTTCGGTGGACAGTTTGAATAACAAGGACGGAGATTCCGGGAAATCGGTGCGCGCCATTATTGTGGGAGTGGCCGCTTTGGAGCAGCAGGCCCGTGTCTTGCTGGAAAGTGAAAGCGCGTCGCAAGGCGGTGGGTCTAAAACTTTGGCCGATCTCATGGCGAAGTTTCCAGACGCCAGAGATGGCGAAGACATTCTCACCACATGGGAGGGCGCGCTCGATGGGTCCGGATTTCCTTCGCCAGTGGTGAATGGCGTGCGGATTTACCAGCGGTATTTTATTCTCGCCGACTGAGGCTGGGGGGTATTTCAAAGCAGCCCGATACGCTCCGCGATCTCTTGCCCGACCCAGATCCAACGGACTTAGCCGGTCAAATGTAAACAACCGAAACTCCAGAGTTTAAACAAAATCGCCCCGGGGATGCGCATTCCTCCCGGTTTCTGCCTCCTGCCCCGGCACCCTCTCATTTGAGTCGATCCGGAATGAAACGGTTTCATTTCTTCCAGCTTGATTCAATAGATCCTGACTACTATATAAACGAAATCATGACATCCACATCACCAAAGCAACTCCTCTTCGGAGTCCTCGCAGCCTTGATGACCGCAACTGGTGCCCAAGCGGCAACCTATACATGGGACGCCGGAGGAGGCGGAAACACCACGTGGAGCGAACCGACCAACTGGGTCGGCGACGTGGTTCCCACCTTTGCAGCCACGGACACGTTCGACCTCACACTCACCGCAGGGGGCACGAGCACGATGTCTTCCAACGCCACCCTCGGAATCATGAACATCGGCAGTAGCGACGGCGCCGTCTCATGGACGCTGAACCGCAGCGGCAGCGAGGTCCTGACCTTGGACAATGGCGGGTCCGCCTCGCAGATCAACACCACCCTCAGTTCAAACGCTGCGCTCCCCGCCAACACCATCAACGTGCCCATTGAAATCAAGGGCAACTTGAACATCGACAATATCGCGAGAGAAAAACATTTGATCTTTAACAATCAGATTTCTTCTTCGGCAACTTCGGGCACGCAGATGATCACCCTGACCGGCAACGCTGGTAATGGCCATGCCATCTATTTCAACGGAGGGATCACCGATGGTTCCTCGGGCGGCAAGGTGGCG
>JBMOHW010000378.1:0-2012 GCA_049317665.1 Terrimicrobiaceae bacterium | reverse complement strand
CCGTCCACATGGATCGGGATGTCGAGGCCGGTTTTCTTTTGGAATTTGTCGAGCGCATCGGAGACCGCTTTGACCGGCTCGTAGCGGCCGTTGAACGTGACGCCGAGCGTGGGCACGACCCCGATGGTGTTCTCGTCGCACCGCTTGACGACTTCCTCCGGGCTCATGAGGAGGCGGTCTTTTTCCATGGGAATTTCGCGCAGTTCGACATCCCAATATCGTGCAAACTTGTGCCAGCAGACCTGCACCGGGCCGCAGATCAGGTTCGGCTTGTCGGTCGGTTTCCCCTCCGCCTGCCGGCTGGCGCGCCAGCGCCATTTCATGGCCATCCCGCCCAGCATCGCCGCTTCGCTCGATCCCGTGGTCGAACAGCCGATGGCATTGCCAACAGACGGCGCATGCCAGAGGTCTGCGAGCATGGCAACACAGCGGCTCTCGATCTCAGCCGTCTGCGGATACTCATCCTTGTCGATCATGTTTTTGTCGATGCACTCATCGAGAAGTTGGTGCACCTCGGGCTCGACCCATGTCTGGCAGAACGTGGCGAGGTTCTGGCGCGAATTGCCATCGAGGAGGAGCTCGTCGCGGACGGCTTGGTAAATCCGTTTGGCATCGTGCTCGTGAAGCGGAAAATGCTTTTTTGGAAGCACACTGGCTAGGTCTTCGGAGGCGAAGATGTCGTCATTAAGGCTGCCGGGAAGGGGAGGAGTGGAGAGAGGCATGTTGTTTTGTGTTAAAGAGGTTGAGGTTGAGATCGGAAACGATTTGGTGAATCGCGCTGGCGCCGCGCACGCTATTCCCGGCGGCGTCGAGCGGCGGCGAGAACCCGACAATCGCCATCTTGCCGGGGACCACGCTCACGATGCCTCCGCCGACTCCGGTTTTCGAAGGGAGCCCGGATTTCCATGCCCAGGCACCGGACTCGTCGTAGAACCCGGCTATCATCATTACCGCGAGAAGCTTCGGCACGCTGGCCTCATCCAGGCAGCGTTCTTTTGTGATCGGGTTCACGCCCCCATTGGCGATCGTGGCCCCCATCACGGCGAGCTGCTTGGCGGTGACGAGCACCGAGCATTGCTTGGTGTAGACATCGCAGGTCTCGAGGGGATCGGCGTAGAGGCGGTTGTAGCTGGCGAGGAGTTCCGCGATCCCTCGGTTATGTTGGTTTGATGAGGCCTCGGACTGGTAAACTTCCTCGCTCATCGAGAGTTTCTCTCCCGCGAACTTGCTGTATTGCGCGAGGATCTTCTCCCACTTTTCCTGCGGGCTCGCCGCCTTCACCAAGCTCACTGCGGCCATAGCCCCGGCATTGACGAACGGATTCACGGACCGGTTGGGCTCAAGCTCGAGCGCAATCACGGAATTGAACGGCATGCCGGTCGGCTCGACTCCGATTTTTTCCAGAATCGTTTCCGGGCCGGATTCGTTCATCACCAATGATGCGGTAAACGGCTTCGAAACCGACTCGATCGCGAACCCGTAATCGACATCTCCCGCCGAGTAAACTTTTCCATCCACCGTGACGATGACCACGCCGAACAAGCCCGACGGCACTTTGGCAAGATACGGGATGTAGCTCGCATTGGCCCCACCCTTTTCGTCTTTGAATTTTGCGTGGGCGTCGTCAACCGCTTTTTGGAGAGCAGCCGGCGGAGGTATGGTTCCCGCAGGGAGCAAGGGCGCGGTGGCCAGGGCCAGGATAATGAGGAGGTGGTTGGTTTTCATAGATTGTCAAAAACTGAGCACGGCTTGCAGGCCAATCACGAGGGCGTTCGGGATGTCTCCGGATCCGCCCGGACGCACGATGTATTGGAGGTCTGGCTGCACGCTCAGATACTTGTTCAACTGGATGACATAGCTCGTCTCCAGCACGGCCTCGTAAGTCGGAGTGCCCGCGCTCGACGCCGCATTCGCATATTCCGTGCTGTAGTTTGCAATGAGGAAGCAAGTGAGCCACTGGTCCTGGTCTCGATCGGGAATCAACCCCTGCAGGATCGTTCCTGCCATTCCCA
>JBMOHW010000377.1:0-2013 GCA_049317665.1 Terrimicrobiaceae bacterium | reverse complement strand
CCCTGATGTTGGCGGCGGCGGCGATTGCGGGCGCGCATGCGGTGTTGGCGATTGGCGGGGCGCAGGCGATTGCCACCCTGGCCTTTGGTGGCGGCCTGATTGACCCCTGTGACATGATTGTTGGCCCAGGCAATCAATGGGTGGCGGCGGCCAAGCAAATGGTCGCCAATCAGCGCGGCATCGATTTTCTGGCGGGTCCATCCGAATTGCTGATTATTGCTGATGACCATGCCAATCCCGCCTGGATCGCCGCCGATTTGTTGGCGCAGGCCGAACATGATACCGAAGCGATTGTCACCCTATTGACGCCATCGTCCGCCTTGCTGGCCAGCGTGCAAGATGCCCTGGCCGCCCAGCTGCCCACCCTGCCGCAGCCGAATCAATCAACCGCGCGCGCGGCATTGTCCCAGGGTGCCATGGTACAGCTTAGTTTGGAACAGGCGGTGCAGCTGGCCAACCAATTGGCGCCAGAACATCTGCAAATCATGACCGAAAACCCATCGCATTGGGGGCAGCAATGCACCCAATATGGCGGTATTTTTGTCGGTGCCCGCGCCGCCGAAGTGTTGGGCGACTATGGGCTGGGCCCCAACCACACCCTGCCCACCAACGGGTCGGGGCGCTTCCATGCTGGCCTGTCGGTCAGCAATTTTCTAAAGCCCAAAACCTTTATCACCGATCATGGTGCGGCGGCATACACCCAATCCTTGCCCTCAACCTTACCAGGCCAGTTGGCACGGGAAATTGCCGCCCTGGCACGGTTAGAGGGGTTAGAGGCGCACGCCCGCGCCGTCGAATGCCGCGCCCAGGACTCTGAGGTATAGACTCTGAGTTATAAGCACGGTGATCCCGCGCTTTGATAAAACCCAGCCAGATTTTTAATCCTGGATCCGCCAAAATCCCCAATTTTTGGCTGCCCTCGGATGCCTTGGCATCAGGGGATGGAGGAGAGAGCGGGATTCACAATATATCTTTAATATACTGTTATTCCCACAGAAACAAAAAATCGTTTTTTACAAATACCGCGCAAAATACCGTCAGGTATCATCGGCTGCACCAGCGGTTTTGAGGACTATTGGCACAGTTTAACATCTTTTTAAGCCATCAACAATTCACTAGCACCTAAAGCTCCTCACCAAATTCCTAACAAACACGCACCCCATCCCCCAACCAACGTGTCAGTATGAGGGAGTGGTCATTTCCAAAATGGAAATAACCACCGCGAATTTTCACTGGGATCGCCACTGCCACTTTTTACATACTGGAAAATCCATAAATTCCTGTTAGGATGGGGATTCAGGAAAGCTTTAAAAATGCAGATGGTTCGTACCACGATCAAATATGATGGCTCTGCACTTGCGGGAAAGTCTATGGATGTAGCCGACTTGGCGCCATCCCTTATCGCGCTTTCTGACCTCATCAAAGCAGCGAATCGCCAATTTAACGGTGATCGATCTGGCGTAAAAATACTGGTGAACGCCAACCTAGACCAAAACTGTTTTGAGCTGTTTATTGATTTAGCCCAAACCCTTTGGGAATCCGTATCCAATCTGATTGCCGATGATCGGGTCGCAACGATTAAAGAAATCGCAGAATGGATTGGCATTTTAGGGGCTGGTGGTAGTAGCATCACTTTATACGCGCTAATCAAAATACTGCGCGGCAAAAATGTTGAAAGCACAACCATCGAAAAAAACGATGGAAAAGACGTTTTGCAAATACATATTTATGGTGATAGCAATCATATAACAGTCGATAAAAATGTTTATGAAATGTATAGCAACCAAGTTATAAGGAATCACGCCATAAAAGTTTTAGAGCCTCTTACCAAAGATGGGTACGATAGCTTGGAATTTTATGATGGCAAGAAAAAAGTCTATGAACATTTTGATAAGTCTGATGTTCCATCAATAGATAATGGCAATTTGCCAGAAATCCAACCGCAAAATGTGGTTATATCCAAAATCAAAACAATAGTCCGCATTCGTAAGCCCGCTTACGAAGGTAACTCAA
>JBMOHW010000376.1:0-2014 GCA_049317665.1 Terrimicrobiaceae bacterium | reverse complement strand
TGGTGCGGGTATTTGCCGGTCATGAGCATGGCGCGCGACGGGGCACAAACCGGCGCGGCCCACGAATTGCGGAAAAGGACTCCGTCATCGGCCAACTTCTGGAGGTTAGGCATGGAAATGGCACCGCCGTAAGGCGACAGCTCATCAGCCGAGACGTCGTCAGCGAGAATAAGTATAATGTTAGGCCGGGAAGGCTTTTCGCCAGCGGCCTGGAGACAAAACGTCGGGAGAAAGAAGAAGATCAACTTAACAAGAACAGCGAATCTAGAGAATAAGCGAAGTAAATCTGGATGCCTCATAGAAAAAAGGTGCCAAATCCTGATACAGCGAGCGATGAGATTCCCGCCCGACTACGATCTCCCTTCCATTATGCAATTCTCAGGAAGGAGTGTCAGGCCAAGGCCGAAGCTTCCTGAAAAAGCTCCCGCACGACTTTGGCGTAAAGGATGGCCTGCGCGTACCGATCGGACTCCTCCGTCATTTTTCCGTCCGGGCAAGGAAAGAGCCGGGCGTAGTAGTGGGTTCCTGAGAGCAACTCAGGCGTGAAAAGAAGAACGTCACCGGGGCCGGCGTTTTCCCGAAACCCACGCATTGCCCGCGCCCAGATTGTTCGAAAGTCGGCATAATAATCCACCAGCCCAACTGCCGCCGCTGGTCGCGATTCGGTGGCATCAATCGGAACCTGCATGTGCCCAGGGCTCGCGATCCTCCCGTGCATGAAGCCAATCCGGTCAAAGATGGGCTGCATGAACTCGATTTTTTTCTCCAGACCTCCGTAGACCATTTCTTGTCCGCAATAGTAGTGGCTGAAATCCCCATTGAAGAGCACCTCCGGAAACCTCTTGGCAATCTGAACCGTCCGCCACATATCCTGCGTGATTGTCGCACGGTGGGTTTCGATAAAGATAGGTAGCCGGGCTTTTTGCGAGGCGGAGAGGATAGCTTCGACCAATCGAAACACCTCATCATCGTCCTCGATTCCCCAGCCCGCATGTACGGTTAGGCAGAGATCTCCGCGCTTCGCATGCTTTTCAGCCAATGGCAAAGCCTCCCCTGGTTCGTTGATACGACCGAGACCGCAGTGAGGAAGCGATCCCAGGGGCGGGGGGCCATCTTGGATTAGTTGGACACCTTCGAATCCGTCGGCGGCGAGGTGCTTAAGGAGTTCCTCGCGAGGCGGATTCTTCCAAATCGAACTGCTCGGCAAGTCGACAAGGTTGTCGAGGTTAAGAAAGACCCTCAGTTTGGGCGCATCGCCCGATCCGTCGTTAAGATAATGAGGACGATTCAAAATTCGTCGCAGGCAATCTGGGACGGACTCACTCCAAGATCGGCGAGCATCTTCCGGCAGGCCTTGACCATCATGGGTGGCCCGCACAGATAGAATTCAACGCCTCGGACATCCGGATGTTGGCGAAGATATTCATCTAGAACAACCTCATGGATAAATCCAACCGAACCATTCCATTGATCCTCCGGTAGCGGCGAGGAAAGCCCCATGTGGAAGCTGAAGTTGGCATGACTTGCCCCAAGCTGCTCGAAATACTCCTGGTAGTAGAGTTCCTGTTTCGACCGTGCTCCATACCAGTAACTGATTTTACGCGCCGATTTTGCCGACTCGAGCAAGTAACTCAAATGGGAGCGAAGGGGCGCCATTCCCGCTCCGCCTCCGATGTAGACCATCTCCTTCTGCGTCGGCTTGATATGGAAATCTCCGAAAGGTCCGATCGCCGTGACCTCGTCCCCCGCTCGCAGATTGAACACATAGGAAGAACCGACTCCCGGTGGGCAATCCTGACCTGGCGGCGGAGTGGCGATACGGACGTTGAAGCGGAGGATCCTCTCCCCTTTTGGATTTGAAGCCAGCGAGTAGTTGTTGCGTTTGCCCGCCTGTGGATTGGCGACCTCCAGGTCGAAGACATTTTGACGGCGCCAGACGGAGGCGAAAGGTTCGGAAATGTCGAAGTCTCGGAACTGGATTCGATCGTAAGCTGGAATCTCGATCTGCAGATAG
>JBMOHW010000375.1:0-2023 GCA_049317665.1 Terrimicrobiaceae bacterium | reverse complement strand
CCACCTCGCCGTCCAAGATGCCGTCCTTGTAAGTCACCTCCGCTCGCCAGTTGTCCCCCTCGGTGAAGGCAATTCCGGTGAATAGAACCTTCCGAACATTGTCCTCGTAGCCCTCGGCAGTTTTCTTTTTAGTCTTTATATTGAGATAGGCCAACCCCTGCCCATCGAATGTAAGGCGGGAGGCGTTGGCCTTGGGGAGCTTGGCCGGCTCCTCCGCCACGGCACCGAGACAAAGCAGAGCGAGCAACACGGCCGGCCTCATCACCTCCCCATACCACTCCCCCGCCCCTTTTTTGTCTAGGACAATGCAAACCTCCACCCTTCGATGGACTTTTTATTCTCTATCAATAACTTAAGCGGGTAATTGGATTTTCGTTGGAGGTGCTTTGGGATGCTTTTGGATTGGTGCATTTTCTCAAAGCCTCCACACCGCTAATAGTCAACAACTTAACCCACGAAAGCCCTCAAAAAGAGGAGGTGTGGAAAACGATTTTCCGCTCTTAAGCCTATGACTATGAATAGTTTATCCGGTGAGTGTGGAAAATAAAACACTCATTTTTGACCTTTCCACACCTCATTTTCCCTTCTTTCCACGCCTAGCGTAGAATCAAGGCTCCACGGCTCCACACCCCGACAAGGCATTATGTATTAGTATTTTATGCAAAAGGTGTGGAGGTGTGGAAATCCGCTAATTAGATTCCACACCCCTAAAACTCAAGGCAGGTGTGGAACTCTCTCCCCCCCCTATTGGGGGAGAGTCCACGCCAGAGCGGTTTATTTATTTACCGCCCCGCCGGTAAGGAATCTTTTATGTCTCCCCTCAAGCGTGGTGGCGGGAACCCTCGCTCTTTACTCAAGTATTTAGTCTAAAACTTTAAGGGGGAGACACCGGTTGACATCGCCGGCCTCGATATATGTCACGCCTCCTCGACTACCGGCTCCGCCTCGTTGCCAAGCTCCGCCAAGTCTCCATCAAGACGGCGAGGGATTGGAGGGACGGAGGAAACAAGAAATGGGACAAGGCCATCAAGGAGCTTCGCAAGGCGGGACACAATATCCCCGACACCACCAAGTCCTTCTTCGACCAAGACTATGAAGATACATTGGAAGCACCGGATATACCGGAAATACCGGACTTGCCCGACCCCTTCAAGGGATTGGAGTCCTTCACCTTGGAATCTCTTTCCAAGACCCTCCCCTCCCCCAAGGACGGCCTAGAGAACGCCTAGCGGATACTTTGCGTATCCGGTGTATCTGGTGTTTCCCTTATGCCCTCCCCTACTCTGTAAAGTTGACTTTAGATTGCGGGAGGAAACTCGCTCAAAATGTCGGCGGTGGGAACCTGTTTTCCCCGCTTCCTTGTCCTAGAAGTCTCCTAACCTAGCCCCCTCCCCCTTCGTGCGTGCGAGGCCGGCTTGGGCGGGGTGGCCTAATAGGTTGGACTATACGAAGGAGCCAAGGCGGAATCCGCTTAATAGTCCCTACTCTACGAAGGTAATAGGTTGTCGCCTCTGATAATACTTAAGCCTTATTTATAGGACATCCTGTATATAAAGGAAGCACCGGAAATACCGGATACACAATTCTCCAAGCCCCTATATGAACGCTGGAAATTACCTGTTCCCCCCCCCCTATCCCCTTTGGGGTATAGGCCTTTCGAGGCCTTGTCTTTTTTATTTTAGACCGGTTTTAAGAAGGGGGTATCTATGCGTGACGGCGGGGGAATGGGGGCGTGCCGGCAGGGTGTCGTGGTGCCTAGGCTAAACACCGGAAGCACCGGATATACAAGATACCCTAACAATGGGCGGAAATTCCCTTAAAACAGAGAAGGGGAGGGGACTACTTGGTGGATAAGGCCAGCCTAGCCAAGCGGGGGAGGGGATTATTTTCCCGCCCTTTGGGATGCCGTCAGTATGTTGGAATAACAGAGGCAGGGCGGGGGAGTGTCGGGGAATTGTCGGGTGGGTGTGGGTGAGGGGGCTTGGTTTTTCTAACTTTATTTAAGACCCCGCCTTTTAGAATG
>JBMOHW010000374.1:0-2027 GCA_049317665.1 Terrimicrobiaceae bacterium | reverse complement strand
CCGTGAGCGTGATAAACAACATCACCGGGGTTATCAGCATTCCCCACCAACCCGCGCCCACCCCGCCGTTGTAATACTGCTCACAAATTGCAACGACACTAATTGCGCCCATGGCGGCAGCTCCCTCGGCGTTACAAACAAGATAGCGCCCGCCAGCCCGGCCGGCTGCAAGAAAATCAGCCACATCGCGGACGTAGCGCCTCGTCCATATCGCCGCTCCTGTGACAATCACAAATGGAACGCTGACAAATAGCCAGTCGAGCAAGCTCATGAACGCGCTGGCTTCGAAGGCCGAATCTGGAACCGGAACTGCGCATCCTCGCCATTCCACATGGGAAAATTCGTGGTCCAGGTGTTGTTGTAGAGGTTGAAGGAGACGCCTGCCGAAGCCGCAGGAGGGGTGTCCTTGAACCCAAGCAGATTCGGAAGGCCAGGCCCCGCAAGCGGAGCATCCAGGCTTTCCAGCAACAGGTCAGGTTGTCCCTGGCGCCGCAGAACCACGCCCTGGTCTATGCCATGCAGTTGGCGGCCCGCGCTCTTGCAAACCTCATCGGCGGCGATCAGTTCCCCCATCTTGTGGAAAAGCCAGCGGGCATCCTTTTTAATCCCCGGACTGAATTTTAGCCAGAGCGCCTCCGCGCCACGATAGGCGTCTTTCCCGCGATAGTTCAGATCAAAGGAAACCGTGGAGGCGCCCGTTCGCTGCGTTAGGCTCACTTGGATTTCGCGCGGCGCGCCATAGCGGACCGACGCGGCTTTCGGAAAAGCCATCTCCAGGATCCACGTGTCACCGTCCCCGCTTCTCCGATGCCAGAGTTTGCGAATCCGTGCCTTGAACCGCTTCCTTTTGCGGATGATCGTTTCCATCCCCGGCTTGGTGAAGTCTGGAACGGCCCAGAAACTCGCCAGGTAGGCCGGAACGACATATTCCTTCTTGAATGTCTGGTAATCTTCGGACCCGAAAGCCTCGTAGATAAACTCCCACGCGAGCGGTGTCGGCAGGGAATCACTCTGCGACAAAAGTCTGCGTTGAACCCAATCGGGAAGTTTGCGCACGGGAGCGAATCCCTTGAGGTTACTCCAACGGGGTTCGAGAGCGGCCAGACGCTGCGCGACCTCTTGCGCATGGGACTTCGAGGTCTGCACCGCTTGGAGCGCCGCTTTCACATAGTTGCGCTGTTCCGTCCACGAGGAGGCAAAATGACGAAAAGCCGGGGTCTGGCGTTTCAGCAGAAATTCGGCTTTTCGATACGTGCGCTCCTTACAATAGAGCGTGCCGTTGGTGAGGTGGCTTTTCTCATCCATGCCCCAGGTGTGCTCGGTGACGCATAGGAGCTTGTCATCAAACTTATCGACCCATTTTCCGGCGAGCCGACCGGTCTTCTGCCACTCCCCGCGCAGGCGCTGCAGTTCCCGAAACCGGGACATCTTCCACGGGTCGGATCCGTAACCGCGAATCCACGAATCTCCGATCTCTCCGGTAAATCCGGGCCAGGATGGAGCGCTAAGCGCAATGGCGGCCGCCAGTTCGTTGAAAGAAGAAGTCGTGATTTTTGCCTTTGGAAAACGCTGACGCAATTTCGCGAAAGCCGCCTCGACCTGTTCCACGGTCTGCGGCCCGTGATTGTCAGACGTGAAGGAAAAGCAAAAGGCTTGAGTAGTGCCGGGCAAAACATGCGTGCCGCCGTAATCGTGCTCGAGAATCACCGGCAACTCGTTCCCGGACGGATGCACCCAGCGGAAGAATATTGGCAAATCGGGCTTGGCGCTGGCGGGATTGATCCCGAGGTGCATGGCTTTGACGCCTTTCTCCGCCAGAATCGGCACGATGCCGCGCGTGTGTCCGGGCACGTCCGTCGCTTTCACAAAATGAGCCGGGGTGCCGAATCGGTTTTTGAGTTCCTCGGCATAGCGGAAGGCGCCCTGGAACAGGTGCGGTTGCATGGATTCCGACTCGAATGTGTAAGGCAGTGCGTGCCAGGTCACCGCTCCTTCGTGAATCGCGCCTTCAAACCGGCGGAGGGCTT
>JBMOHW010000373.1:0-2036 GCA_049317665.1 Terrimicrobiaceae bacterium | reverse complement strand
ATGGAGAGCTGATTATTCAAGGGCGCGCAATAAAAGTTTCAGGCCTTGGATGGATGGATCGTGAATGGAGCAGTCAAATACTTTCTCCCGATCAAAAAGGCTGGGACTGGTTTTCGCTTCATCTCAAAGATGGCGCCAAATTAATGCTTTTTCGCCTACGCGGTTTACGGGATTATATCTCAGGAAACTGGATCTCATCTGACGGCCAAACAAGCCTTCTGAAGAATGATGACATTACGCTCCAGCCACTCGATGAAACCAACTATGCTGGCCATAAAGCGCCTACACGCTGGCGTATAGGCGTACGAAGCCACAATTTTGAAATTTTAACAAATCCATTAAATCCTAACAGCTGGATGTTGACGACCATCCCGTATTGGGAAGGCCCTATTCGCTTTACTGGCACGCAAGAGGGCGTCGGCTACCTTGAAATGACAGGCTATTAGTTTTTCAAACTAGCGACCAATTTAATTACTTTTAGCCTAATTGATCTATCAGAAACTGTTGCAAGGATGCCACAGCCATTAATAATCGAGCCTGAATGCGTAACTTCACAATTGACGCGAATGGCGAGGGATATGACAAGTAATCGTCAAAAGAGCGCAGAAAGTGATGAGGGATGAATGGCTCGCAGGCGTAAGGCAAAGGTTTCTGCGATTGCGCTCGTCTCTATGCTCGCATCAGCTGACGCAAAAGGTCACACGGTTTCATTGCCGACAATCGATGTTGGCGGACATCGGAAAATTGTATCTGTTCCGCACAAACACCTGCCAAAAGCAAAACTACCAATAGTCGCACAAAGACTTCCGTCCCCAGTCGTTGCATTGGCAAGCCCATCGCCGATTGATCCAAATGACGGCTATCAATCTTCTGCGCTTCAAAGCACTATTTTAGGCCCGCGCATTAATTATCCGCGCGTTCCAACAAACTTAGACTCCTCAAGTGAGCGTGTCTTTACCGGCGGTCAAGTGAATGTTTTACCGGTCTTTCGGCCTGGCGAGGCGTTAGAAGTTGTCCCTGGGCTGGCCGTTACGCAGCATTCTGGTGAAGGCAAAGCAAACCAATATTATCTGCGCGGGTTTGACCTTGATCATGGCACAGACCTCGCTCTTTATCTTGATTCAATGCCGCTCAACATGCGCACGCATGGACATGGTCAAGGCTACGCCGACGCAAACTTCCTTATGCCCGAGCTGCTTGAAACAGTTGATGCGCGCAAAGGTCCCTATAATGTTGAAGATGGCGACTTTTCAAACGCCGGCACCATTCGCATGCAATATCTTCACCGCGTTCCCGAAGGCGTCTTTACGTCAACGGGCGGCGCCTTTGGTTATGGTAGACAATTTGGCATGAAATCCTGGTCCTTCGCCAATGGCGATATTTTGGGCGCAGGAGAAGTTTCAATCTATAATGGACCTTGGACCACGCCCAATAATGCGCGAAAAATTAATGGCGTGCTGCGCTATACACAGGGAGAGGAAAATAACGGCCTCTCGATTATGGGCATGGCTTACGCGAACCGTTGGAACTCAACAGACCAAATCCCATTGGATCTGATTTCTTCTGGTCAAATGTCCCGTTGGGGAACGCTCAATCCCACAGATGGTGGTGAAACAACACGCTTCAGTGTTTCAGGCCACTGGGCGCAAGAAACGTCAACTTATAAAACGCGCGTTGAAGCTTTTGCGATGCATTCTACGCTCGGCCTCAACAATGATTTTACGTATTTTCTACAATATCCAGATCCATTTATTGGCGATCAGTTTCGGCAATTTGATCGCCGCACGATGATTGGCGCTAATGCCTATCACACACTGAAGTTTGATCTTCTTAATAAAGAGTCGGAGCTGCGCGTCGGTTTTCAAAGCCGTTATGATAATATTCGTCTTGGGCTGGGCAATGAAGTCTCGCGGCAGATGTTTAATATTATCCGCAATGATCTTGTAGGCGAGGCTAATACGAGTCTGTTAACCGATTTTAAAACCAAATGGACGCCTTGGTTGAAGACAACAGTTGGCGCACGTTGGGATTATTAT
>JBMOHW010000372.1:0-2038 GCA_049317665.1 Terrimicrobiaceae bacterium | reverse complement strand
GCTGGTGGCAAAGCTGACCATGAAGCGGAAGGCTTCTAGGCCATAACTGGCATTGAGTGCCAGCCAGATGGCCTTGATGTGTTCGTACTCATCAAACTCTTCCTGCAATTCTTTGCGACAGTTGATCATGTGCAGGCGATCGTAATAAAGACCAATGGTCGAAGCCATTTCAACTATCTCTGCGGTGTCGTGGATCTTGTTGAACTCTTCTTTGGGCACGTTGTAGATGTTGCGTATGATGTGGCTGTAACTACGGCTGTGGATGTTGGTTTCAAAGAAACCCCAGTTGTACATGAGCGCTTCCAGTTCTGGAATACTGACCACTGGTGTGAATACCTGTGTGGGACCACGGCCTTGCAGGCTATCCAAGGCAGTCTGGCGTAGCAAGTTGCTGGTAAAAATATGACGCACAGTATCACTAGCTTCTTTGAAGTCTGCGGCATCTTTGGTCAGGCTGATCTCTTCTGGCACCCAAAAGAATCCTCTTGCTTCTTGTTCAAATTTCACAACTTTGTTGTATTTAACTTCTTCAAAACGTTGTATGGTCACCGGACCTGCTGGATCCAAAAACATCTTGCGATTTAGATAATCAGTCTTGGTGTGTAGGTTGTATTGTGCTTGGCTCATAGTTTTCTCTTTGTTGTTATAATTTGCATGCCAGACAATCTTCCTCTAAGAGGTCGCTGTCGGGTTCTTGTGTGTGCAAGACCTGTGGTGCTTCGTCTTGACCTTTTGATCCTTGTTTGTTGATCAGGCTGTAGTAGAATGTTTTCAGTCCCCAACGATGTGCCTGCATGAGGTTGGTGGCGATCAAGGTGGTAGGCACCTTGCGATCAGCAAAGTGTGCAGGATTGTAGAATGTGTTGGTTGAAATGCTTTGATCCACATAGGCAGCAATCACAGCGGCTGTCTTCAAGTAATTTGCACAGTCTCGTTGTTCCCACATGAGTTGATACCGGTTCTTTAACTTGTTGTATTCTGGAGCCACTTGGATCAAACTTCCTGCTTTGGATTCTTTGACCGTGATCAAGCTCATGGGCATTTCGATTCCATTGGTTGAGTTGATCACAACCGATGATGACTCCACCGGAGCCACTGCCATCAATGTGGCATTGCGTACACCATGAATCTTCATCTTTTCACGCAGTGTTTCCCAATCAAGTTCTGGTCGGAAGTTGGCCAATTCGTTGACAGCTTGGGCGCGACGCTCCCATGGAAACACACCTTGACCATAACGTGTAAGGCCACTGTGACTGCATGGTCCACGTTCCTTGGCCAGTTCGACTGTGGCTTCTGTCAGGTAGTAGGCTTGATGTTCCATCCAACTCTTGACTTCTTGCAAGGCATCTTTCTCACCATACAGCAAGCCACGTTTTGCGTGCCAGTAGGCAAGATTAGTGATGCCAATGCCCAAGGGTTGTATCTCTTGATTGCTCAGCATGCTCTGGATGCTCAAAAAGTCTTGATAGTCCAGTATATTACATAGACTGCGCTGCAGTATGCGGCAAGCCCTACGCATGTCTTCTGGATTTCGGAACGCACCCCAGTTGATTGATCCCAGCGTGCATAAAGCAATACGGCCAGCATCGTCATCCAGACGGCGAAAGGGCTTAGTAGGTAATAGAATTTCACAGCATAAATTTGACTGATAGATAGCATGATACTCGGGATCAAAGGGTCCCTGGTTCATCACATTGTCGATAAACACCAAGTAGATGCGACCTGTATCAGTTCTCTCCTTTAGGATACCGCCTTTGAATACTTCTTCGGCACTGATCACCTTCTTGCGAAGGTCTTTCTTCTTTTCATACTTGACATATAATTCTTCAAACAGTTTTGAGTCTTTGTAAAACGCTTCATACAGATCTGGCACTTCGTTGGGATCAAAGAATGTTATGTTTTCTTTGTTTTTGAATCGTCTCCAGAAAAAGCTGGAAAGCACAACCCCATAATCCATATGACGGACTCGGGTTTCTTCTGTGCCTTGATTGTTTTTAAGAACAATAAGATCGTCAAACTGATAGTGCCAAATAGGATA
>JBMOHW010000371.1:0-2042 GCA_049317665.1 Terrimicrobiaceae bacterium | reverse complement strand
TCTTCGGCGGCGACTTCGCTCGCCGGAGCCTCCGGGATGGCCGTTGGGGAAGGCGGGGCAAACGCTGCCGGGGCTTCCGACGACGCCTGCACGAAGGCCAGGCGCAAATCAGCGAGGACCCGGGAGAGGATCTCGCTCTCCTCTTTGTTGAGATTTCCGCGAGTCTTTTCATGGATCATTTCGAGCTGATCAATGAAGAGCCGGGCGACTTCGAGATTCACCTCGGGCTGGCCGGTTTGAGGATTCGGGATTCGTCCGAGAAACATCGCGGCCTGCTGGGCCTGCATCATGACAAATTCGATGAAACGCTGGGTCATTTCGCCGAGCGCGGAGGATTGTTGGACTTCAGGCATAAGATCGTTATTTGGTTTTTGCTGCTGCCGGTTTTTCCGGAGGAAGCACGACGGCTTCGACCCGAGAGGGTGATTCGAAATACTTTGCCGCAGTCTGGCGGACATCGTCGAGCGTGATTTTTTCAATCTCCTCCCGGCGGTGCGAGTAAGCATCCCAACCAAGCCCCATCAATTCATCGACAGCGCACGAGGCGGCGAAGGCCGAGTTGCTCTGATTTCGGATGGCCTCTCCACCAAGAAGCTTCTTTTTCGCGCGGGCGAGCTCCTCCTCCGTGAGTCCATCCTTGGCGAGCGCCGCAATCTCGGAGCGGAATTCGCTCTTTACCGCTTCGACCTTTGCCGGATCCGTTCCAAGGTAAAAAATGAAGGCGCCCGGTGCGAGCCCGTAGAATTGTGCGGCTCCCACGAAATACGCCAGTCCCATCTTTTCCCGAATCCGGTCAAAGAACCTCGAGCCCAGGTCGTTCGAGGCTTCATTGATCAGCTCCATCTTCGCCCGGTCTTCCGAGCCCGCCGTTGTCCCTTGAAAACCCACCATGACGATCGCCTGCTTTTTCTCGATGTCTCCCGTGATGTTGACGTTTGCAGGGAGCGCAGTCGGCGTCGGGGGCACTTCAAAGGCGAGTTTCCCTGCCGGCATCGAAGCAAAATACTTCTCGGCCAGTTTGCGAACTTCGTCGGCCTTCACATTGCCGAAGACCGCGATGACTCCGTTTTTTGCCACGGCAAATTCTTTGTGAAATGCCTTGAGCTCCTCGGCAGAAACTTTGGCGACGGCCTCGGGCGATCCGAGGTTGCGAAGTCCGTAGGGATGAGATCCAAACAAATTCTCGCGAACCAGGTTTCTCGCCACAGCCGTTGGCTGCTCTTCCTCGGCTTTGAGCGAAGCGATCTGACTCGATCTCTCCAACTCGACTTCGCGAGCAGGAAAAATGGGACGGATCAATACATCGGCCAGAATCTCCAGGCCGACCGCAAGATCCGGCTGCATAACGTCCACGGAGACGCTGAAGCTGTTGTTTCCGCTATCGGATCCGATGTTTCCCCCGACATTCTCGATCTGTTCCGCGATCTGCTCCGCCGTTCGCGTCGTTGTTCCCTTGAGCATCGAGCGAGCGAACAGGCGAGTCACCCCATTCGTTTCTTTCGTCTCGGCCAGAAGCCCGCCTCGGAACACCGCCTGGATCGATACCAATGGCAGACGCGGATCCTCGCGAACGAGAAGGCGCAATCCGTTCGACAGTGTGAACTTTTGAATCGCCGACGCGGTCGACGTTTCCGCGGCCTCACTGTCCTTGACGGCAGAAAGGCTCCCCGGCGGGTTCAAGGACGTCGCATTGATCCGGTCCTCGCGAAGATACTCGCGGGCCACCCGCCGAACATCCTCCGGCGTCACGGCGGCGATCGCTTCGAGGTAGTGTTTGCTAAAATCAAGATTCCGCGTCAGGAGCCAGTTCGATCCCAGGTCCGAAGCCTTTCCCCGAGCCGTAGTCATTCCTCCGAACTGGGCCGCGAGGATCGATCTCTTGGCCCGTGTGAGCTCGTCGGGGGTCACCCCATCTTTTTTGATCTTGTCGAGGACGGCCAGCGACTCGACCTCGACCTTTTCCCGTTTGTCCGGATCTGTGACCGCTTGGATCACAAAAACTCCATCGGTCTGGAGCGAGAACATCCCCGCCCCCACACTGT
>JBMOHW010000370.1:0-2046 GCA_049317665.1 Terrimicrobiaceae bacterium | reverse complement strand
GCGCGCGGGAAAAAGCTCTTTCCTCTCCGCATCAACATCCCAACGAACGTCCAGCCAACGCTCTGGTTGATCATCATAAGCGGTCAAAGATGGCGATTGGATGGGATAAATCGTTACACCTTCTCCTGGCGTCAGAATGCCTACAATGCGATCTCCTGGCACAGCCCCGCCGTTTGGCGCAAAACTCACAGGCGCATCGCCTCTCAAGCCCCTAATTGGGATCGCAGCCTTATTAGCATCAGGAGACTTAAAAACGACATTGGCATTTGTTTTCACTCCAAACCAACCAGGCTCTCCTGGACCAATCTGAGTTTGGACAATCTTACGTTCTTCTGTGAAGTCAGGGTAGACCGCCTTGATCACGTCGCCAGAGTAAATTTCACCCCTGCCAACAGACGCTAAGACATCTTCCACTGAGTGACGCGCCAATCGGTTGAGCGCCGCCTTGAGTTTGTCATCAGAAATGTTTCTATTAGCGCGCTCAAAAGCGCGTTCTACAATCTGACGACCCAAACCCGCATATTGACGACGCACCGCCTCGCGCGTTGCACGCCGGATTGCGGCGCGCGCCTTACCAGTCGCCACTGCCGCCTCCCATGCCGTAGGGGGGATATGGCCTTCGGCGCGAACAATTTCGACTTCATCTCCATTCTTAAGATGCGATAAAACAGGCGCGACGCGACCATTGATTTTTGCGCCAACTGCAGAATTGCCGAGCTTGGTGTGTACGGCATAAGCAAAGTCTATTGGCGTTGCGCCACGCGGCAAAGCGATCAACCCACCCTTTGGCGTAAAACAGAAAACCTGATCTTGAAATAGCTCGAGCCGCGTGTGTTCAAGAAATTCTTCAGGGCTATCGCCATGAGCAAGGAGGTCAAGTGTTTCCTGCAACCAGCGAAAAGCGCGACTTTCTTTCGCCAATTCTTCTCGGCCCTCCTCTCCAGTTGCATCTTTGTACAAGGCATGCGCAGCAATGCCAAAACGCGCGATCTCGTGCATTTCGGCTGTACGAATTTGTAATTCGACACGCTGATGACCGGGTCCGATTACTGTCGTATGAATTGACCGATAATCATTTTGCTTAGGCGTCGATATATAATCTTTAAAACGCCCAGGAACACTTGGCCATTTGGTATGAACAACGCCTAACGCGCGATAACAATCTTCAATTGGACCAACAATAATACGAAAACCAAAAATATCGGATAGCTGCTCAAAGGAAATAGATTTTCTTTCCATCTTACGCCACACAGAATAAGGCGTCTTCTGACGGCCTGTCACTCCTGCTTCAATGCCGCGCGTTGAGAACTCTTGCGTTAATTCTTCTTCAACACGCTTAATTGCACGCCCATTTTTAGCGCGTAAGTCATGCAGTCTTTCCGCAATAGCATCAAATGCCTCAGGCGAGAGATGTCGGAAAGCAAGCTCTTCAAGCTCCTCGCGTAGCCGCTGCATACCAATTCGTCCAGCAAGCGGCGCATAGATATCCAATGTTTCTTGAGAAATTCTGGCGCGTTTCTCTAATGGAACATGATGTAGCGTACGCATATTATGCAAACGATCAGCAAGTTTAATGAGAAGAACACGCACATCTTCGGCAACGGCGAGCAATAGTTTACGAAAATTCTCTCCCTGCCGCGCCTGCTTAGAAACAAGATCCAACTTCTCTATTTTTGTCAGACCATCAACTAGCTTGCCGATCTGGCGACCAAACAAGCGATCAATCTCTTCTCTAGTAGCGTCGGTATCTTCTATTGTGTCATGTAGAACCGCCGCAACAATCGTCGCATCATCAAGCTTCAGGTCGGTAAGAATTGCAGCGACTTCAAGTGGATGAGAAAAATAAGGATCGCCAGAAGCGCGTGTCTGCGCGCCATGCGCCTTCATGGCGTACACATAGGCTCGATTAAGAAGATCCTCATCGACGCGCGGATTATACTTCCGCACTCTTTCAACGAGCTCATATTGACGCATCATGCGGGCTAGCTGAGCCTCATATGTAACGGCTGTAGACACGGGATTAACTTGTGTACTTGTTAGCCCCAC
>JBMOHW010000369.1:0-2046 GCA_049317665.1 Terrimicrobiaceae bacterium | reverse complement strand
TCTCTGCTTCCTCTCTAGGAATTCGGGACTTGAGGTTGTCTCTCCCTGTGACATATGTTGCTCTTGTATGAAAGTTTGAATCTTTTCATTTTTTGACCTTATTGGCGATTTCTTCTTGAGCAATATCTTCTGCTTCAACTACTTCTTCTGAATCTACATCGGGGTCTGGTTTCTTGAATCCCATGGGCTTGTCGATGTAAAAATCATAATTTTCTAGAAATTCTTTAAATTTCTTCACTTTATCACTCGCCCATCTGGGATACATTGTAACTATATGCATCCCATCCGCCTCGACCATTTCTTTGGAATAATTTTCCATCTGGTCCGATATAGAAATCACCCTGTTGCCATCCCTTGCGTTCCATTGGATGTCTTGGGTTTGGGTATGTCCAGATTTTACCGCAATTCATTGCTGGGCAGATTTCCTTGTATCTGTCATATGCTTTCTTCTGCTTCCAATACTCTTCGACTCTTCTCTGATATTCGGAATCGCTTTCGTTTGGTTTTCTCGGGGGAATTTGATCTCCCGGATTTTTGGGTGGGGTGGCTTCCTGTGGAGGTGGTGGGGTTTGGCCGGGTGCATTTCCTCCACCGGGCTGATCTCCCGGTTCTCCTACGGGGGAGGCTACCATTGATTGATCCAACGGCTGTACTTCGGCGGCTTCGGAGAGTCTTCTGCGAATATTGAGGTTATCTTGAAGATTATTTGAAAAATTTAAAAAATCTTTGAAGTTGTACATTTTTGTGATTCTTTCTTTTGGTTGTTTATTGTTCAGGGAATATTGTTGGCTGGTGGGGTTATTGGTGGTTGTCCGTCCGGGGATTGTGTCCAGTCCGGTGGGGTAATTTCTTGAAACTCTTCATGATTATGACTGATATACTCCTGGGTATGGATTTCGTGGATCATCTTCATTGCGTGGGGGTCGTGCCCACCAAGGACTTCTGAATGGATCATATGGGTCAAAATTTTCCCATGTGTCGGGATTATTTAAATCCATCGGTCTGTAGCGATCATCGTCCGCACCCCCAAATGGCTGAAATGGGTTTGTCGATCCGGGCGTCGAAGGGCTGTCGTGGAGTTCCCAGAGTTCCTGCAATCTGTCGTCCAGATTAAAAAGATGATGTTGGAAAGTAGATTGTTGGTTGCTCGTTGGGTTCGGATAATTATTCCCAAACCAAGTTTCCAGTTCCTTCATGTACCATTTTCTCAGAGTTGACCATATACCGGTCGAATTCACTCCACTCAGATCTATTCCATGATTGGCCCAAAGCCATTGTACGAAAGCATCCCACGACAAAATTCCCATCATCCGAAGAATTGATTCGAATTGGTCAGTCATATCCCGGATTCTGTCATCCAGCTCGCCCCAGTCAATTGGATCTGGTGGTGTACGATCTCTCTCATCGTCGCTGACCGGTAATTCGACCTGTGCGGTAGTTGGCTGCGTTCCCTTGGGAGTGGTCGGTGTGCTTGGTTGAGCGGCAGACCCCAGATCAGCAGCAGATGATGAAAGTTCTTCCATTAAGAATTTCTTGAAACTTTTCATGTAGGTATTTAGGTTGACCCACGCCTTACCCATGCTATACTATGACCGTGAACACCAACGATACTGACCGTCTGAAGGCAGAGATCCGTTACCTTCGCAACTGCCTTCTGGAAGCCTACAACGCCCTTCCTACCCTTCCCTGCACCAGCCTTGACTCCTATTCGGTTGCCAGTCCCATCATGCGGGGGATTCGGGACTACCACACCTCCTATGACGCGGAGTTCGAGCCGAACAAGGTTGCCAAGAAGCGCCGCAAGGTGTCTGCCTGCCTGTCCGTGAGCGCAGAGGATCGCCCTGCCTTCATGGATACCTATGTCGACGACAAGCCCGTTGCCCCGCAGCCGTTTGCCATGCCCAAGCAGGCAGAGTCCACGGCGAGATCGCTGGGCTTTGACCTTGACCTTTCCTGATTCGGAGGTATAGTATAATCATGGCTACCAAGACCAAGATGAACAAGAACCCCCTCACCCTCCACGACCGCATGGATAAGATTCAGGAA
>JBMOHW010000368.1:0-2046 GCA_049317665.1 Terrimicrobiaceae bacterium | reverse complement strand
TTTGTTGAAGGATCTTGTATGTAGTACCACAGCTTTGGCAGTCCGCATTTGATTCTGAAATATTTACATCATCAGCACCACAAACTGGACAAACAGAACCCCAAGGCTTCTTTTCACCAGGCTCTGTTACTGCATCCATATCTGCAGACTCATTCATGTCAGCGCCACCAGTAAGTGAAGAAATGCCTAAATCGCCACCAGCAGGAGCACCGCCACCCAAACCTGGATCAACAGGACCAGCTGCAGGACCTTGAGGAGCTGGAGCCCCCATCCCTGGCATGGCTTGTGCGTATTTTGCTAAAATATCATCTCTTCTAGACTTTCTAGCTAATCTTGCACTTTCTGTCATTATAACTGGCATTTCTGAGCTATCTTGAGCATTCATTCCAACATTCATTTCAACAGATTCTTCGTCAGTTTTGAAAGTTTTTGAGGAAGATGTAGAAACTGTTGCTGTTACATCACCATTTTCAGAAACAATCAAGTCTGTGAATGAGAATGTGCCTGGATCAACTTGGAATCCATGTCCTTGAAGAACTTCAATAGCTTTTTGCTTGAAAGACTCATCAAAATTACTATCGCTTGGTTGTGTGCCATTTAGATCTTCAGCTCTACACATAAATCTAATACAATCAGACTTGCTTTGAGTTACAGTCATACCAGCTGTTCTTTCAGAAGCAACTACAGCCTTGGCAACAAGTTTCTGTGCAACTTCAAATTCTTCACAAAGTCTCTTTGCAGCCTTTGCAATTCTTCTTGTGCTAATTCCAAAATTTGTTGAATAATCTGCTAACCAACCAACAACATTTTCAGAAACACTTTTAGTTGATGCAGTTTTGACACCCCAGAATTCTCTTCTAGCTCTTGATCTTAATCTTCCGTCAGTTGCTGTAGCTGTTTTTGCTCTATCGATAGCAGCCATTAATTGTTTTTCTGGCATTGCTTCAACAGAATCAACTACTTCATCAGGAGTTGTGCCAGTTTCTTTAGAGGACATTGCCATAGCAGAAATAGCAGACTTAAGATCATCTTTGGAGATAAGATCTACATCAGCATCTACAGCAGACATAAGTGCAGACTTGAGTTCTTCATTTTTTGAAGGTGCAGTTTCAACATCCAAACCTTCTCCAGGAACAGATGCTTGACCCATAAGAAGTTCAGCGATTCTTGAAACGCCTTCTTTAGTCATTTCACCTTCTTCAACTGCAACTGAAAGTGCATCAGCAAGATCTCTAGCTGTGATTTCAGAAGTTACAGCAGCACCTAATTGCTTAATAACAGCGGAAACTGAATTTTCTGGTGAAGCATCTCCACCAAAAAAATCTACTTTTTCTGCTTTATCTGCTTCCATTTCTGTTCCAGCAGCAGCAGTTCCAATCATTTCAGGAAGCATTGGCTCTTCAGATAATGTTTGTGCAACACGAAGAATTGTTTTTGGAGTTTCTAGTGAAGAAATAACAGCCTTACCTAATGCAGTAATAGTTGCTGTCATAATTTCATTTGCACTAGCAGATCCTTCTGTGCGATGATTTGACAATTGCTTTTCTAAAACTTCAGTAGGAACACCGTGAGTAACTTCATCAATTAATTGAGTTAAGGACTTACGAACTTCTTCATCCTTTACTCTTCTACCATAAAGTCCAGCATCTCCAAGAAGAATTTCTCTTACACAATCTTGGCTTGCACCTGTTTGTTTAGGCTCTAATTGCTTCTCACGAACTTGATTTACAGTGCCAGTGTTCTTTGATTTAACACCTTCATATAAATTATCATATGACTCACCGCCTCTGACTTCATTGAGTTGGCTCTCTCTGTCATCAAGTCTTTCTTTGACATCAAGCAAAGCAGTCTTGATAAAATGTGAGTAGTCCTTGAGCAATTCTGCAGCAACTCTTGTTCCTTGTCCATTTTCCATTAAACCAAGTTGGTTTTCATTTAGGATAGGTTCCCAAGTAGTTCTTTTTCCATTTGTGTAACCCGTGATTGACCCGTCAGTAGAAAGAACAACTCTATTACCTGCATTATCCTCGACTTTAAAATCGATTG
>JBMOHW010000367.1:0-2047 GCA_049317665.1 Terrimicrobiaceae bacterium | reverse complement strand
AATGAAGCCCGCATGATGCTATTAAACGGAGAACCCGGTACCGGCAAGAGTCGGTGTGTGGACAATATTGGCGCTGAGCGCAATGCCATTCATATCGAAGGCATCCCGGGTATGACCGTGTCGTATTTACGGGACTTGTTAGCGTATGAATTAGGCTGTTCGGGCGGCACTAAGTTCTTGCAACATAAAGCGATTAATGAAGCCTTTGCGGTACGTCGGCCTACGGTGATCTTAGATGAAGCGCAACATGGTTTAGAGAAAAAGGCCGATTGTATCGAGTTCTTACGCCGGATCTGTGAGCAAGCGGGTAGCGTGTTGATCTTAGTCTGTCATAACTCTGAAAAGCACCGCTTTGGTGAGCATAAACTGGCCCATATTGCCACGCGTATCAGTGCGTTAGTGGACTTTATCCCCGCGACCTTAGCCGATACGGTGTTGTATCTGGCTGAATTGTGTGAAGTCACCGTTGATGCTGATGTTGCTAAGCAAGTATTAACCCAATCCAGAGGTCGGTATCGCTTGATATCGGTGGCGTGTCGGATCTTAGAAGATATTGCGAGAGCTAAGGGTAAAGATCATCTCGTGATGGACGATGTAAAAGGCATGATGCTGTGTGAAGACGCGATGAAATCACTACGCAAAGGTAAGTAAAGATGGCAAAGACCTCGACTAAAACGACCCGCTGGACAACAAGCTTACGCGCAAAAGCCTGGTGGGTATTAAGACGTAATAAAAGTATGACCCTGCAAGATATGCAAAACGCGATCTGTAATGGTACCGAGAAATATCCCGCATCAAACCTGAATCGTTGGCTGCATAAACTGGTGGCGGTGGGCATTTTAGAAACCCAGTTGATTGATGATGGCATCTTAACCAGTAACGGTACCAAGCTGTACATATTAAAGAAAGACTTGGGGCCTAAAGTGCCTATCTTGAGAGAGCCGGGGGTGGTGTTTGACCCGAATAGCGGCAAAATCATCAACGCTAAACCCACTGAAACCGTTGCTTACACGGGATATGGAGAGACGGCTGATGTCGCTATTAATCGCCTTTAACGATAAACGGGCAGAGATAGGTACTAAAGCCTTAGCCGAGGCTTTGGGGATTAAAGACAGTGCCGTCCGCATGATTAGTACCGGTAATTATCCCAATCCTACGCCGATTTTAAACCTGTTTGCTAAACGCTTTATCAATGTTGTGAGTTGTCCACACGCATTAAGAACCTTAGAGCGGGACGACTGTAAAACCCGCTCGATGGCGCCAAGGCCTTTGGGCGGTAAAGAAAAACTTAACTGGTGGACAGCCTGCCAGTCTTGTGATCAACGCGGAGCCTGATATGACGACGGCATATAACAGCGCTATCTCGCTCAGACTGTGCGGTATTGCTGAGTTTGCCGATAAAACCCAGCCTGCTGTAGATGTGGTGATCGTGCTAAGCCCAAGCGAATGTTTGGGCTTAGTCAAGCACGTAAAAGCCTTATGTACCGTAGAACCTAACCCTAACCCAAATGAGGTGAACGATGAACCCAATCTTTAATAACAAGAAATGTGACTTATTACGCAGTGTTGAACGGTCTTTGCGCTGGCAAGACGTCATAGAAAAAATGTTAGCGCTAAAACTAGCCTATGCCCAGCGCAAAAACCGCCAAACGGCGAAGCAACTGGAGCGTAGAGGGGTGTTATGAAACGCCCTAATATTTACAAATCCAGACGTTACGACAGTTACCGCAAAAAACAAGTGTGTGCCTGGTCGTGCCACTGGATAGATAACCTCGATTTAATCGACTGCGGTTTTATCGTTACGCCCTTTTTTAAACTCAAGAGAAACCAATGACTACACCCTTACTACAACAAACCCAACCTACGCCCGAGGGCTATTTACGTAATGCCTCTGGGCATTTAGTCCCGTTAGAGATCGTTAGCGAGATTGATAAGACCCGTAATGATTTAGTGCTGGAAATTATTGATAAGGTGCTGGATTTACGTAACATTATCCGGGATTTTAAACAAGATACCCTTGCAGATATTGGCGCCTTTGTGGAGCTGT
>JBMOHW010000366.1:0-2050 GCA_049317665.1 Terrimicrobiaceae bacterium | reverse complement strand
TGCCGACGAAGATGCGCGCCACAATGCCGGCTGCTGCGACGCCACCAGCCGATGCGAAGGCGACTCCAGCGACTGTTGGAATCGTTTCAGCGATAGGCGGCACAACACCCGCGATCGACGCAACCACCCAGAGGGCCAGGTTAACGATCGCCGCACGTGCCGCGCCGCGAATCACTGCGCGGAGCATTAGAAGCCGAGCTCCTCTGCAACGATCACCACGTCGATGCGACCTGGGAACTCGTTATGGAGCGTGAGCGTCTTGTTGATCGCACTGTTTACGCCGTAGGCGGCCTGTGCGCGGACATCCTCCAGTGGCAGGGTGTACGTCGCAATACGCTCCGTTGCCTCGGCCAGATCCTTGACGATCTTCTGTGCGCCAACAACGAAGACCACGTGGCCCGCGCCATAGGCGTACGCCGGAAGCTGTGAGCCGGTTGCTGAGGCAAGCATCAGTTCACCGGTTTCGGTAACGGCGTGCACGCTGCCAACGGCAAAGGCTGGAGCGGAACCGATGGCGCGCATCTCAGCGCTCTGGGTGTTGCGATCCAGCGCATACATCTTGTCGCGCAGGCTCTTGTATGGAGCTGCGTTCAGCGCCTCGGTGAGACCGGTCGCGTCGAGGGTGGCAGAGGTGAAGGTAAAGACCTCCGACCCTGCTGGAATCAAGGCGAGCACTGCATCCTTGGCGGCGGCGCCGTTAGCGACGACCTTCGCGGAGAAACCGTGCTTGTTGAGCGCCGCTACGGCGCGATCGATCTGGGCGGCGTCGGCCACCTGCTTGAATCGTGCTGCTGACATCGTGGACCTCCTTCGACTCAACTCCTACGCGTTCGCTCAGGTAGTTGCAGATGCAACCATACCTCTTGACCAGAATGATTGCAAGTGCAACTATTGCAAGCAATGGCAACAACACGCGATCCAGTCAGCAACGAAATTACCGCACTCTCTGCAGTGCTTGGCACCGACGCGTCCAAACTCCTCGACCCGAAGGTCGCCCGCGCGTGGATCGCCCTACTCACCGCCTACGGCCGGGTAACGCGCGCCCTCTCTGCAGAGCTCATGGATGCATCAGGGATGAGCCTCGCTGACTTTGATGTGCTGGCGCAGCTCGTTCGCTCCGCGGACTATCGCCTGCGCATGAGCGAGCTTGCCGATGCAGTACTCATTTCAAAGAGCGGACTGACCCGCCGCATTGACCGCCTTGCCATTAACGGTTGGGTGACGCGCCGTCGCTGTACCGAAGATGGTCGCGTGCACTGGGCAACCCTTACGCCACTCGGTGTCCGAACGTTTAAGGCTGTTGCGCCGGCGCACCTTGCCGCCGTTGCCGAGCGATTTGGCGGTGCACTGCCGGCAAGCGAGATGGAACGCCTTACTCGTGATCTGTTGAAGATCGCTGCAAAGAACGCGGAGCCCGCTCAGACGTAGGTTGCGGCGCAGCGCCTAGGCGCCGAGGTTCAGCAGCCGCCGCGCTCCGTCCACAAAGATCCCAACGGCAAACGCCGCAAACATCAGCGCGGAGATCAGTGAGACGGCCCGAATAGTGCGCGGGCCAGTGAATCTTCGCGTGGCACCGACCACAGCAGCGAGCACCACGGAGTGCAGCACCGCCGCAGTTGCGAAGCCAGAGATAAACGGTACGAATCCAGCAATGCTCGTTGCCTGTGCGGCGACCACACTCCCGCCCACGGTGGCGGTCCACAGGATCAGCGTTGGTGAACTAAGAGCAACACCGAGCCCGAGGCCAACGGCACGCAGGCCGTTCGCGCGGCGAAGGGGTGATGATTCATCTATGGAACCGCCACGAACCGCATCACGGAGTGCTGCGGCAGCGAACCAGCAGAGGATTGCGCTCCCGCCGAGCCAGAGGATCCAGGCGGCTGGAGGCCACTGAAGGAGTGCGCTGACGCCGAGCGCGCCGGCGCACGCCCAGATCACGTCGCCGATGCAGGAGCCGAGTCCAATCAAGAATGCTGGCCAGGCACCGCGGTCAATGGCGGTGCGCACGATCATGACGTTCACCACACCGAGTTCAATATTGATCGAGAAG
>JBMOHW010000365.1:0-2077 GCA_049317665.1 Terrimicrobiaceae bacterium | reverse complement strand
ACCTGAAATAAAACTGTAATATCCGCTGGCATCAGTCACAACATCCGCTGTTTGATATACTGCTGCACTATTCCAAGGATAAATAGTCTCAGTAATACTATTTATATATAATTGTGATCCGATGGATACGTATTGTGCTTGTCCTGAAAAATCTACTTGCATTAATTTTGCTCCAGAGGCATCCACATTGTTGGATACAAGAGGTGAAAAGATGACATAGGAACCATCTGCTCCTGTTGCACCTGTAGAACCAGTTTCTCCTGTTTGTCCAGTTGCACCTGTATCACCGGTTGCACCTGTGCCACCCCCTGCAGGACCAGTTGCACCTGTTGCACCTGTGCCCCCTCCTGCTGGACCAGTTGCACCTGTTGCGCCTGTGCCACCACCTGCTGGACCAGTTGGACCTGTTCCACCCGTGCCGCTTCCTGCTGGACCTGTTGGACCTGTTCCACCTGTGCCTGATGTTCCTGTGCCGCCGGCTCCTGATGCAGCCTGACTATATACAAAACGTCCTAACACTGAATCTGTAAATGTTACTTGAGGATAAAGTGAAACAGCAGTTAGTGCAGGAAGGCTATTTGCATTTAATTGAAATATATATGCAAATGCTGGAATGTTTGGGGGGGCACTATTGCCTGTAGTACTTATAGCAGCATTAAATCCACTTACATCCTCTATTGTAATATTAGCGGTAGTTGATGTTTGAGAATATACTTTATATACACGCCAAGCCATACCATTATTTGTGGAAGAGGTCCACATTCCAGCACTAATATCAAGTGCACCATATGAACCACCATTAAATGTTTGTGCTGATGGCACAGTTAAATCAATATTGGTTAAATATGGATTAGTTGGATCATCTGGATCTGATCCATTATTCGTTGTGTAACGAATACGGAGACAGATGGGAGGATAGAGTGTCGTCATTCTAATTTAATATATTCAAATAAAGATTTAAGGACACACCACTAGAATATGAACCACTGCTAATAATAATAGACATTCGCCATTCAGTTCCTGACCATTCAAATACTGTAACAGGATAATCGCCAGTATAAACACCCAAAGAAATCATTTGACTAAATCTAGAAGCACCATCTGTCCAAGTAATAAGACCATTTATATTTGGTGGCAAATACTGATTATTAAAACTAGTATTAAATGTAAGCAATAATGTATCATTTGTAACAGAAGTTGTAGTAATAGACCATACTCCAATAGATGATGGAAAATTTGCTACATTTGTTAATGAACCAAACAAATAACTTGTTCCATCTAGTGCAACAAGAATATAGCCTTTTGCAGTAGTTCCTCCTGCAAGTCCTGTTGGACCAGTTAGGCCGGAAATATTTGATCCCGTAGGTCCTGTAATAGATCCTACAAGACCTGTAGGTCCTCTAGAGCTAGCAGCACCAGCTTGTCCAGTTGGACCTGTAGATCCTGTACTACCTTCCACTCCCGTATATCCTGTAGGACCGATTGCTCCTGTTGCTCCTGTTTGGCCTGTTGCTGAAAGACCTGTAGGGCCTGTAAATCCTGAAAATCCAATCCTAACTGATCCAGTAACACCAGTTGATGAAATACCAGTAGGGCCTGTTAATCCAGTAGGCCCAATAGAACCTGTTATACCCGTTGCACCTGTTGAATTACTTATAGAGGCCCCTGGTGCACCTGTTGGTCCTGCAATACCAGCATAGGGCAATTGCATCCAAGTTTTAACACCATCTCCCAATTTATATTGATAGGTATCCAAGTTAATTCCCATTTCGCCACTTGCTAAGACAGGATTATTGGAGACCCAATTTGCCAAAGAATCACGTCTTATTTGTAACTGTATGAATGGCATACCTCTGTAATAAATGGATATTTCTATTCATTACAGAATCACAGAATCGATATATTTATCTAAGCATTGTTATATATAATATTAAAGCATATCCACCGCCAGATATATTTGCTATACCACTAAAAGGTGTTACATTAAATGTTTGATATGTAAGTGTTAAAACCCATCGGACACCATTCCAATTCATTGTAACTCGAGGGAAATTATCTGAATATATAGGATAAATCA
>JBMOHW010000364.1:0-2077 GCA_049317665.1 Terrimicrobiaceae bacterium | reverse complement strand
ATATTTCATTAACCTTAGATGGGTCTCATAACCCATAATGAGAGAATCTGACGAAACGGCTGGGATAAGACTTCGCAGGTTCCGCACATCAAGTATCTCTCTTCTAGAAGATGGAACGTACCTGAATTGGGGTGAGTGGGCAATCGCTTGTGCAGACTCTAAAGCTGTTGCCTCCATTACCCATCCACGATAACTACTAAGTAAAATCGCTTTGGGCAAGTAGTTTTCATTCATGGGTTAACTTAACCATAGTTCTTAGGCAGATGCTGAGATTAGATTTGTAGTTTCCCATCCACACATGATTGTTTGAGTTTATTTGGAATCAATCTGCTAGGAGACATCAAGATTCAACATATGTCAACAAATAAAGGGGAGATGCAAGTAAAGATGTGTAGGCAATCCTTAAATCTTCCTAATGGCCGTAAAGACAAACTTCCTAACTATGTGCCAATTTTAAGAACATTTCAAAGTTTAGATTAAATAGTCTTCGGACGTAGGTGTTAAAATTGAATTCTTCTTGGAAGTAAAACCTTAACTCATCTTGAATTTGCATGTATTTCACATCATCAAGCGTTCTCCAGAATTCAGTCACTGAATTTTCCATATTATTACTTGTGGAAAGCTGGATCGTCAGAGTATGGAGCTTCCCTATTTTTGTGTTGGATAGTGGAATTGGTAACTTAATACGCGTATTTGGAACAATAGGAATTCGCCCAGCACTGAGAGCCTCGTAAAATCTTGCACTCTGATTTGCGTCACCTCGTGGAGCAAGAACAAAATCACTTCTAGTCATTGTTTCAAGGTATTGGTCTCGGGTTTCATTAACATTAAGGTTTGTCTTTGGATGCGCACCATAGGTTGTTCGCTCAGTTATTTGAGAGTCAAGATCAGAGTTTTTTAGTTGACGCAGAGATTTTCTTCTGACGATAGCGCCATTTCCCGAGATGGGGTGAAAGGGAGTCTGCAATATTGATTTCTGGATCCGCCCTAATGAAACTTTTGGGAGGTAACCTACAAATGAAACTGAAGGATTGCTGGTATACCTCCTCATCGGTAGAGAGCTCAAAGATTCAACGTTGTAAGGAATTACTATTTTTCTGTTTGGATTCTCGCCTGGATTAATTGCAACTCGGATTGCTACACTGTTTCTAATCCTTGTTTTCTTTGGAAAGTCGCCCCTATCTGAATAAATTATTGGCTTAAACTTCGACAACTTATTGATATAAGAGACATAATCAGAATCCCCATGGAAAAAGTAAGCATCATGTGGAACAAGAATGGCATCACAATTCCCGATTTTATCCACAATTTGGAGTAAATCTCTGGCGACAACTTCTTGGAACAAACCAATTTCATGGCTTAGGATATCTATTTGGGAAGTTCCTGACTTGGGGTCAGCTAATAGTATTTTCACAACCAACAACCAAGTTAAGTGTCATTTTCTAAGAGTGTCTCTAAGTAGGCCCTGTATTCATTGACTGGATATCTATGTAACTGAACCTGAAGAGATTCGGCTTCTATAAATCCTTTCCTAAGCGCGATTTCTTCTGGAACTCCAACTTTAATCCCTTGGCGCTCATCAATCACTCGTAAGAAATTAGAAGCATCATTAAGCGATTTAAATGTTCCAGTATCGAACCAAGCTGTACTTCGATTCAGTATGCGACAGATCAATTGCCCTCTTTCTAAGTATAAGAGGTTTAAATCAGTAATTTCCAACTCGCCTCTTGGGCTGGGAGATAGATTTCTAGTTAACTCAACAACGTTGTTAGGATAGAAATAAATTCCCGGTACCGCATACCGGCTTTTGGGTTTAGACGGCTTTTCTTCAATCGAAACCACATTTCTAGCATCATCTATTTCCAATACGCCATAGCGTTCAGGGTCGGCGACTTCAATTCCAAAAATCGATGCTCCAGATAACTGTGTTATCTTCTCAAGTTCCTCGCCGAGACCTTGGCCATAAAAAATGTTATCTCCCAAAACAAGGCACACCGAGTCGTTCCCAATGAAATTTTCAGCAATTAGGAATGCTTCAGCAATTCCAGAAGGTTTTTCTTGCACCCTATAATCTAAT
>JBMOHW010000363.1:0-2078 GCA_049317665.1 Terrimicrobiaceae bacterium | reverse complement strand
ACCCGCGCCTCGTCCTGGCTCAGGATCACCAGCTTCAGGTCGGCCTTCGCCGCGGTCTGCAGGGTGGCCGGCAGGGCGCCCGGGGGGGGCGGGATGGGCACCGACAGGAGCTGCGGGGCCTCGCGGCGGGTGGCGGTGACCAGCAGGTCGGCGGGGCCGAAGCCGATCAGCAACTCGTTGGCGCCGGCCTCCACCGCGAAGTCCCGGGCCCCGTGCGGGGAGATGAAGATCCGGGCCGCGGGGAAGTAGAGCCCGGTCCAATCGTCTCCGACCCCGGCCTTGGCCAGGAGTGCCGGTGGGGTGCTGGCCTGGGACAGGTCCAGGACGGCGCTGCGCAAGCCGAAGCCGAAGGTGCGGTCGCTGCTGCCCCGACGAAGGCGTAGGGCGGGTTCATGGCGATCAACTCCGCCACCCCGAAATCGCTCGGGTCGTCCAGGCTGGGCGCGCCGAGGGAGTCGATGGACAGGTTGAGCTGGTCCAGGTTCGCCGGCCCCGCCGGTGGGGAGGGCTGGCAGCGCGCTATAGGTCGCGCCATTAACGCCGCCTGTCATTGTTGTTCCCTGGAAATCTGTCTCCAGACCAACCACAAACATTGGCGTCAACTGGTAAGAGTAGCCGGCTTGACCGCCAGCAATGAGACCGCCGCCAGTCGTATTTGGATTAGCGTTCTTTGTTACGCCGCCATAGACAGCATCCTGGAACCACAAATTATTGCCATTGCTCGCTGTATTGGAGCCGCCGCCAAGATTGAGGCCAAGATACGGACCGGTCCAATTGGCGACTTGCGCTGTCTTCTCTCCATCTTTTTTGGCCAGCATTGTGAATGGCTCAAGCAGGTCAGGTCGTTTATTGACGTTGGCGTCGAAGTTGAGAGGCCCTCCGAAGGTCAAGCGCCAAGATGGCGGCTCAATGGGATGGCCCACCACGCCCATTTTACCAGTACCGCACACCGCATCAGGGGCCGTTTGAATTGGCGCGCAGGCTGAATAAAGCGTGTTGGTTCCAACGAGTGAGCCATAAGCATAAGCGATTTGCATAGAGCGCGAGTTCAGCATGTTGAACACGTCAAGCTGAAGCTTCCAACCTTCTTCCCAGCGATAGCCTGCGCGCAGGTTTACTGTGCCAATCGCCGGACTTTTAAAGAACCCATCTTGCGTTAAAGCCCGAGGGGCAATGTAGCGATATTTTGCCGTGCCAAACCAACCCTTTGCTTCCCCAAGTTCTATCGAGCCCGTCGCGACAACGGGCGTCGCGTTAATCAGATAATTACCCGGGCTATTGCCTTGGAACGTCCCGTAGGGAATTGCGTCTTGCTGCAACAATTCGCCATAATAAAGGAGGCCCTGCTCCCAGTCATAGCCTCTAAAGCGCGCTTGGGTCGCCGTCACATCCGCCTCAAAGGCCGCCCAGGATATGGGGCGATAGTGATTGGTAAACTCAATGCCAACGCGATCAGCGCCCCGTGCAATCGCTGTGTTGCCTGAATCGCCTTCAAAAGCTTTCTGGCCCGCGACTCCATCGGTCGGCCCGAATCGCCTTCAAAAATATTTTCTGTTTGGGTGCGTATGAAGAAGAGCGTCGCGGCGCTCTCCAGTCCATCAATTGCCTTGGTCTTGACGCCAACCTCTGCGCCTGTTGAGGGCGACAAAAGCGGCTGGCGTTTTACGGGGACATAGCCGTAATTATCGTCCATTTCTGAGGTTGAGTAGGTCTGTGTTGTGGCGCGAAAATCATTGGAGTGAAACCCGCGGCCAAAATTGAGATAAAAATCGGTCTTATCATCCCAGGGATTAATTACCACAGAGCCTTTGGGGCTGATTAATTGAGAGGTTGTGGCGCCATTATTAAATGGCGCTGTCCAGACGCGTAAAGGTTGATTAGGGTCTCCATAAAATTCATTATAATCTGGAGCAATGGGGCTGCCGACAACTGGCGAATTTGTATAGGTTTGCAACCCATTATTGCTACCCCAATAATAATCCCAACGCGCGCCAACCGTCGTCTTCAACCAAGGCGCCCATTTAGTTTTAAAATCGGTTAACAGACTCGTATTAGCCTCGCCTACAAGATCATTGCGG
>JBMOHW010000362.1:0-2088 GCA_049317665.1 Terrimicrobiaceae bacterium | reverse complement strand
ATGAAAGCATCAGATGCTGCACTTGCCAATCAGATTATGAAGTTGCCTGACGTTGCTGGTAAAACAGAATTCTCTACTGATGACTTGGCAGAAAACTTTAAGTATTACTTAGGTCGTGATCCTTCTGCTGGTGAGATGGCAAACATGAAGAAGTCTAATCTGACTAACTTCAATGCGCTAAGAAACTACCTGCAAGCACAGCCAGCGTATGTAGATAACCTAAACAAGATTGGTCAATCCTTGTTTGGTCAAGCTATGGAACAACAAACAACTGCGCAAGCACAGGAGGCTCGCGCAGGCAGACCATTGACGGCAGATGAAGTTGCTACATCGTACAAAGATGCACTAGGCCGTGATCCAACTATGGATGAGTTGCGTAAGTACATGGGAACAAGTGCGTTGCCATCAGACATAACTAAACAGTTAAGGTCATCAGACGAATACTTGTCATCGTTGACTAAGCCTTTAGTTCCAGGATTGCAGCAAGGCGCTATTACTACAGCACCTACTCCAAGATACGCGCCAGGCACTGTGTTGGAATACACGCCTGAGCAACAGGCACAGACTGGTTTAGGTGCTATTACTGGCGGATTGCAGCCAACAGCTACAGGTTTGCAGCAACCTATGAATCGTGGTGCAGTGACCATTGAAGGCGCGATGCCGTTAAATCCTACTGGGCAAGAACAGTTGGGATTGCAGACATTGTTTGGTCAGTTAGCTAACCAAGCACCGGCATTACAAACTGGTATGAAATTTGCAGCACCTGAGCAAAGTATGTTTGGGTTCCAACCTTATGCTGCCCCACAAAACCCACAATCTCTTGAGGCTGTTTTAGCTGCGCTTAAATCTCAACAAGCTGCTCCTGTAGGAATGGCTGATGGTGGTATGGCTGATGGCGGATATAACTTAGGTGGATACTCCGATGGCGGCAGATTACTCAAAGGCCCAGGTGATGGTGTGAGTGATTCTATTCCAGCGTCCATTGGTAATCGTCAGCCTGCTCGTCTTGCTGATGGAGAATTTGTCGTTCCTGCGCGCATCGTTTCAGAACTTGGAAACGGAAGCACAGACGCCGGAGCAAGAAAACTCTACGCTATGATGAATCGTATTCAGCAAGCTCGTGGCAAAACAGTTGGCAACGGAAAGGTTGCAGTTAATAGTCGCGCAGAGAAACTTCTGCCTGCATGAAGCTAAACATTAGTCTAGTACCGTATGGCGGATTGTCAAAAGCAGTAATGGCAATCATGCCGTACTTAGAAGAATCGGCAATTAGAAGTAGAGGTCGGTCTTCTGTAGATGACATATTGAAGTTTTTGTTTACTGGGCAGATGGCGTTATGGGTTGTGTTTGATGAAGAGACGCATGAGGCGCACGGTCATTTCATCACAGAGGTTAAGCAGTATCCGCAATTAAGTATGCTTGTAATTCAGTATGCTGCCATGTTGAACAATCACATGGATGAGATTGAGGATCTGATGCAGGAATATGCACAGGTGTATGCAAAAGATACTGGATGCCGTGGGATAGAGTTTGTTGGCAGGCCAGGGTGGAAGAAACATGCAACTAAATATGGTTACCAAGCGCAGAGCGTGACGTACCAGAAATTCTTTGAATAGAGGCGATTATGAGCCGAGTATCGTATGCAATGATGGAAGCTGGGTATATACCTGGTGACTTGGGCGCGTTTAAAAAAGAGGGCGGCAAGATCAAGCTGTATGGTGACGGCGGTGGTGCATCATCTCAACCAACCAGCCAAACAGTCACTCAGCTATCTTATCCTGCTGAGTACAAGCCTATGGTTATGGAGGCTACTCAACGTGCGGTAACTGAGGCTTCTACTCCATACACTGCATACAAGGGTAATCGTATAGCTGGGTTTGATCCGTTCCAGCTTACTGCCCAGCAGGCTGTAGCTAATCTTGGCCCAGCACAACAACTAGGCCCAGCAACTCAGTACGCTGCTTCTGCGGGCGCTCGTGCGGGTGATGTTCAGTATCAACCACAGACTAACTTTGGCGCACCTAGTTTTACGCAGCCAGGTCTAGCAAGTTTGTACATGTCGCCATACGCACAGAACGTGGTGGATAT
>JBMOHW010000361.1:0-2095 GCA_049317665.1 Terrimicrobiaceae bacterium | reverse complement strand
AATGCACTGGCAACCTGCGTGGCATTGATCGAGTCATTGTCTGCCGCTCAGGTTTCGACTGCTGTGCTGACGTTTGGTTGCGAGACCGCTGTGCTGAAGAGCTTCAACGCACCAGCAAAGCGCCTTGTTGCAGACGTGCCACGCATTCGCCCTGCTGGCGGGACTAATGACTACTTCGCCGTGCGTCTTGCCCATGAAATGTTGCTGGGTCGCAATGAGCAACGCAAGGTTTGTTTCGTGATCACTGATGGACGTGGTGACGTGGCTGACACAACCGCACAGGTCAAGTCAGGTACAAACCTCGGCATCACCACAATCGGCATTGGCATCAAGGCCAGCGTGGCTGACATCTACCCCAACAACGTGCGAGTGGATGACGTGGAATCGTTGGGCAAGATGGCCTTCGACAAAATCAAATTAGCCGCATAAGGGGACGACATGAAACAAATACTCAGCAACTGGTACTTGGGGGGAAAGGAGGGCTCAAACGGCAACACCGTTTGGGCAAACCATCCAGCACTTGGTCAGGTGAGGATCGCCGACTGCAACAGCAAGGCAATACCACTTGGCACTCAGCGCCAGCATGCACACTTGATTGCCCACGCAGTGGACATGTTGTTCAAGCTGGAGGACATCGAGCGCGGGGGTTATGACGACACCGCAAAGACCAACCTTAAACTATTGATGGAGAAAATTAACAATGCTTAACCTGATCAGCAAAGTCACCGTGTTCACCTACGTTTTGGCCGTCATTGTCTTGATGCTGGACGTTTATTTTTGGAGGGTCTATGGATGAAGAGGAGTCAATCATCAAACTGTTCAACAGGCTTGGCAATATCGTTGCAAATTCCGAGTTGAGTAATGACGCATTGAGGGCAGTGCTGGTTAAGTTAACTTTGCTGGCATCCATCAACGTAGTTACAAAGGAAGAGTTCATGCACTGCGTTAGCGTCACATGGGACATGGAAAAGTTCTTCCATCCCGATTCAAAAGAAATGCATTAACGTTTAAACAGGAGAGAAAACATGAGTATCAAACAAACAATCACATCCTTCAAATTGTCTGTGACATGGAGCGATGGCAAGACCGAGGGCTTGGCGATCGACTTGCCTGAGTACTTGTATGACGAGTTGCAGACCTACTTTCGGGAGTTGGAAGACTTGCGAGAGGAACACGATAACGACCTGCGTGATGAGGGCTACGCTTTCGCCGCAAATGTGCAAAGAACATTTAAACAGGAGAAATAACATGGGATGGAATCACAGAATTGTTAACTGCCCCTCCGAGAATGGGGGCGATGATTACTTCGTCATCAAGGAGGTCTACTACGATGAGGATGGCAAGCCCAATGGGTACACCGACTCATTCATGGGGGGCGATGACCTTAATGGTGTGCAGGAGTTAATCAACAGATTCCAAGAGGCATTGGCAAAGCCAGCGATGCACGAGGATGATTTTAAGAACGTTTAAACAGGAGAAAACAAATGATGAAACTTTCAGTTGAATTGCTTGACAACAAAGTCAAGAGTGCCGTTATCAATGTCGGCAAGACCAGTGGGTATGTTGAGGCTTATATGGGCAAGGAAGACTTAGCCTTGTATGTCTTTGACAAAAATGGCGAGGTTGTGCGTGAGTGGTTTATCCCCATTGCAACTTTAAAAGCGTCAGTTTAAACAGGAGAAATGACATGACACACGCAGAACAATTTGCACTTGACCAATGGTTGAGCGACTACCCATCCTTCATGACCTATGAGGAAATAATGAACGCACTCAAGGCCGATGATGAGGCTGGCCTGATCAATGTGTGGCAGACAGTCGAGGGTCACCCTTTGACCCAAGTTGCAGAATTTATTGACAACACTCGCCATCATTTTCAATGCACGGTTGAAACAATGAAACAAGAGGGGGTGTTTAAATGAAAAAATTTAAAGTGACCGCCTGTTACTACACCTATTGCACCGCCGAGGTTGAAGCAGAGACAGAGGACGAAGCATACAAGATCGCCAAGGATATGGATGGCGGGTCTTTCACCCCATCAAATGAAAACTACGATTGGCACATTAACGAAGTCGAGGAGATAGAAGAATGAAACC
>JBMOHW010000360.1:0-2101 GCA_049317665.1 Terrimicrobiaceae bacterium | reverse complement strand
AGCGCTTCCCTGTCCCGGGACACATGAAAGACGAAACAGGAAGGCAATACATGAACAAGAAGATCGTAAGCGGCTTCGCAATAGCTGCTGTTGCTGCACTTGCATTCAGTGCAGTTGCAACAGCTCCAGCGAACGCTGCAGCAAAGAAGGAAGTATCACTTGCATTTATGGGCCCACTTACCGGACCTGATGCTCAGCTCGGCCAGGATCAATATCCAGGTGCGGAGTGGGCAATTGCGCTTTACAACGCAACCAACCCAGCAACAAAGGTGAAGCTCGTTAAGGCAGATTCACAGTGCGACGGAACTGTCGCAGCGAACATCGCTCCTGGTGTTGCAGCTAACAAGGCAATAATCGGCGTCATCGGAACATCATGTTCAGGTGAAGCACGTAACTCATTCCCTGCATACAGAGCTGCTGGCCTCACAATGATCGCTCCTTCAGCATCTGCTGTTTCACTAACAGATCCAAAGGCTCCAGATCGTGGATTCCCAATCTTCCACCGCGTCGTTGCACACGATGGATTCCAGGCACCAGCACTAGTTCGTTACGCAACAAAGGGTGTAACTGCACCTAAGATTTACCTTGTTGATGATCAAACAACATACGGTGCAGGACTCATCAAGTACGCATTGCCATCAGCTAAGAAGATGACTGTAGCGGGTACAGATTCAGTTCCACGCGGAACTGCTGACTGGACATCTGTGGCAGCAAAGGTGAAGGCAGCCGGAGCAAACGTTGTTATCTACGGTGGTTACACCACAGAAGCAGCAAAGTTCTTTAAGGCACTTCGCGATGGTGGATACACAGGAATCCTTGCAGCTGGAGATGGTGTTAACACATCAGACTTCCCAGATCTAGCAGGTAAGGCAGCAGAAGGCGTTCGCCTCACTGCAGCTGATGTTCCTTTCGAGAATCTCCTTACCAAGGATGAACTCGCATCATTTACAAAGATTACAGGAGTTAAGGTCCCAGGACTTTACTCAACAACTGCTTACAACGCCGCACGTGTATTCCTTACCTGTATCGAACAGGGCAAGCTCACACGTTCAGCAATCCAACTCTGCGTGAACAACACCACATTCAAGGGTGCAGGCGGATCATCTATTAAGTTCAACCGTTATGGAGACATCATCGGTGGAGCTGACGTCGGTGGTTACCTCGTAAAAGATGGGAAGATTAAATACGACGGGCTTGCTTAATCCGTTGATAATTTACTCTTCGCTGTAAATATGAAGTAATGCGTGGCTACACCCGGATCTCTATTCGGGTGTAGTCACGTTTCATAGTTCATCTGTAGTTCAACAGAATGGTCAACATGAATTTCTCAGTAATAACGACGCAGTTTTGGTCCCTTGCTTTACAGGGACTAGCACTCGGGCTCATTTATTCACTCGTCTCGCTCGGGTACACCATGGTGTACGGAGTTTTGAGACTCATTAACTTTGCTAATTCCGAAGTATTCATGCTCGGAACTTTTGCTGTTCTTTGGATCGAGATCAATTTTCTTGGTCACCCAGTAAATGCAGAACCCCTGACCGGTTTCAAACTTGTTTACACACTTGTCATCGCCCTCGTTGGCTCAATGATTGCCTGCGCACTCTTGGGAGTGCTTGTCGAGTTTGTGGCATATCGGCGTCTTCGATCTCGTGGGGCAAGTCGATTAGCATCTCTAATCTCTGCAATTGGAGTTTCAATTTTCCTTATGGAATCCATGCGAATGTTCACTGAGTCCAGGCCACAAACTGCCCCACGCCTACTTGAGAAGTGGACATTTGGTGAAATTGCAGGCGCCAACTTCAGAATCGACACGATGTTGGCGATTGTTGCTCCCATCATCATCTTCGTGATCTTGGATCAATTTGTTAACCGCTCCCGTCTCGGGAAGGCTATCCGGGCCGTTTCGATGTCTGAAGAGAATGCAAAGTTGATGGGAATTGATATCAATCGGGTCATTTCACTGACATTCCTCATCGGCGGCCTCACCACAGGTGCGGCAGCTTTCCTCTACACCACCGTATATGAGAACACCGTCTTTAATGTGGGCTTCAATATGGGGATAGCCGCCTTTACTGCGGCAGTGCTAGGCGGAATCGGAAAT
>JBMOHW010000359.1:0-2101 GCA_049317665.1 Terrimicrobiaceae bacterium | reverse complement strand
TGCCCGACTTTTTCAAGCCAAGCCTTGTCCTCGGAAGGAACATCTATAATTTCGCTCATTTTAACTCCAACTTGTCATGATTGAGACGGACATCTCACTCGTAAGCATTTCTCCCGCAACACCTGCTAAAACAGATGGTGCAGATGTATTGCCAACACTTATTTTTAATGTAGTTGATGCGGCTAACTTATTAAAGACGCCTACAACCATATCTTCGATACCATTTAAATTTCCTTGATTGTCAAACATAGGAACAATCATAATTATTTTAAAATTAACTTTAGGTGCAACGCTTGAGTAAATATTGTTTGATGGTTCAATATATGGGTCGTCAGGTTGAACAATTACTGAATTTGCAATGGGTGAGGCAGGTGGGTACGAAAACACCTGCCAAACCCCAGCACTTTCGAGTGCTGTCGCAAGAGTTGATCTGAGAGTTGTAACGGCAACTGTCATCAGCCAACCAAGCCATTAGGTGATAAGTGATTTGCTAACATTCCTCGAACTCTTGCCATTAAAGTATTTCCCATACGGTAAGGACTTGGTTGGAAGTCAGGTGATATTCCACCTGCGTTACTGCTTTGCCTTGCTTGCCAAATATCAACTGCAATCATTAAAGATGCTTCACGAACTTCAGGAACGGTGGAATATGTAACATAATCTGTTGCTGTAACTGTACCATAAGGGTTAGTTGCGTGTATTGGTTCAATTGTTGAATGAGATGTTGTAAAAGTTATTGAATAATCTGTTGCACTTGTAATAGTTTTGCTTCCGTTAAATGTAGCACCGTTACCGCTTACCACTACTGTTTGACCAACAAAAAAACCATGAGGTGTATTAAAATATAAAGTACCTTGACCAACTATGTGTGAATGACTTGAATTAAATTGTTGATTTTTCCACAAGTAGTCACTAACAATATTTTGTGATGCTTGACATACTTCTTCAACTACTGCGTCACTATACAAACTGCCAATACCCAATGCCGATCTTAATTCAGCAAGGGTCACAAATGTAGCAGCCAATGTAGTTTCCTTTCTTGAAGTAAAGGGGTGAAGGCTTCCTGCACCCCTTTACAGATGATTCCTATTTAAGGAAGTTTATGCTACTTTCCATAAGTACGAACCAGCAGCGACCTTTGTCGCAACTGCACCATAACCATAATAAGCAACTGAAATTTGTCCAGTTGAAATTACATTGGTCTCTAGACGGTACTTGGTTGACTCGTACCATGTGTAAGAATCAGGATTAATAACAATCATTGTGTTATCGCCTGTTCCGTCAGTTAATGCACGGGATACGCGAAGGTTTAATCCACCAATATTGCCGCGGATATTTGTAGGAGTTAGATTGCCTGAAGCGTTCTGAGGATTGATTGTTTGTGTGAATACAGCGCGGTTTGAACCGTCAACTAATCCCATCAATGCACCCCATTGTTCAGGTGATACAACTATGTTAGTTGCAAACCCTAGTGTTCCTTTGTAAATAGATACTGCCGCATCTGAAATAAAATCTTGGATATTTGCTGCAGTTAGTGTTCGGTTTCCACCATCTGTACCATTTGTAATTAATGCAGTTCCAACAAAAGCGTCAGTTGCTGCTGCGTATTGATTTTCCATTTGGCGCACCAACTCTGAGAAGAACGCAGGCGAACTTCTATCTAGAATCTCAACTGAGAATTGCTGTTGTCCAGCAAATTTTTTGACAGGAACTGAAATGAAGGCAACATTCTGATCAGTATTTGACGGTGCTGCGCCTTCGGCTGTTTCTGCAACTGTTGGTGCTTGAGTTAATTTAGGAATTTCAAAACTCATGCCAGCATCAGGAAGCGCTGCTGAACTTACTGAATCAATAAACGGTCTATCCGCATTTGTAAGTGGATTAATTAACTCGGTTAATTGACGTGTAGGAACTAGACCTGCGTTGTCAGTTGTATCTGATGCGGCTGCAATGTATTGACGTGCTGCATCATCATTAAGGTATTGTGCGCGAAGTGTGTTCTCTAGGAATTTTTCCTTTGTAAACTCAAGACGTGGACGAGTATAAATTGGTGCTGCTACTGTTGGACGAGAGGCTTCAACCGCAGGGGTCTCTACTACCT
>JBMOHW010000358.1:0-2103 GCA_049317665.1 Terrimicrobiaceae bacterium | reverse complement strand
TCTGGTTACGGGACACTTAATCTCTATAAGACGGCCTGTTCGTGTATTAGTGGGGTCTTCTATTATGAGACCATCTGGCGAGGCACTGCATCGCGGATCTGTCTGACTCAGGAGACGTCCTAATTCCTGAATGGTTGTGCCATATTTGAAGTTGTAGATCTGTTTTACAACGGGTTCAAAGCGTATTCCCCAGTCAAAGGCGGACATTGTGGCAGAAGGGACTGCAAGGGGCTGAGGAGGACGCGGTGCAGGATTTACCTTGGACATAATGAGGGCCGCCCTGGATCTCGGACTTGTAAAGAGTCCTCCCAGTTCTGAGGCGGATAGAATTGTTCCCATTTGTTTATACCAGGCCGGTGTTCTTTGCTCTATTTGTTCTTTTGCACATAGAGCAAGGAGTTTTTCTCTGGATTGCACGGCGGTTGTAATCGACGAATAGGTGTGTTTGAAGGTTTCTTCGTAGCCATCCAGGATCTGCTGGACAAGAATCTGGGCCGCCGGTTCTTCCAGATCCAGACCCTCGGTGAGATCCTCCGCTGTATTGAGCCATTCATCCAACTGTGTCCGGTCGGCTGGCTGGTTAAGCATTCGCTCCACTAAATTCAACCACTTTACGAGGTTGTCCACTATTTCGGTCATCAAGTTACTTTGGAGTTGGAGTCGAGGTCTCTTCAACTTTTTCAGTCGCCGGTTTGCGAATTCTGCGTGTCCCATCTGTCTTTTTGGCTCGCACAAATCCCCACTTAGCCTCTCCTGAGGCTAGACGGCGGACCTCTAGTCCCTTAATACTCTTAATCTTTTGAATTTCAGGCAAATACTCTACGATCTTATGCGTATTTAGCAACTTACGATCTAGAGCATTCTGGAGAAAGGCAAAGAAGCGGTTCTTTTCTTCCACATTAAAACTACACTGGGCCGACATTTCCTCCACATACATTCGGAGGCGGTTAAGACGCAGGCCACGCTCCAAGCGATGCCAGGGTCTACGAAAGGCCTCCCGTGCCGATTCATCCAATAGATTACGAAATGGGTCAGGGGTGTCCTGTTCTGTGGCTGTAGTTACAGGGGGCTCCTCTGTAGAGGCCGAGCTCGGGCGTTTTAATGTTTTATTACGCTGCTCCATTCTACTATTCTACGTAGTGAGCCTTTAGGATAGTTCTTAAGAACGATTGTTGAATTGGAATATCAATCCAGGGGCTCCCCCTAAGATCCGTGATAATGTGGAAGGTATTCCAGCACAACATATCCGTATTTGCATCGCATTCCTTATAATCATACATTGATTCTAGATTAGTCTGTTCAGAGTCTACTTTGAAATAATGGAGATCGCCCTCCTTACAGGTTGCTTGGGCTATAATCCCATTGGGCCTTAGAGCATTCTCAAGGGGATCTGTGTTGATCTCTGGTTCTGTCCAGATCTGAGTGCCCTCCATTAAGACACGGACAGTGTGGATGATCTTCTCTGTTCGCCGTTGGGACGAATAGGTGTAGGGGACGAGCTTCATAGGTGTCTTAGGTCTGATGCACTTAGGTCGTTACACTTAGGTCGTTTGGATTGCCGATTTTTAAACAAACTCATCAGCAGAGATATGACCCAACCGGTTTTCCCTATCAATACGGTGCACCTGTTGCCGCCCCAACAGACGAGCTTGCGCAGTCGCCGCGAGGTCTCCACGCGCGATGCAGCGAATGCCCGCAACTACGAGCTCTGGCAGACCGACGGAAAGTATGGAATTCAGAATCGTGCCGATGTCAATGCTCGGGCGCCCTTCCACGAATTTCTGCCCATTAACAGTCGATTTCTGGAGAAGAATTACAGGACACAGCCCCGGTTTGATCAGAATGCGGACCAGGGTGGAATGAATCCCTATTTTGCCAAATATGACTCCGCCTCGGATTCGCGCAATGCTGTGCGCGAAACGCAGGCTGTGGTCTACGAGGACAAGGACACGGAGGGACTCCGAGCCAGCCGGTCATTTCTCGGCCGGGCCATTGACAATCACTATCTCAACGAGGATCAACTGAAGGCCATCGTGGAGAGCATGGATAATCTGAAGCCCTTGCGCGATGATTATCAGAAGGACTATCGCCAGGAGGACTTTC
>JBMOHW010000357.1:0-2107 GCA_049317665.1 Terrimicrobiaceae bacterium | reverse complement strand
TGCAGATATCATATGTATGTATGCAAAGCCAAATCAAGATGATATGGCATCTTATAAATATAAGTTTCTTTGGGTAAAACATTTAACTGTTGAATGTGAGAGAAAGGGTATATTGAAAATGCTCTCTATTTGCTCTAAGAAGTTAAATAGGGAAACTAAGAAGAGGGAAGAGCTTCCTGGAGAACGAAAGGCTGTTAATTTGCTTAGTAATAGGAATAGTAAGTTGATTTCATTGAATGATAAGATCTTGCAGCAGTTTCTACATTTTAAACACGAACATCCAGTGTTTCCTTGTTCTACAGGACATTACTCAGAGTATACTTGTTCTACAGGACATTACTTAGAAACACTTGCTCCTCGTAATATAGTTAAACCTTTTCTTCACAGAGACTATACGAAGATGAAGCACGAAGTTCTTAACTTACTTAAAGTTAGAGCATGGGCTGATTGGTTGAATTTTAGTAATCGTCTATGGATTCGTGAAGCAGCTGAAAAGGATTGGCTTAATTTTTTGACAGAAAACGCAAAGGAATTCAACTAAGCTAATTTACTTTTTTACACAATATGTGTAGAATTTATAGCTCTTTCCAGCACTTTTTATGCAATTGTCTCTTCTGCCAATCACATGTCTTTTTGAAAGGTCTTAGCGCTTTATTGCAGCTAATACAGTATCTCTTAGTAGGGTCTCTAGGAGGCGTATGTGGAGGTGTGTTCAATGCTCTTTGCATTTTTTATAACTAGTAAGAGAAAATAAAAAACTTTTTCATTTATTCATTTTACTTTAGACTTGCATTTTCAACTTCATGTTTGATAGGAGGTTTGTAAAACCACGCGATCAGAGATAGCCATCGTCTGTAGGTAGGATTTCTGTGGTATGCAGGGAGAGTTCTCTGGATGAATCCTCTACGTTTTTTTTTCCATTCGTCTGGAAGTTTTCCACGTAATTTTTTATAGGCTGCAATGACACCCTCAGGTCCCCTAGCGATTTCAGAGACGTTTAGCCGTTCCATCTCAGGAATATATTTGTTTACTTCATCTAGAGAAAGCATGGTGTACTCCATTTATTATCTAGAAAGAGAAAAAAAGTTGAAACATAATGTTTCCTTAGTGTAAAAGCATGAGTATGAATGGTCTCTCAGAGGTGGGAATTTTCCCTAATAGTATGAATTTACTTCAACAGATATATACCAGCAATGGTGGAGCCCTGCCTGTAGCAGGTTTAGATCCTGTGAGGGTTTCGCTTACTAGCACAACACAAGATGTCTTTCTGTATGAAAGCAGCACGGATGTCATAAATTTTAAGACGTTTGACAAATCTCTCATAGTGGGCAATCTCACAGCCGATACAGGCACATTTCATAGTTTCAATTCAACCGGTGCAGTTTTTCAGATTATTCGAGCAAATACCGGAACTTTCAGGCACGTTCAAAGCACAACAATAAACAACACTGGAACGATTTCTAGTAAACAGCTTGATGCGGATACAATTAATGCAAACTTATCTATCTATAGTAATCTATCCGCGAATTTTCCTAATGCAGATGTTGGAGTATATGGAATTACAGCAAATCTGAACGGAATTAAATCACAAGGGGCATTTACTGGACCTAGTATTTTTGTTGCTTCAGGCACTTTCAAATCCATAGATACCGACAACCTAATTGCAAGGAATCTTATTCTCACAGGAGCATACATTAATAATCTAAGATGGGATGTAGCAACGGGTGCAGTAAGCTTTTTAGGAAGAGTAAATACAACCTTTGCAAATAGATGTAGATTTGATACGTTTCAAGCAGATACAAGCATCTTTACTCCTCAAATGCAGCTTGATAATACCTCTATCCGCGTAGACGCCTTATATGATTTGGAGTTAGTGGCAAACAGCCCAGGGCGTATTTTCTTCAGAAGAGGCCAGAGTGATGTTGGAAATCAAATAACGATGGAACCTGAATATGGTTCACTGTATGCACCTACAGGCTATTTTACTGGACTTGTTGGAGGAGCATGTGAGTTCTCAAATGCTAAAATTTTGTCGAGTTTGACAGGGTCTCAACTTTACTTCAACAATGGCTATTTTGACAACCTTTATGCGAAATCGTTCGTTGGA
>JBMOHW010000356.1:0-2115 GCA_049317665.1 Terrimicrobiaceae bacterium | reverse complement strand
CAAAAGCCGGGGCTTCGTCGGTGACCGCTGTCGAGTCGGGCGCCGAGAGCGTCGTCAGGCTCCGGGAAAATGCCACGCGAAACCACCTCACGATCGATGTCCGCCAAGCTGACGTTTTCGACTTTCTTCAACATCCCGACCGGCCCGAATTCGACCTCATCATCCTCGATCCGCCATCGTTTGCGAAGGCCCGCGGACGCATCCAGGACGCCCTCCGCGGCTATCGCGACCTCCACCAGCGGGCCGCCCGCCTGCTCTCGAAAGAAGGACGGATCGTTTCCTTCTCCTGCTCCCACCATGTCGCAGGCCATGAGTTCGAGTCCGCGATTGCTGACGGGTTGCTCGATGCCAAGCGGAATATGCGAATCATCGAACGCTTCGGCCAACCGGCTGATCACCCGGTCGTTATCGGGCTTCCGGAGACCGAGTATCTCAAAGGCATCGTCTTGGAATCCATGCCGGGGCGATAAAACTGATACGGCTTTTTTCGCTCGAGCCGAAGAACCGTCAGCGAAGGAGGTTCCTGACGCTTATCGCGATACCACTCAGCGCTCCTACAAGAGAGTTTGCTTCCCGCCTCGCGGACGGCCCGGCTGCGCTTGGAGGAGTGCTTCCAAGGCTCCGATCACGGGGTCGAGATGCTCTCTCCCCTCCGTGCTTTGCTTCAACTTTACCAGGTAAGAATTCACGGAATCCAGCCTCCTCGCCAGGATCGAACACAGATAGCGTCCCATCTCCGGAGATTTCTCCATCAGGCTGTCCGAGCCCTCAACTACGTAGAACTTACAATCCGTCGCCGCCTTCACCGTGGCCGTATGTTTGACGCCAAGAATCGCCGCCATTTCGCCAAACACGACACCTGACTGCGATGTGGTGCCCACCGAGACATCATCTTTCAGGATCTCGACCGATCCCTCGACCAGAAAGAACAGGCAACCGGTCTTCTCGCCCTGACGGATCACGAACTCGCCACGTTCAAAACGTTTGACGCCCCTGCCCTGAAGAGATTCGAGTATGCCTTCCATCGCGGCGGAACAATTGTGGGATTCCTATGGCAACGCCAAGGAATTTGTGAGCAATCAAACGAGACGATTCAACAGATTCTCGCGCCGCAGCGGGCGTCGCGTCGCCTACCGCCGTTGCCCCCTCCGGCCAAGTTATCTGGCCTTCGCGGCTCCCATGTCCACGAGTTCGACCCGGCGGTTCTTTGCACGACCTTCCGCTGTCGCATTTGTTGCCACGGGGGATGCAAAGGAAATCCCCACCGGGAAAAGTCGCTCCTTGGAAATGCCCTTGTCCGCGAGGCTCGCCACAACGGAATCTGCACGTCGCTGCGAAAGGCTGCGGTTGTATTCAAAGCTGCCTTCCGTATCCGTGTGACCGACAACCAACACCCGGAGATCCGGATTTTCCTGAAGCAGCTTGGAAATCTCTGCCAGCGTCGCCTCGGAGTCGGGGCGGATCGAGGCTTTGTCGGTGTCAAACAGGATGCCGTAGAGCGCCACCTTGCCGTTGAGAGTGATCTGGCTGGCCATTTCTTCGGCTTTCACCAGCACCATCTTCTGCTCCATCGGCTTCAACTCGCAGACATCCACCCGCACGATCGTGCTCTTCTCGGGTGCCTTCAGCGAGGCCGCTGTCCAAGAGGCTTCGAAGGCCCAGACCGAACAAAAAACATCTCCCTCAGGACGCGAGAGACGGGCAGCGAGGTAATGAGACTTCGTATTGTCCGGCCCCTGCATGGCCTGCATCTGGGGGTGATTCTGGTTCGTGTTTGCTGGCGTCATGCCGTAAACCTCCATCGCCAGATTGTCGCCCTTGTTTTTCTCAATCTCTTCGCCCGAGGCGCGAAAGAGAATCTCAAAGCCTTTCTCTTTCAGCTCGTTCTCATACTGGCGGATGCCTTCCAGCGGACTGATTCCCGCGGGAAGATTATAGAACAACGTGGTCTTGCGGCCTTCGACCTCCAGCTTTTTGAACGGCTTCATCGTGCCGTTGCTGTAATCAAAAACGATACACTCCAGTGCCAGCTTCAGCGCGTCGTAGTTCTTTTGCTCATACCAGAGCAGCGACGAACCCTCATAGCGCTTGAGAAGCGGATGGTCTTTGCCGCCC
>JBMOHW010000355.1:0-2120 GCA_049317665.1 Terrimicrobiaceae bacterium | reverse complement strand
CAGGAGCCGGCTCACTTCGAACCGGAGGTTCGCAAGCGGAAGAAGGCCAGGATGCCAAAGCCCGCGTGAAGTCAGCCCCTCACGCACCTCGGCGAACCGCTCGAGCCTCCGCCAGTCTCGCCGGCCCGTGGTCCGCCGACCGACTGGGGAGACCTCGTCCAGCTCCACGACGACCGGGCAATCTTTCAGGGACGGATAGTCGAGCTGCCCGACATCGACATCCACAGCCTCTGACTGCTGCCGGACGCCGGGTCACGACAAAGCCCCGAGGCCGCCGGAGGAACATCAGAACTCATACTGCAAGCCCGTGAAGCCACCGAAATAGAAGACGTCGCTGCCCTGGTCGATGGCGAACGTCTGCGTCCTGAAGTTGTTGGTCTGGGTCTGCTCCGGTGCCAGAGCCACGTCGGTCAGCCACAGCATTTGCAGGCCGGCCCGCAGCGACCAGTGGTTGGTGAAGCGGTAGGTTCCGGTCAGATTGAGATCGTTCACAAAGGCCAATTGGGAACCGCGGATGATCTGGGGCGCGTAGTCGATACCGTCTACTGCCACGAGCATTCCCTGCCGGACGAAGTTGTTGTAGAGGCCCGTACTCCCCCCCACATCCAGTCCGAATCTCGACCACTGGATCACCGCGATCTGCGCGCCGATTTGCCCGCCGTGCAGCTGGTTGCTCAGGCTCGTGCTGCTCGATTCAATCGGCGGCTCCTGGGGAAGAAGATTCCGCGATTGGATGGTGAACTGCTCGTCCAACTCCAAAAACCGATACCCGAGATACACGTTCATTCCCGGCCGAATCGCCCTGCGGAGGTTGAACTCGAAATTGTGCAGAGTGGACGAGTAACTCGTGTTGAACTGTACCAGGTCTGTATATTGGAGGCCGTTGAAATTTTCCGTGAACCGTCCGCCGCCCGAGGCGGCTTGATCGGAGGTGTAGGAACCGTCGATCAGGCTGTAGTAGCGAAACCCCCCCCCCCAGCCGGAAGCGCAGTCCCGCGTGACATTCACCATTGGTCCAAAGATCGTGCCAAGATCGGTCTGGCCAGTCTGAAAGGCCGTGTCGCGCGTGAAGGTGTCGGTCATCAGCACGGAACTCATGTCGTCGGTGCGGAACATGAACAGCGAATCGATTGAAACCTTCAGATCACCGTCGCGAGCCGAGTCGCGGACGGTTTCGAAGTAGTTTCCCGGGGCACCTCCGTGCGCGGGGGAAACCGGCAGAGCCGGCAGGCAGCAAGCCGCCATCGCGGCTGCAATCAGCGGCATTCGTCGTCCGGTCGTCCTGCTCATGATCCCCTCCCTCTCCTGGCGCACGCCAATCCACGTTTGTGGCGCGCTGGAAATCCGCCTGCCCCCGTCCCGGATTCGGCTTGGCCGCCACGGGGCATCCAATCGGGTGACGCTTCCTGGGAGATTGGTTACAACCCGCACCGTTTCAAGGAGCAGGCTCGGCAAACCGTGCCGGGCCGCGTTCGAAAACTCAAGTTCGGCCTCGATGGTGCAGGAGGCCGAGGCGCTGGAGAAGCCGGGCAAGCCGACCTTCTTCGAGACGCCTGCATGCAGTTTCAACATGGGTTGGTTCCTGTTGGTTGGGTGTACGGGCTGGTGTTTTTTGTTGTGACAAAGCGACGGGCGTGGGTGCAGCGAGGCTTGGGCACCTCAACCACACTCCACGCCCGTCACTTGGCTATGTGTACTCATGGCCTGCTACGCGTCAGCAGGCCCACTTCACGGTCAGGCAGCCGCTCGGGCCACCTGCTTCTTCACCCCGGTCTTTGGATTCTTGGCCTTCGTCCGGGCCTTCAGCGTGCTCGTGTAGAACGGCTCCCGGCAGCCAGACGGGTCGACGGGAGAACGAAGAAGGCCGCCCGCGGGAACGACCCGGGGCGGCCTAGACTGGAGAACGGCGACTAGCGCGTGTGCCGCCGCGATTTGATCTACGTGGGCCTACGCTGCATCCCGTCGCTTGTCGGATCGGGTTGCTGCTCGATATGCCTCGACTTCCATGACGATTGCGTCCATCGCATCGAAGACGTTGATCTCACCCCGATTAAAGGCGTCCGTTTGACCTGCCCCCCTTAAACGAGGCCACTTCGGGAGCGACAATTCCGGGCGGCCGC
>JBMOHW010000354.1:0-2121 GCA_049317665.1 Terrimicrobiaceae bacterium | reverse complement strand
CTATTTATAGAGCGTTTAGGACACAAGTAAGCTATGAGCTACAAAGGGTATTTTAAACCTAAGAATCCTGCCAAGTACAGAGGTGATCCTACGAAAATTATTTATAGAAGTTCTTGGGAGCTAAAATTAATGCTTTATCTGGATACCCATCCGGAGATAATAGAGTGGGCCAGTGAGGAGTTCTTTATACCTTATCGTTCCCCGATAGATAACAAAATGCATCGCTATTTTCCAGATTTTAAGGTTAAGAAGATGCTACCCAACAATCAATCTGAAACCATAGTAATTGAGGTAAAGCCAAGAAGCCAGTCTATTCCACCTACTATGAAGTCTAAGCCAACAAAAAGATATCTCAGGGAAGTAATGACTTATGGTATAAATGAGGCAAAGTGGAAAGCTGCAAACGAATATTGTAAAGACCGTAAATGGAAGTTTATGGTTATGACTGAAAAAGAATTAGGAATCAAATGACCCCAGTATTTGGAAACTTATTGCAAAAGGCAATGGTAAGTAATAGAGTAGATGCCAATACAGTAGAGGCTAGAGATTGGCTGAGGGATAAGGCACTTGCTATGAGAAACGTAGATCCTGCAAGTGCAATTCAAAAGAGCCTGGTTGAATCAAGGCGCAGTACGGTTAGAGTAGGTCAGATGTTTTTATTTGCATATGATGCAAAGCACAAAGACACTTTGCCATACTATGATCGCTTTCCTTTGATTTTCCCATTTCAAGTAACTGCCGATCACTTCATGGGAATCAACTTACACTATCTACCATTGCAATATAGAGCACGACTAATGGATGCTTTGTATTCAATTACAACAAACAAAAAGTTTGACGAGAAAACACGCTTAAGAATTTCGTATGATTTGCTTAACTCATCTGCAAAGTATCGATACTTTGAACCCTGTGTAAAGAAATACTTGAAGTCGCAACTAAAGACACGTTTTCTTCTTGTTCCTTCTGCTGAATGGGACATTGCATTATTCTTACCATTAGAAAGATTTACAGTCAACAAGAGTAAAGTGTTCAAAGATTCTATGGACATCATAGCAGGAAGAAGATAATGGCATTTAGTACACAAGACATCTTAAGTGCAATGGACAAGTATAATGGGTTTCATAAACCCTCGCACTTCCTTGTGCGTATTACACCACCAAGTTTTATGGGTGCATCATCTGCAGAATACAATAAAGACATTGAATTTCTTTGTGAAGCAACAACACTTCCTGGTATGCATCTTGACTCTGTTCAAGTTCGTCCTTTAGGTTATGGCAATCCTGAATCTCGTCCAACTGATTATGTGCCTAGTCAAATTCGTCTTGATTTCTTTGTAGATAATCAAGGAAAGGTTCTTGAATATTTTCAAAAATGGATGGGTAACATCGTTAACTTTTCACGTGATATTAGAAAGTCATCTGACGGAACAAAGTTAAACTATTATGAGTTTGCATATCCTAAAGACTATGAGGGTCAAATTCAAATCTATGTTTATGATTCTCGTGGAAATAAATTCACTGTATATACATTAGATCATGCATGGCCTTCAACCTTAGGTGATCTTACACTTGCTTGGGAAATTAATGATCAAGTTAGCAAATTGTCTGTTACCTTTGCATATAACCTATGGCACTCAGACGCATTACCATATAACTCACCTGAGATTCCAAAAGGATTAAATTTCCCATCATTGAGAAATAATCTTCCAGCACAAGCACCTGATCAGTCACCATCACCTTTCCAAATACAACTTGAATCTCAAAAACTTGCTTACCAAATTTAAAAGTTGATGCTAAAGATATTATTATATAACATGGAGTCTATGAAATGGCACTACCCAAAATAACACATCCGGTGTTTAAGATCACTATTCCTTCTACAAAGAAAACATATGGGTTTAGACCTTATACTGTGAAAGAAGAAAAACTTCTTTTGTTTTTGAAGAATAATGACAACATCTCAGAAGTTCTTGATACTATTAAACAGATCATCAATAACTGTTGTGTAGAAGAAATTGATATATCAAAACTATCATTGTTTGATATTGAGTATATATTCATCAAATTGAGATCTCAATCCGTAGGTTCTATCATTGAGTTAGTATATAGAAAGGGTGAGCAA
>JBMOHW010000353.1:0-2123 GCA_049317665.1 Terrimicrobiaceae bacterium | reverse complement strand
AATCACACCCTTGATTTTAATAACGATAAAAATAAATAAGTAACCAATAAAAACAAATAAAATGAATAGTTTATTTTCAGTAAATGTTAAGTATTTAAAATTAAAAGAAGGCACAGATGGGTACAAAAAAATGAATGAAACCTATTTGGTTAATGCGGTATCTTTTACCGATGCAGAAGCGAAAACTGTGAAGGAAATGGAAATTCGTGGAATAGCAGAGTTTCAAGTAGAATCAATCAAACGTGAAAAGTATTCTTACGTTTTGCAGAATCAAGAAGATGGTGGAATGTTTTACAATGCTATGATTGAATATTCCGTTGAACAAGAAGATAGTGAAAAGCCAAAAAAAATTAGAATGTCTTTGTGCGTTGAAAGTTCGCATATTGATAACGTAAATGAAATCGTAAAAGAAGTAGTTGCTAATGATTTTAACTATGGATTGATAAAGGTTAGTTTGAGTAAGATTTTCTATGTTATCAAGTAAAATGAAACGTATTAAAATATTTTTAGTAATTAATCTAATCTATTGGATTTTACTATGTTCCTATCCATTTGTTTTTATATTTTCAATAATTATGCCCCATAAAGTAGTTTGGGTAATAAGAGAAGCAAATAAATTATTGAATTTTTTTCGATGGTCAAATTCCTTTCGTAGTTCATTTTGGAAATAGTAGAATTGTTTATGAAACAGGTATTGGGGGAGTATGAAAAAAAACAATTCCCCCAAAACAAAGGTTTTACATACAATACTTGCTACATAAAATCTTTGTATTTATATCCTACAATAGATATGGTTATCAAATCCCCATACTACTATGAAGTTTCAATCAATGACTATGTATTAAATGCAAATAATTCTTTTTATTTTTTCTTATACGACAAAGAAACAGATTTAATTGTAGGAAGTGTAGATGAAATTGATTTTGGAGAGATATGGGAAGATGATTTAACATATAGCATATTTACTGCCGAAGATAAATTAGAACGTAGCACCTGTCCTAATTGTGGATTTTGGCTTATGGATAAATTAAATAAATATGGACACCATTTTTTAGGTTGTAGTGATTTCCCCGAATGTACTTTCAGTTGTGAAATTGATGAAATAGAAAAATATTAAATACTTTTGTTCAAATGGTCTTTAAGTCCATCAATGGCAGAGTGCATTTCCGAAATAATTTGTTTTTCCCCAAATGCAAGTTGTTTTTTACTTTCCTTGTATTTTTCCCAAACAATGTTTGCTATTACAGAAGTTCCAATACCCAATATAAATGCAATAATATCGCTTCTATCTACTTTCATTCTTTTTCTTTTAATTCTAACAATTTTTTTTCATACTTTATAACATCCCAAACAATTACTGCCGTTATAGACGATAAAATACCTAAAAAAAAATATTTCCAATCGTTGCTTGACATTTTAATTTTCGTAGGTAGAAGTGTTTTTCAAATCTCGTATTGGGAATGTATAAGTAATAGTCATTCCTTTTTGTGAAATAATATTTGCACCACGTTTTTTCAATCCTGCTAAATGCCGAGTATAAGCGGTTTTGTTCGTGTGATTTCGAGTATAAATCACTCTTTCACCTTTTCGTGTTTTTGATTTAATTCGTGCCATATTTATTCAGTTATATTGTTATCACTTGGTTTTTGAAATGATTGAATAGCCATAGCCGTTAAACTACCTGCTAAACTTCCTAATATAAAAAATCCTGCATATCCCCAAAATCCTTTCTTTTTGGAAAACGCATAATACAAACCTGCTATTGCACCTACGCTTGAAAGTCCAACTTGCAAATTGCTTACTTTTTTATTTTCGTTTGCCATTTTTTTTTGTTTTTTTTGAATTTAATTATTCAATTTATTAGATTAAAAAATTCCCCAATTTCATCATTAATTCTTCAACTTGTTTTTGTGATAAACCATATTTGGATTGAAATAATTTATACGCTTCGGCTTGATTTCCGCTTTGACCTAATTTTTGTATTTCCTTATCGGCAAATCCTGTGGAAACCGATACCCACATATTTAATTCTGTGTCGGATAAATTGCCTAAAAATCCTCGCAAGTTTCTTTCGCCATCTACACTTGCAGGTTCAAAACTTTTTATGTTATTCACTATCAAAT
>JBMOHW010000352.1:0-2138 GCA_049317665.1 Terrimicrobiaceae bacterium | reverse complement strand
CACCGGCGATCAACCTGACACACAACCTTATTGTGAAATACCCAAAGGATCAGTGATCATTGATCCATGGCGAACACTACCCAACATTGCCGGATTAACCGTGGTCCATTATGGAAATACCCGCAACAAATAATGCCTGGGCCCAAGGGCATGTAGATCCTTGGTGGGATCTACAACACCGCGATCTCAACTACATCAATGAGCAATTCAATGACATGCAATCATTGCGTGAGTGGCGCAGATTAGGTTATACACAAACTAGATTCACTGGTGACATGTATGACATGAAACAAACCGAACCCGATTGGATAACACCGTTCCGCAATATATTTCCATTTGAACGATTTGGTTGGAGTTTTTATCGTATGCCCCCGGGAAGTGTATTGCCTGCACATAGAGACACATACGATAGATTCAAACTCATACATGGATTAGAAACCACTCAGAGTGTGGTTCGTACCATTGTATTTTTGGAGGACTGGGCCAGCGGGCATTATTTAGAAATGAATGCACAACCTTTTACTGGCTGGCGTGCTGGTGATTGGGTAAGCTGGCGAGATGATTTTTTACACTTGGCAGCTAACATGGGACAAACTGACAGATATACATTACAACTTACCGGAACCGTATGAAGATACACAGTTTCAACGAATGGGATCCATTACGATCCGTGGTAGTAGGGCGTGCCGACCATGCCAATTGGCCAACAAAAGATCCAGTGTTTCGTGGCCAAAGTGAAAAAACATCGTGGAAAGAAACTCCATTACCGTCAGGCCCAGTGCCGGACTGGATTATTGAAGAAGCCAATCAAGACCTGGATGCATTAGCTGGAGTTCTGCGATCATTGAATGTAGAAGTATTTCGTCCTGATGATTTTGATTTTCAAGAACACAATGGCATGTACAACTATTGTCCCAGAGATCGGTTGTTGGTATACGGTAATACCATTGTGAATCCAGCCATGATGTATCCTTGCAGAGAAATGGAAATTGAATGCTATCGAGACGTAGTAGATGCTGCAGACAATTATCTATTCATGCCCAGACACGTAGGCATGACCTTGGATGCTGCCAACATAGCACGACTCAACGACAAATGGATTTTCTTAGAATCTGCATCAGGCAATCGTGCTGCTTATGATTGGCTATGTAAACAATTTCCCGCAGTGGATATTGAATTGGTTAATTTCTACGCAGGAGTGCACATCGATTCAACTATAGTTCCATTACGTGAAGGATTAGTATTGGTCAACGGCAGTAGAGTCACTCCAGAAAACTTACCAAGAGTGTTAAAAGACTGGGAAGTCATCTATTGCAATCAAGTGGAGGAACAAGGTTTCTTTCAATATCCATACGCATCTAAATGGATAGCACTGAATATGTTGGTGGTAAATCCATACACAGTAGTTGTAGATAAGAATCAATCCATGTTAATTGATCTCCTGGAAAAGAATCAATTCACAGTTATACCTATGCAACTTCGCCATAGTCGAACATTGGGCGGCGGGTTTCATTGTGTCACCTTGGATTTGCACAGAGAGCCATGAACGTAGCATGGTTATTTGCCGAAAATACCATGTTGCCTCCCACAACACCGGTTCAGGCCATAAAAAGCCTTGCACCAATTTGGGGCAGCTGGCGCACCCAACGAGGATATAACACTGACAATGTAGTGTGTTGGGACACACAGCAAGCCGCTAAGTTGGTGGCACAAGGATATGCAAAGATATGCAATCTTTACATTCCACAAACAGTTTATGAACAGTTAAAGTCTCCAAAGGGTGTGCGGGCATTTGGTGGAGAGTTTGATTTTTCTGTAGATTCAGTCGATGACATAATTGCTGCCCATTTGGTAGCAAGTGTAGCCGATGTGATACTTATGGTTGGATTTGACCTGGAAACCAAACCAACTGAACGCAGAACCAACTATGTTGGACTGTTGGCCGAAGCTATACGCAGCAGCGGTAAACAATGGGTAGTAGTAGATCATCATACTGATCTTGCCGAACCTCTCCAAAAACTTGCTAATATCACTAGAGATTTATTGCCGAATGTGTTACAATTGCTAGGTAACAACAACGGTAAATAATTATGCATCCTCGATTTGGTTTCTGCTGCAAATGGCTTAACAGTCCTGAT
>JBMOHW010000351.1:0-2152 GCA_049317665.1 Terrimicrobiaceae bacterium | reverse complement strand
CTGCATAACTACTTTGAAGCTACTGAGGCACGCGATTGGATGGGTGTAGGTGATGAAGCTACGAAGGTGTACAACATCATGTTCATGGATGAAAACGAAAAGCCAATCAATGTTGACAACGAATCCCCTATGGCTAGCGTTTGGAGGGCGGCATCAGCACAAGCAGCGCATGGTGTATGGCAATCGGTAGCAGATGCGTTTGGCCTGAACGTTGATGTACTGGAATCTGTATTAGAAGATTGGTATTTGTTATTGGGTGAAGACAAGACCCCGCCCCCACCGATCACGATGGGTGAGTTTATGAAACGTTACAAAGCTGAATACAAATTTTGGAAAGAAGGTAACCTACTATGAACGACGATGATGACATCCAAGAATACGTAAACCCGAACAAACAACGCAACGATGTGCTCGAAGAAGTGGCGCGAGAGATTGAGAAGATGAAAGCCTTTGAGAAGGACACTATGGCAAGCTTCGCGGCTTACATCAGGGGGATGAAACGATAATGCCAAGACCAAAACCACCCGAGCCAATAACATTTAGAAACATCCGTATGTCTGACAGGCAGTGGATTATTTTTAACGAACTTGGTGGTGCTGAATGGTTACGTGGGTTTCTCGAAAAGAAAGCACCAATGCCCAAGCAGTACTACGACAAACTCTTACAGGAAAAACAAAATGATTAAGCCGGTAAAACAAATGGAACTATTCCCCACTGCCAATGATATGCAGGTGGGGGGCGATCACTACATGGACAGGGCCATACAACCTTGGGACTACATCGTCAGCAATGACCTTGGTTTTCTTGAAGGTAACATCATCAAGTACGTCACACGCTGGAATTACAAGGGTGGGGTAGAGGACTTGCGTAAGGCACAGCATTACTTGGCTAAACTGATTGAGGTAGCAGATGGCACAGACCCCCGAAGTTAAAGTCAAAGCCCGTGTACGTGCCATCCTTGATGCACTGGGTATCTACTACTTCATGCCCCCCGCCAACGGATACGGCAGGCAAGGCATCCCCGACATCATCTGCTGCATGGCTGGCAGGTTTGTAGCGATTGAGTGCAAGGCAGGCAAAAATCAACTGACTGAATTACAAGTGCGTGAGTTAGACAAGATCATGAACGCTGGTGGCCTAATTTATGTTGCGAGAGAAGATAACTTAATACAACTCAAAGCCATACTACAAGAAGAGTTAACACCGACACGCAAGCACTTGGCTATTAAACGGATACCCGCGCCCCTTGGCACGGTGTTTAAAACAGAAGACGAGATCATTGCCGAAGAAGGTCTTGATGTACTGGCTAGAAGGAACTCATGAATCTAATCACAATCGACTTTGAAACTTACTACGATCAGAAGTACAGCTTGACCAAGATCAGTACGGAAGAGTACGTGCGTCACGACAAGTACGAAACCATTGGCTTTGCGTACAAGATAAATGATGAACGCTGTGTGTGGGTGACAGGCACCAATGAGCACATCCAAAAGGTACTGGACACTTTGCCGTGGGATGACTCACTTGTGCTAGCACACAACACCATGTTTGATGGGGCGATTCTGTCGTGGCGATACGGCATCAAGCCCAAGGGTTGGTTAGATACCATGAGCATGGGGCGTGCCCTGCATGGCGTAGATCAAAGCGTGTCCCTTGCATCGATGGCTGTACGCTATGGCGCTGGACAAAAGGGCACTGAGGTGGGTAACGCTGTGGGAGTAGGGCGGGAGTTCTTTAGCCCCGATGCCCTTGCCAAGTATGGTGCGTACTGCCGTAATGATGTGGAGTTAACGTACAACATCTTTCAACACATGATGCTCTCAGGTTTTCCCAAAGGTGAACTTAAGCTGATTGATCTGACGCTGAGTATGTTCATTCATCCTGTGCTCAAACTTGATACCGAAGCCTTGAAAGCGCACCTTGTCGACACGGTGGCTCAGAAGAAAGCCCATCTGGTCAGCGCACTGCAAGCTGTGGGCAAACAAGACCTTGCGGTCAAGCACATCCTTGGTGACGAGGAAACGCAGGCAGAGGTACGCAAGACGTTGATGAGTAACGTGCAGTTTGCCACCATGCTCAAGGGCTTGGATGTGGAAGCCCCCACCAAGATCAGCCCCACCACAGGCAAGCTAACCCTAGCCTTGGCCAAGAA
>JBMOHW010000350.1:0-2155 GCA_049317665.1 Terrimicrobiaceae bacterium | reverse complement strand
TGGCAACGACAGTCCTTGTCAATGTGAATCATGAGATGGAAGTGATTGAATTACCAAGCGAACGACTCATGTTCCACGGTGCTCATACGTATACATACAACACACCTTCTTTTTGTGCCAAGAATCCAGTCTGGCGGGATACAAAAGGCGTTGATGTCTATCAGTACCACATGCGAAATAGCACATTTCTTACGGATCGTGTTCTATCCGATACCGAAATGAGACATCATCGTTTGAAAAACTGAAAGAAAGAAAGTACGGCACATAAATCATTGGATACGTGTACTGATCTGACTCTCTTTCTACTTGATCCGATTGATTGTTTACAGGTCCATGGATTTGTTCCATTTTCTGATTTCTACCCAAACGCTAGAGGAGAAGACTCGCCTGGCAAGACTCACGACGCTCTTCCAGGAGGAGCCTTCGATTGTGGATCCCGATACGGAATCCCCGCTCGCGATTGCGGTGGAGTGTAGATGTACCGAGGAAATCGCGCGTTTCCTCTTGAAAAGAGGATGCCCTGTGGATAAATCCTCTGAGACCTATACGCCACTGTGTCTCGCGGTCCGTTTGGGACGAGTCGATCTGGTCGACATCTTTCTGGCACACGGTGCCAATCACGCGAAAAAATCCGGCAACTTTCGGACTCCACCCATCGTCTTTGCCGCACAACAGCCCCATAATAAAACATCCCTTCTGGAGAGCCTTTTGAGGCATGATCCACATCATCAGATCGATTGGACCGATCGGAACGGCGTCACCGCATTGCGCAGCGCCGCCAAGTACGGAAATCTGGAAGCAGCGCGCCTCCTCCTCTCTCGCGGTGCCGATCCCTCCATGGCAGACATCAAAGGATACACCGCGCTCGATATGTGCCGGTCCAACGATTTTTTTCCCAAGCTTTATTTTTCCGACCAAGTGATCACCATCATCAAGAACAGAACACTCATCGCCAAGCTCTTAGAAGAAGAAGAACGGGCCTACATCGTGTACAAGGGCAAGGCCCTTTCGAATGCCCGTTTTGTGGCCACCCACTATTATCCCCGCGATTGTTGGTCGCTGAATCATCTTCCAGAGGTTTTAAAAAAGCGAATGGTCAACAAGAAACAACTTCCTTCCCTCTTCTACACCACCACCGGACTCCGATCTTGTCCTGGAGGCGAGGTGATGGAGTTTGAAACACCATCCCTTGTTCAGGAAGTGCTTCATGAGGTCTGGTCAAGGAGCAATAGCGATGTCTTCCAGGAATTGATGTCATTCCTGGTATTATAGATAATTCTATCCATTATCTATATATTTATACAAATTAATTTTATGAATCGAAAGAAAGCAATCTTGCCGTTACAAGAAGTTGTTCCATGGGCATGAAGCCTGCTGGTTTTTGATGTACATCGAGTATGATGGCATCTCCGATTTGAATATGATCGATGGAAGATTCTCCGAGTGGATGCAGAGGAAGCATCTCACGAGCAACGACATGAACTTTAAGAAACGATTCTAGGTCAGGGACGTAAATTCTCCAATATCCTCGTTCTATTTTTTCATACAAATATCCGGTCATGACGGCATGTGTGCTGGAAGAAAACACACGATCGATCGCTTCCACCAAACGACAGGTGCGATGAAATCGCGATGAGGCACGGTCCAATTCATTGATTCTTTCTAGTAAAGATGTCCATGGCCATATCGTTCCATAAGTAATCTGATGGTGGATCATGGTATCCATCATGCGTCGGATGGGTGACGTGAAATGAGTGTATCCATGCAATCCTAACGAGACATGCAGATCCTTCCCTTTCTCCAACACATACGAGGCCTTTTCCATCGAGAATTGCTGAAAGACACGATTGATGGAAGATGGTATGGATGTAGATACGGATGTGATTGTGGATGACGATTGAACACGAAGAGGAATATTTGGAAAGGAGGAACCAATGTGGTGATTGGCGCGGACCATCCAATAGGCGACGACCTCGTGTGTATCGATAGTATCCTCGACATCTTTCATACTGTGCGTAATCTCCAATAATTCTTGGACGAGCGGAGCGTCCAGATCGTCATAATGAGTGGCGAGTGTGTTACAGATAAAGGATGGACACGTCTCGATCGATTCAATGTGTCCGTTTTGTACAATAAAGAAGAAGCTGTAGGCGGC
>JBMOHW010000349.1:0-2157 GCA_049317665.1 Terrimicrobiaceae bacterium | reverse complement strand
CAGATGCAGGGTCGGATTTAGGGAAGTTTTTTCGGGGATGCGAAACACGCGGAATCCCGCGATGAACGAGGGCTGAAGACGGGCCCGAGAGGCGAGCGGGCAGGGAAGTTCGCCTTGGGCAGCCTACGCGGACTGACCGCCTTCAGGGCACCAACAAGGGAGCAGCACAGAAAGGGAAGCGGCGCTACGCCGACTTCAGGTTGCCGAGATCAAGCGTCACGATCTCGGCGGCGGCAGTGGCATAGCCCTCGCTGCGGACCTGCATGTAGTACTCGAGGGCCACCTTCGGCGTGTGTCCGAGCCAGCGGCAGAAGTCCTGGATCGGGATTCCCCGCTCGGCGAGTTCGGTCGAGCGGGTCGGGCGGAGGTTCAGGAAGACCCGAACCCAATCCTTGACGCCGGCCTCCGCGATGATCCGGCTCATGGGCACGCCGAGCTTTCAGGCACTTGCCAGCCGGTTCTCCCGCAGGCCTCTCCCAGCGTGCGGATGAACCGCCGCCGATCCTCCTCATCTTCCAGAACTGACCCCCTTACCACTCGATCGCTTTCGCCAGACCAGAAAACCGAGGAGGGAGCAACCGCCCACGCAGGCCGCCGCGGAGGGCTCAGGTACTGGAGCGACGGAAAGCTGCAGCCCGTTATTGTAGGTATTCGCGGACCATGTGCTTCCGGAGTTGGTCGTGCGCCGGGTACCCACGAACGTGAAACCACCCGACATCGAGTAGCTGTTATTGCTTGGCGGCTGGGTCCACGAGGTGGTTGAACTAGAGGCGTCGCTACTAAAGACCAGTGCGTAAGTCATCGCGGAGGACAAGCCCCAAATGGCTGCGTTAAGATCGATGTCATAGTAGGTGGGAGTGCTGGTCAGATTCAGGACGAAGCTCTCCGTAGCTAGAACCGATCCGGTAGGGTTATTGGAACCATCCACAGCCTTTAGGTCCACCGAGACCGTTCTTGCAACGTTTCCGGTTTGGCTGTAAAGGGCCATCTTCATCCCATCGAGCGCCAAGCTTCCGGTGCTTGGGGTTGTAAATATCTTGGCTTGGTAATTAGTGACTGTTATGGAGCCAAGGCTCGTGGTCAGCGGATTCGTCGCATCGATCGTGTTGTCCAAGATCACGGCCGCATTTGCCGGTCCTGCAAGCAATGCGATGGCGATAAGAGCAGGAGCAAGGGTTTCGAATGAAACAAGTGTTTTCATATTTCTGGATCTCCTTTAAGGCTGATGGCCGCCGACGAAAAATGGAAACTCAAACGGCGTGCCAAGGCTCACCAAACTTCTGATTCCCCAGGAGCGGTGAGGCCAGGAGATCATGTTTCACGAATAAAACCGCGTTTTCTGCTCCTTGGGCACCCACTCGTAAATGGTGTATCCACCGCGCGGCCTGCTTTTTGAGAATCGCAGAGATGGCGAAACGATTTCGAGATTCGCAGAGATGGCGAAATGATTTCACCAAAACTGCGAATTCGTTCAGGCAGCTGAAGTCAGTTCCCACTTAGTTCGCCAGTCAGTCTTTCCTATAAGGGCTCTGAGCAGCGCCCGGAGCCGCTCTACACCGTGGTGTGACTGCCGGTGGGGCGCCGGACCAGAACGCATTTCCAAGGTTAGAAATGCGGCCACGCGGAACGCTCTCGGGGGTCGCAGACCCAGCCTAATGGGCTTTTGACGGCTTCCGAGCCCAGTGCGACCTCCTGCGGACTACTCGCCCTCTTCGCCGGCCGCCCTGGTCTCTCTCTTCAGCGGGCGGCCGCGAAGGGCGACGGCCTACCCTGAAACATGGTCGGATTGAGGGAAGTCAATTTTGGAAACCAGCGTTTTTCAAGGCAACGATGAGGATTCAAGAATCCCTGTCGGGGGTACTGAAGAATCACCACATCTCACGCAGCGAGATGCATCGGGACGCAATCGTCCGCTATCACGGCGAAAACGCAGGTTTGCAGTTTTGGCTTCATCGCCCCCTGCCTCCGGCCGAGCACACGGCAGCGTGTCGCCGTCATGTGTCGCACCCACCATACCGCTGATGAGTCGCTTTATCTCATCAAGAGAAGTCTTGTGAGCGCCGCTATGGCCTCCAACCCGTCGAATAGAGGTTCGGTTCCCTGAACCTGAACACCTGGAAGGAATTTGGATCCCCGTTGGGGTCTTCCACATGCCTG
>JBMOHW010000348.1:0-2161 GCA_049317665.1 Terrimicrobiaceae bacterium | reverse complement strand
AATTTATTTCATATTTACCAACTGCTGAATATAGAATGTCAAGTATGACAACATCCAAAACATCATTAAATAATATAGATGTAAGTGTTTTCTGGAGAAATAGATTAGATAATCAACTTTATCCTCTAACCCTGTATAATTTATCTAGCGTTTCTTTAAAGATGCTTTTTAGAAAAAGAAACCTATAGAAATTTAGATTTAGTTTATATATTTTATTTTTATAATATATATACAAAAAATGTCAGCAATTGAAGCAGTTGCCGTATATGACGACCGTGTAGTTTCTAAACGCCCAAAATTTGGAGTTAATAAAGGTGCCTTATCAAATACCGTGACACCTTTTTACGCCATCTCTAATAATGGTTCGCAACAAACATACCAAATTCAAATTCCCAGCGAATCCACATATGTTGATAGAGCTATCCAATGGAACTCAACATGCTATTTACAATTTACCGTTACATCCCCTAATGTAGTATTAAATCAACCTGTTGTAAATATTGGTGTAGATTTCGCTTCTTCAGCCTTCCCTCTCCATCGTTTATGCCAAACATTATCAGCAACTATTAACAACACCACCGTAACGGTGAATGAGCAAGACGTAATTAATGAAATTACACGCTTAGTCGATAGCAAGAAAAATCGCTCAAAACGCACATGCCCAACTTATTTAGATACATATGCCAATTACAATGATGCTTACCTCACAAACAGAAATCCCCTCGCCGGTTTCAATAACTCATCATCAGATGAAGATGAACCCAATGGTGCTTTCTATGGCTTAGTATTCACAAATCCCGCTGGAACACCATTAACTGGTTCTGGTTCTTACATTTACCAAACCATTACATACAACTATGTCAATGGCATCCCAGTCGGCACCAATAACACAGCCTCACCTCCCGCATTAATTACAGTATATCCTCTCTTCGTTTCAATTAGATCTACAGAACAACTCCAATTATCACCTTTTACTTGGAGCGAATGCCAAGAATGGGACTCTGCTCTCTTTGGCATCCAAAACATTGCCCTCATCATGAACTTCAACACTCCTTCTTTTACTGGCTTAAACGGTCGTGTATTACGTGTAACTGAACAAAATGGCAAAGTATTCAGTGCATTAGATTACAACAGAACAGTTGTTCAACCATTTGGAGATTCTTTAGTTTATGTCACAACACTTACTCCGCCACTTGACCTACCATTACCAGTGACAAATTTTGTTCCTTTTATGGAGTTCCCACGCTATGTATTCAGCAATGCACAAACAGTACCCGCTAAAGGTTCATTACCTGCCGTTCCGTTCCAAACCGTGACATTGAGTTCAATACCAGACTACTTGATTTTAATGGCTAAGCCTACCAATTACGCTAAGACTGATGCGGATTACTACTTACCAATTACTCAAGTTTCAATCAATTGGGATAATAATTCAGGCATATTGTCATCATACAATACACAAAACTTATATTCTATTTCTTCACGCAACGGTGTAAATATGTCTTACAACCAATGGATTGGCTCCGCAAATAATTCCACATCAAATTCAGTAGCACTTTCAGGAGGATTTGTAATTCTCAAACTCGGTGTCGATATTCCACTCGCAACAGGTCAATGTGCTGGTCTCAATGGCAACTACACATTTTCAGCGAATGTCACCGTAAATAACCAAACATCATCATCCGTTGTAGGCTTTAATCTCTGGCTCGTTGCAGTTAATAGCGGTTTCTTCCAATCCCAAAAAGGCTCATCACTCATCATTAAATCACCTGTAACATCTAAAGAAGTATTAGATGCTCCTCTCGCTGGTTACGTAACACGCAAAGAAACCCAACGTATGGTTGGTGGCGGATTTTTTGATAGTTTAGCGAATGCATTTAATAAAGTCAAAGATTTTGTTTCTCAAAACTCTGGTGCAATTAAGTCAGTAGTTTCTGCCGCAAAGCCCCTTCTTCCATCAGAAGCACAACAGGTCTTAGGAGCCGTGGGACTTGGTAAAACTGGTAAAATGCGTACTATGAGATTAAAAGACCAATATTAGAGGCTTATACTTACACAGCGATTTTTTTGAATAAATTTTGTTATTGAATTACAATAATAAAAGTTATAAATAATAAAAGTTTTCTTACCATAATATCCGTAATGCTAAATTATTTGGAGA
>JBMOHW010000347.1:0-2162 GCA_049317665.1 Terrimicrobiaceae bacterium | reverse complement strand
ATCCGAACACAGGCAAATGTGGCGGCAACCCAGTCTGATTTGACAATTACCCGCGTGAGTGTGTCCACATACGCCACCCTACCCAACAAACTAACCCAAGCGCGTCCAATTCAGGTCTGGTATCAACGCTTGGACGGGCAAGTAATGCCAACAACGGCGGTTTTGTCCACCAGCATCAACGCTACCGCAGACACTATCGTCCTTTCCAACGTCGTGGGCTTGCCTGCCATTGGTTTTATCAACCTTGACAGCGAAACCATCTTCTACAACTACATTGATGGCAACACTTTGAGCAACTGCTTCCGTGGACAGAACGGAACGACGGCTGCATCCCATACTGCAAGTGCGAATGCCAAGATTTACATTAACAACGTACCCCGCGTAACCATGTGGCCTACGCCTGACGGCTCCCAGACCTATCAGTTTGTCTACTGGCGCATGCGCCGTGTGCAAGATGCTGGTAACGGTGTCAATGTGATGGATGTACCCTTCCGCTTTGTGCCCTGTATGGTGGCTGGATTGGCCTATTACATCGCTTTGAAGGTTCCCGGTGGTATGGACAGGCTGATGGTGCTTAAGGCGCAGTACGACGAGGCATGGATGACAGCGGCTGACGAAGATCAAGAACGCGCCGCGTTGCGTCTTGTGCCTAGACAGATGTTTATTGGGGGTGGGTAATGGCTACCGATAGTCTTTTTTTAGCTTGGGCGGCAGGATTCTTTGACGGAGAAGGCTGCGTCATGGTTGAAATGTCTAAGGAAAAGGCTTGTTTGCACGGTTACAGAACCAGTTTGCACACAACTGTTACCCAAACAAGTTTGCCGTGCCTTCAACTATTTCTTGAGCGCTTTGGTGGCAGCATTTCAACTTCTGAAAACAGAACACCGAATGGTCGTCGTTGGGCAGTGCAACATCGCTGGGTTGCCCGTAATGAAACTGCGTTGGAGTTTTTGCAAGCAATTGAGCCTTATGTTGTGGTCAAAAAAGAGCAAGTGCAAGCCGCGTTGAAATACCCCATGCGCAGCCCCGACGGTCGAAAGTATGGCAACAGCAGCAACCCAATACCCGATCAAGTAATGCAAGCAAGAATGGCTTTGAGAAAAATGTTGCAAGACATTCGCGCAAGTATGAAAACCTTAGCAAAACCAGCCAAGGTATAGCATGGGTAACAGATTTGCATCCGGCAAAAACAGCATAGCGGAATGTGACCGTTGTGGTTTTAGATATAAGTTGACTACTTTAAAAAAAGAAGTAGTTAAAACAAAGCTTTACAATATTTTGGTGTGTCCAGAATGTTGGAGTCCAGATCAGCCGCAGCTTCAGTTGGGTATGTACCCAGTTGATGACCCGCAAGGGGTGCGCGATCCGCGTCCTGATTTGAGTTACCAAGTTTCTGGCTTGTTGGCAGATGGTTTCAACGGTGGTGGTAGCCGAGTATTTCAGTGGGGTTGGAACCCAGTGGGGGGTTCATCCAGTTTTGATGCCGTTTTGACCCCAAATAACTTGGCAATGGCAGTGGAAATCGGTACAGTAACGATAGTTGTAACTTAGGAGTTCAAAATGGACAAAGCGGACTTGAAACAAGACAAAAAGATGATTGCTGGCGCAGTGCACAAGCATGAGAAAAAGCTGCACCCCGGCAAGCCTATGACAAAGCTAGCCAAAGGTGGCAAGACCAACGAGATGATGAAGAGCATGGGCCGTGGTATGGCTAAAGTGGCTAACCAAAGGGGCAAATAATGGCTAAATTCAGCATGAAACGTGACGGTAAAGAAGTTGGCCCAGCCAGCGTCTATGCTGAGCCGCACACTATGGATGGTAAGGCGATGAAAATTTCTCCTACCCCCGGCAAAGAACCTAACCGCAGCAAAGCCGATACGGTCAATATGAGCGTTGGCAACATCAGCAAAAACGTTGACAATAAGCAAGTCAAAACCGACGGCATCAAAGTCCGCGGCACTGGCGCAGCTACTAAAGGTCTGATGGCACGAGGCCCAATGGCATGAACTACGCTGAGCTTGTAGCCGCAATACAAACCTATACGGAAAACAATTTTCCGGCGATTACGCTTGCGGACTCGTCTACGGTTTCGTCTACGGCTCAGTTAAATCGGTTCATTACGCAGGCTGAACAACGTATATACAACTCGGTTCAGTTTCCAT
>JBMOHW010000346.1:0-2167 GCA_049317665.1 Terrimicrobiaceae bacterium | reverse complement strand
CAGAGATCCTTGCATCTAAGCCATCACGCAACGGCTACACAGTTGTCACAGCGGCTAAATTAAAAGAAGTTTCTCTAGTAACAGAGCCAGCCTTTAAGTCTGCTCAGGTACTAGAGATCGCGGCAGAGGAAGTAATCCCTGACGAAGTAATCCCAACTACAGAAAGCGAGACAGTCGTGGAAGAAACCACTACAGTTGAAGCACCATCAGTAGAAGCTGCAGCTGTTGAGGCTGCTCGCCCTACTGTTACAGCGATGTACTACACATCTCCAAGAATCGAAGTTACAAAGCGCAATTACTTGGAAAACACACTAAAGGCTAACCTCTTTGGTGATGATGAATCTCGTCAATGGCTTCGCGCTGCTGACAACGATCAAACAACAGGTGCAGGATTTATCCCAACACCACAAAGCACACAATTACTTAACTTCTTGTCTAACGCAGATCGCCCAATGATTGATTCAGTTTCTCGCGGAACAATGCCAGAATTTGGAAAAACATTTGAGTTGCCTAAGATTACTGAAGTGCCTTTAGTCGATCAGATCGATGAGAATGGTGCAGTTACAGATTCACAACTTGAAGCATCATTTATCACAGTCACAAAGAAATCATTTAAGGGTCGCGCGATCACAACTCTAGAACTCTTAACAAATTCAACACCTGCATTTCTAGATGAGCTTCTTGTTCAGATGGAATTTGCTTACGCAAAAGATACTGAAGAATTTGTAACAACTGCTATTCAGGGCGCAGGTACTCTTAACGCAACAGCACAGGCTAACTCAGCAACAGGTTTGCTAAGTTATGTATCAAGTGCAGCGGCAGCAGTTTATTCTGCTTCACTTGGTTTTGCTCGCAACATGGTTGTCACACCAGAGCAGTGGGCTAACATCATGTCATACAATGATGCTGGTCGACCAATTTACATCGCTGCAAATCCTCAAAATAATGCAGGAGCACTTTCACCAACAAGCTTGCGCGGTAATGTTGCAGGTCTTGATCTTCGTGTATCTCGTTACATGAAGGGTTCTGGTGGAGTAGGAACAGCAGATTATTCAATGGCTGTTATTAACCCAGATGCTTACACATGGTACGAGGGTGCTCGTCAGCAGCTTCGCACTAATGTTAACTCAGACGGAACTGTAGACATTCTACTATTCGGTCAGGGAGCACTTGCCACTAAGTTAGCGGCTGGCGCAAACTGGTTCAACCTAACCTGATAACTAGGTAACTAAGTCGCTCTGGGGAGTAGTAGCCCTCTACTCCCCAGAGTCTTTAGAAAGGAAACAAGATGGCTCTCACGACAGTAAGTGAATTACGCTCCACACTTGGAGTCGGCACCCTGTACACAGATGCCGTTTTGCAGGAAGTTTGTGATGCATCTGATGCAGTCCTACTTCCTATGTTATGGACTAACAGTAATTATGCTGTGTCACATTCCAGCATTGTGGGTGAGGGAACACTTTACTTTGATCAAGAACTTATAGACACTTATTATGTTGGACAAACAGTTACAATAACTGGATGTGGCTCTTCCTTTAACGGATCAAAAGTTATAACAGCGGTCACACCTTACTCAATAACGATGGTTACAAATCACGCTGCCATCAAGCCAGTGCATCCTATTGCCCCTTTTGGTAAAGTCACGGCAACAAATTACACAGACTGGACAACAGACACAGCAGTCCAGCAAGCAGCTCTTATGATATCTGTTGAAATCTGGCAAGCGCGTACAGCCACCCTTTCAGGCAGTAACGCAGTCGATTTCCAGCCAAGCCCTTACCGAATGAGCGCACAGCTTCTCGCTAAGGTGCGAGGATTGATTGCACACGCGCTAGACCCTCGCTCAATGGTGGGCTAATGCCTCCAGTAGCGATAACTACACTCCGCACTACTTTAGCCACCGCGCTAGTAGATAACACTAAATACCAAGTCTTTGCTTTTCCGCCTGCCACAGTTCTTGCTAACTCTGTGATCGTGTCTCCAGATGATCCTTATCTGACACCTAGCAATAACCAGCACATCACTATTAGCCCAATGGCTAATTTTAAGATTATTATGACTGTGCCTTTATTCGACAATGAAGGCAACTTAAACGGCATTGAAGATACTGTTTGTGGCGTGTTCGCTAAGTTAGCAGCATCATCTCTGGTCTATAATGTAAGCGCAA
>JBMOHW010000345.1:0-2176 GCA_049317665.1 Terrimicrobiaceae bacterium | reverse complement strand
GCCGCAACAGGCAGAACATTTGCATTGCCGTCGCCGAGGCGATGCCGTTGTGTTGGGCCCTGAGGTGCAAACGAATCGTCCCAGTTCGCCAAAGTCCGGACTCGCGGGGAAGCTCCCCGCACGGATCCTCGCAGCCATTGCCTCCCTCATCCTTTGTTCGTGCGCATCGAACCCGCCGCCGCTGCCGGAAAATGCCGAGCCCGTCGTCGATTTGATGGCACAACGCCTCCATCTCGCCCGAGACGTTGCCTGGACAAAACGGGCGAACAACATCCCGATTCGAGATACGGCCCGCGAAGCCTCTGTCATCGAGCGGACGGCCCGCCAAGCGGAGGCGAACGACCTTGATTCCGCAAAAGCGACCCGCTTCATCCGGGCGCAGATCGAAGCCTCCTGTCTCCAGCAGGAATACTGGCTTCAAATCTGGAAAGATGGCGCAGACCTTCCTCCCGGAGAACCTCCAACGCTCGCGGAAATCCGCTCACGCCTCGACTCCTCCTCGGCCCGATTGTTTGCCGAGTGGGCGGCGACGGACGGTCTCACAATCCCGTTACAAGCCGTAAAATCTCGCCTCGTTGCCGCCGGGGTTTCCCCCGCCGCTGCGCAAGCGGCCGCCGCCGGCCTTGCCGTCAAGGTTCCCAAGCTCTGACCATTTTACGACGCTGCGTTCAGGAGTGCCGCAACGACGGCCTCCGTGGAGACCTCGCGCATGCAGCGGAAGTCGATCGGACACTCGCGTAGAAAACACGGACTGCATTCGACCTGTTGGCGGATCACCTTGGATCTCGCACCCCGAGGGCCGGTCAGTGCTGGCTCGGTCGATCCGAAAATCGCAACGAGCGGCGTGCCGAGAAAGTCGGCAAGATGCATTGTTCCGGTGTCATTCGTCAGAAGCACTCGAAGATGGCGCAAAGTCTCGATGAGCTCGGACAGCGAGGTCTTGCCGGTCAGGTCCTCGACATTCGAAAAATCCTGCGCGATCTCCGCCGCGAGCTCGCGGTCGGCCCCGGTCCCGAGAAGAACCCACTGACACTCGATCTGTCGGTTGATGGCACTGATGACTTCACGGAACCGTTCGGTTGGCCATCGCTTCGCTGGTCCAAACTCCGCACCGGGGCAAATCCCGAAGACCGGCACTCCGGACGCTGCCGCCCACTGCGGCGAAACCTCCGCCGTCTCGACGGCCCCGCAGCGCGCGGCGATTCGCCAGTAGCCGTCGGCGTGATGCTCGGGGCGGCGGAGCTTCTCGCGCGCCGGAGGGATGATTTGGTTGAGAAGGAAAGATCGATGGTGGCCACGAAATCCCACGCGCCTCGGGATTCCGGCTATCCAGACCTCCAAAGCCGTGCGCAAGGAGTTAGGAAAAAGAACGGCAACATCGAAGCGCCCATGGAGTTTCGCGGCAACCGACCAGAACGATTCTCCCTTCTTAAAGGTAATGACCTCGTCAACTTCTGGAAGTTGTTTCCAAAAGTCGGCGAGCTTTTCCGGGCACAGGATCGCGAGTCTGGCATCGGGGCGACCATGGCGGAAGGCCCTCGCCGCACGAGCGGACATCACAGCATCGCCCAGCCAATTGGGGGAACGCACGACGATTCGAAATGGCCGCACCTCCCCCCCGGGCGCGACGAAGACGCCGCGCTTGGCCGATGCGCAAAGGAAGTTTGGCCACGGCATTTTCCAGCGGTTGTGGACCCAGAACCAATCCTGCGGGGATACCCGGATTTGTTCCTCCAGCGCGTGGTTGAGATCCGAGGTGAGCTGCTCGGCTTTCCCCGGTTGCCATGGCACCTCCTCGCTCAGGACGACCCGCCAGCGGGCGAATCCCGAGGTGTAAATGGCGACCGGGATGACAGCGGCGTTCGTGCGCAAGGCCAGGGCGGCCGCCAGTGTGGAAGTCGAAGCGAGCCGGCCGAAAAATGGTGTCCACATCCCTCCATCTCCCGCGTGTTGATCGACCAACACGCCGACAATTCCCGGCTCGCGGAGGAGGGCGATGGCGGCATTGAAGCCACGCTTGCGATCAAATGTCTTCACGCCCAATCGCCGCCGATCACGGTTGACGAGATCATCGACCAGCGGATTGCGAAGGGCCTGATACACGGTCCCGAATCCCGCCTCGGGCACTTCAAAAACCAGCTGGGCGTAGAGTTCCCAGTTGCCGATATGATTGATG
>JBMOHW010000344.1:0-2188 GCA_049317665.1 Terrimicrobiaceae bacterium | reverse complement strand
TGGCTGGACAAGGTCATTTGTCATCCAACCGGCAATCGCAAGACCTGCTGCAGCAACCCAAACGACAAGGAGAAACCATGTCGGGATCAGCATGATCGCTCGATCAAATCCATGTGTCGCGAGATAGAGAACTAATGCCAATCCAACGACAGAAATTGTTGCAAGAGAAATACGCGCAACGCCTGCGGCGACTGGCGCATCAAACAACGCTAGAGCAATCAAACTCGCTAAAATAAAAAGCCACAAGGCGGCGACATGCCAAGCCCTCACATGCCAACGACTGAGGTTGAGATATGCAAAGAGGAAGACAACAAGGGTTGCCGAGAGCACTGTCTCAGAACCTGCACGCCAGATACGATCTGCTTCTGGGCCGGTTCCAAAGATTTTTTCCCAAAAACCAAAATCTACGCAAACATAAGCAAGCACGCCCCAAGCAAGAGCTGCGGCAGCGGGAAAAATAACTGCGCCCTTAACAACAAAAACAATCGTGAGAAACAACGCCAACAGACCCGAGATACCAATCACAATGCCTTTATAAAGCGTCAGACTGGTGACTTTGTCTTTGTAGGCGTCAGGCTCCCAAAGATAGAGTTGGGGCAAATTCGGGGCGCGCAACTCTGCTATATAGGTAACGGTCGTGCCTGGATCGAGCGTGAGACGAAAAACATCAGCATCCGCACTGTCTTCTGCTTCAGGCGGAAAACCTTGGCTTGCTGTAATGGCCGATATACGCGTCTCACCAAGATCCGGCCAAATAACGCCTGAGCCTTGTAATCTAAAGTGAGGCGCAACGAGCAACCGTTCAATTTGTTCGTCTGTGTCATTTGTTAGCGCAAAAACAATCCAATTTGGTTGACTGCCCGCCTCTTTCGCCCCGACTTCAATACGACGAACGATGCCATCGGGCCCAGGCGCAGTTGAAACTTGGAGCCGATCGCCTTGAGATGAGTGTTTCTCAACAACATGCGTTAGATCTATAGCGCGCGCGCCTTGAGGCACGCGCACAGATTCCATCGCACGAGCCGTGTTCACAGAACCGACAAGGAGCAAGAGGGCGATCAGTAAATTCTTGAGACGCACATTCTCTTCTCGACTGCAGACTCTTCTTCGAATGCGCGCTGGCAATGCGACCTTCATGGAGGGTTATGAAACCCAATATGCCGCCAGTCGTTATCGATACGACCTCTGGCTGAAGCCCATCACGCCCCGGCGAGCGTCAATTATGCCGGGAATATGGCTTTTTCACTAGAGCCTTCAGGCGGGATCTGCAAGTTGAATCCAATCTCAGCGAAAAGACGGTATAGACTTTGCCTTGCAGCCGATGCTTACCGGCGACCTCGTGACAGGGGCGCGATAGGCTGGAAAGGACCAAGGCTTAAGCATTGAAATATAAAGATCTCCACTATTGCCGCAAGGGGTTTACATATAATAAGTTCGGCCAAGGCTCGACCCTATGAAATGGGAGCCGTCCGTTCTTCCGCAATTTGTCTTGACCTTTCCCTCCCCGCTGGCCCCATAAGGAGGATGTTGAGACACCACATGATGGATAGGATTACATCTGATGCGTAGCGCACTTGGCGGCCCTCGCCTGCTGCTACGCCGTCTTCGCGAGATCAGCGCGGAGCCGGTGAGCGCACAGACGCGCCTCGATAAGATCGTCATCCAAATTGCTGCAAATATGGTGGCGGAAGTTTGCTCTGTTTATGTTCTTCGCGCCGACCAGCGATTAGAACTCTACGCTACTGAAGGCCTCAATCGTGAAGCCGTCCATTTAACGACTATGCATACTGGCGAAGGCCTGGTCGGCCTGATCGCGAAAAGCGCCGAACCTCTCGCGCTTTCAGAAGCTCAAGACCACCCCTCTTTTTCCTACAAACCAGAAACTGGCGAAGACGCCTATCATTCATTTTTAGGCGTGCCGATCTTGCGCGGCGGTAACACGCTTGGTGTTCTTGTTGTTCAAAATAAAGTTCGGCGCGTCTACTCAGAAGAAGAAATCGAGGCGTTGCAGACAACCGCAATGCTGCTTGCCGAACTGATTGCCTCTGGCGAATTGCAGGCAATACAGGATCCGCGCGATCTGGCGCTTTACCGACCCGTATCGCTAAAAGGCGCTCCGGTCGTAGAGGGCGTTGGTCTCGGCCATGTTTTGCTGCATGAGCCGCGCGTCATCGTCAAACAGCTTATC
>JBMOHW010000343.1:0-2192 GCA_049317665.1 Terrimicrobiaceae bacterium | reverse complement strand
GAGGTTACTATACCTTTTGTAGCCATAGCCTCGGCCCATTTCTGTGGAAATATTAAAGGTTTTTTAAGAACTATGTTAGAAACGGTTCCCAGAGTCCCCATTCTTCCAAAAACTTCTCCCTTTTTCGGAGCACTAAACGAGGGTCCCGGGCTTCCAACGAGTTCACTGGGTACTGCCTGACCTCTCGCGGTAACTATCGGAGGTGGTTTAGTAGTTTGCACTGGTGGTTTCTCGGGGAACGCCACTTGGGTCATGGCCGAGACAACAATTGCAGAAGCCAGGCCGTCGGCTGTGTCAAGTCTGAAATTATCAAGTATCGGTCTATAAAATTTAATGTAGGCGTCTCTATACGTAATAAGACTTTCTTGCATGCGTTGTGCAAGAACCTCGTTATTAGTGATTGTGCTAAACTGTTGCCAAATGTAGGCTAGGGCGCCCATGTCGGGCTTTTGTAAAACATTCTTTGTTGGGTCTTTGTACAACTCTAACTTGGGCTTGCCATCTGGTGAGACTAGATTGAAGATGGTTGTTAATGTGTCTGTTTTCAAGTTATTCTTATCGAGAATGAACTGAGCAAGAATCACTGGGTTGTAAGCGGGTTGCAACAATTGTCTCCCGACTGAAAATCTCGGATCTGGACCACCTCCGAATATAGCACCCCACAACTCAGTCATACCACCAGAGGCTGCTCCTGCCAGTACGCGCTCGGCTGACATTTATGTACTCACATAAAAAAATGCCACGTTGTATCATCAAGAACAAGATGTCGCTTCTTGAAAAATTTCAAGAGCTCGTGGACGCCGAGGTCCAAAAGCAGTTGATGAACTACGCCCAAGTTATTTCAAAGAGACACGACATTTCTTTGAAGTTGCTTTTGCGAGACATTCCACTAGCTTCGGGAACACCTGTGACCGATGAACCCATCTCGGATGGAAACAGGTGCCTCGGCGTGACTGGGCGCGGGATACAGTGTACGTTCACCGGAAAGTTTTGTGGGTACTGCAAGAGGCACGTGTCCCAGAGGAAGGAGAGACCCAAGACGGTCGAGTCGCCCACGGCGGAAAAGAATCCACACGTCGGTCACACGATGATGGATTGTCTCTTTTTACCAGGGTGTCCCGCATGCGAAAAAACAAGAGGTTCCCGCCAAAACTTACTTATAGATATTTGAAGTTAGTTGGGTAGACTATGAGTCGCTCGGAGACCCTCTTTCATTCCATTCAAAATTTTTACCAAGATGAGAAAAATTCAATGTACCTCTGTGACATTCTCGAGAAGCGCCAAGGAATTTCTCTGAGAAACCTCGAGTGGTTTATAACTGATTATTCAAAGAAGAAGAACCTCTCGTACCAGACCAATGACGGGAAACCGTTCTTGGTCCACTGCGCCTACAAATCGAGTCTCGACGGATACAGTAAAAAGTTGTTTGACCCTTTTTGCCGGACCGAAAAGTTTGAGTACGAAATTCCAAACACAGACGGCATAAAGATTCAGACGACTGTGGCACAACTGAACTTTATCAAGTGGTGCATCCAACACAACATCATCGAGTACATTACCAACCAGAGTCTAGTGAAACAAGTCCGTTCTTGTAAGTGACGACATTGAACCCAGTGTAAAATATGTACATGTTCCATTTGGTCCCACTCTTTGCACCTGTGAGGGAAAACAGAGAAGCGTTGATAAAGGTCGAACGCGAATCCATCCTAGAAAAATCAAGAGCCCCCGAAGGCTGCGGATCGGCTGGGTTGATGCCAAATGAGTACGTGTAAATATTTCTATCGGGAGTGCTGAGAGAGTGACCCAGAGGCTGTGTAAATTTGAAATAGTACGAACCTTCTATCCTGTTTGTCACCGTCACTGGTTTTGACAAGAGCGTCAACTGAACTCCGTTGAGATACAACAACGTTTCGGACACAACCGGATTGTTTGTTTCTTGTTGCAACAGAGTTCTCGACGGCGAAAATGGCAAGTTGTAATTTTGATTAGAAAAGTTGAATCTGTTGTTGTAGAACGTTGGGTCGTTTTGATTTTCGTAGAGTTGATTCCGAATGAACCAGTGTATAACCTTTACCGGGCCACTCGGCGTCAAATTGGCTACAAACGGACTCTGCGTCACTGGGTACACCGAATCATTTCTCGTAAAACACACGAGATTCTTTTGAATGTTGGTCTTCAGGTAGTTTCTTTCG
>JBMOHW010000342.1:0-2194 GCA_049317665.1 Terrimicrobiaceae bacterium | reverse complement strand
GTTGGGCTGCAGGTCAACGGGATTGCCGGGCAGTTCATCGTTGACAATCTTCAGATCGATAACACTGCCGGTATCGCCGGCGATGCCGTGCGGATCGAGGGCACGAGCGACCGCGGTCCGACCGGCGGCCGAGTGTATATCCAAAGCGGTGTGATTCAGGGCACCCAGGGTAATGGTGTGTTCGCCCAGAATTCGATCGTGTCGCTCGACAGCGTGACAATTGCCGGTTCTACAGCCAACGCTGTTTTCGCGTATGCCGCCGAGAACAACATCACGACCATATCGGTCGTCGATTCGAGTTTGACGACGACGAGCATCCACGGAGTTCGGCTCGAGGCACTGGGGACGGCCCTTGGCATCGGTGAAATCAACGCGACGATCCTTCGCAATCAGATCGATGTGACGGGCAACTGCATCGACGCCGCCGTGACGAACACGTTCGGGCAGATCGCGTTGAACGCCCAAAGCAACTATGGAACGCTGGCGTCGTATGCACCTGCCCCCGGGCTCGGCCCGATCAATCTCGACAACTCGCTGGGTGGATTCCTCGGGATCTTCCAGGCCAGCACGGCTGCCGTCACGCTCTCGAACAACGGCGTGACCGTGTCGAGTGCGGGTATCATTACGACCAATGTCCCCGTGCCTGTACCTCCGCCGCCGACGCCGTAAACACGGCAGCGGCATGGCCTGGGGGATATCTGGCGGCCTAATGACCGAAACCACGCGAGCTCCTGTGGCCCGCGTCTCCCGGGGTGCAGTGCCCATTCTTTGACCGCGGCGAAGGCCGGGGTTACTCTGCCGCAATCGCCCCTGCCTGCGTGGGGGTGATAGCTTCGGCGGAGGAGGCCATTGAGCTGGGGAAACCCGCTCGAGAAGTGGCCTGCTCGCGGCCGAGTGGTTCACTCAGCGGTTTCTCATCCTCCAAGGGGCTCGTCCCATGAAGTTTCTGGGCCTGTCGTCGCGTTCGCTGCGGTTCCTCCCCCTGTTTCGCGATCCGGCATTGTGGCGGCGATCCCGCCGCATCGCGGATCGCCACCGCCGCCGCCCACGACTCGGCCACGAAGCCCTCGAAGGCCGAGCGATGCTAGCGGTAGTTGATGGCACGCCCGGGGACGACGACTTATCGACACAGGGCACATCGTCGATCGACATCGTCCGTGGTTTCGCTGGCAATGACTACATCGTTGGCAATACGGGCGACGACATCCTTGTCGGCGGAGATGGGGCCGACTTCATCCGTGGTGCTCGATTCGGCCAAAATCCCGGCGGCCGGAATACGATCTTCGCAGGCTCCGAAACATCGCAGACGAGCGGAGTCTATGCAGAGAGCAGCGACATAATCAGTCCAGTGGGCGTTGTGACTAAGGAATTTGACTCATTATTCGATCCACTCGGCAAAAGCACGCACTACAAGGCAGTTTTCCGGGATGCGAATGTGATGGAAGGCGGGCGGCAGGGCAGCGGTTTACCCGGTTCGGCGGACGACACCTTCGTCGCATCAACGGCGAAAGACGTGTTTCTCTACCAGACCTGCACCACGATCGACAACAAAGTCGGCACGGATGAGATCCATGCATTCCGCGTAGGCCAAGACATTCTGATGGTGGTCGAGAAGCGAGGTGACGGTGCGGAGGCATCCGGAGACCATTTCTTCTTCGGGGATGCGATCTCGGCCGCGCTGTTTTCGCAGATTCCCGGGCAAACTGGATATCAGGCGTCGGTTCACGGATGGACGTGGACGCCGGGCATCAATCCCGGCGAGGGGACGCTCGCCTACGCGTCGCAAAACAAGGCTGGGGGTACTCTGACTTCCGGCTCGTCGGCCACCGCCAACGCAAGTTTTGAGATCGTTTTCAAGGGTCTCCAGGGCACAGTGTCATCGGCTGACGACTTTTTCTATCGTGCCGGACCGACGTTCCAAAGTGGAACAACCGGATCAGTTCTGGAGAATGCGAATGTAAATGACGTTATCTATAACGCATAAGCGACGGATGGGGATGGCACGCCGAACGGATTCATCACATACACCATCAAGCCCGGGATCGGTGATAGCGATAAAGTGTCCATTGATTCTTCCACAGGGGCCGTAAAGCTGAAGTCGGCTGCGGACTTTGAAGTCAAAAATACATACAGCTTTACTGTCGTCGCGAGCCTCCCGCTCACCCAGCCGGTTCCCATGACGCTCGTCAATGAG
>JBMOHW010000341.1:0-2198 GCA_049317665.1 Terrimicrobiaceae bacterium | reverse complement strand
GTGTATAACAGTGGCCTATCAGAATACCGCGAAGATCCGCAATTTATTGTTGATTATTTAACAAAGAAAAAATTTAAGTTTGCCGATATCCCTACTACAGGTAGCATACAAGACTCCTTGGCAAAACCAGGGAGTTCTTTTGAACGTTTTTTAAATTTACAAAATAATCCAGAGTCTTTATTTACAAGTAAAATGCGTCTTCCTCAGAAATTTCAAGAGTTCCAAGCCCTGTCTAACCTTGGAACATAACGCTATAATTAATAAAAAGCGGTAAGTACATTGTCTTCTACAGCCACAAATAAACAACCCTTGTTGGTTGATAGACCATTATTTGATTCCGTCCGTGTAACTACACAGACTGTAGGTAGTGCATCCTCCAACACACTCTTTGTACAAGGCGGACAAGGGCCATCAATCTTGGTGGACATGGACGCAGCTCTTAGCGAAGACACCAACAATGGTGGTGTTGTTGATTCCATTACGATTGTGCGTAATGATTTCTATCGTGCTCCAGACTACACTTACACGGGAATTGCAAGTTCCGGTCAAGTTGTTTCCTTTGTGAGTGGTCAGATAATTCAGATCACAGCAGTTACAGGTATAGGTACAGCTCCTGCTAGCGGCGTTGGTTATTACACCTATACAGGAACATCAACATTGACAGGTGTTAATACCTCCCTCTTGTACTCTGGCGGTACAACTACAGGTTTCTTGTACAACGGCGTTAACTACGGATACAAACCTGCAGTTACCTTTGCGTTTTATCACACCCGTGGCACAACAATACCAATCCCTGGTTCTGGTGATTACAGATTGTTGTTTGCTAAGACAGTTCCGGCTGATAGTGGTGTAGTTGATTGTTCTGATGTGATGCCTCAACTTGCGACACCTGTTGTGCAAGCAGGTAATACCACTGGTTTAGGTTCGACCGCACCTTTACGTAACAAAGGAATTTATTTGGAACGTGGCGACAGAATTTACGTAGGTGTATTCCCAGATGGTCCAAACTCAAGTGGTTATATTCCAGGTGCTCACGTTATAGCGGAAGGCGGCTTCTTCTAGTCATGGCAAAGAAGAGTGGAAACTCTTTTGGTTCAAGTTCCTTTGGTGGCTTATCAACCGCACCCATAATTCCACCGGCGGGTGTGAAACCAATAACTACGGAATTTTCCCGTGGTTCAATTCCAGACTCTATTTACACAATAAATAGAGAATCTGCTTGGACACGTTGGAGGAAAGGCTATGAACTTGCAACCGCATCTACACATAACACTGATTACAGATATGAATTCTCCTACGAGATACCGGCTACTACAACAAGTGGTAATCCAACGCCTGTAATCTCAGGTGCTTTTGTAGGTTTTCCAACTACAAATAAAGAACTTGGAATGCACTGGGCGGTATGGCGATACGCTGGATCATTACGATGTGATGATTTTATTGATCCCGTTAGTACCAACAGACTTTATATCAGTAGCGTCACAGAAGACGCAACGAATTGGTATGTAACTCTTGCTGGAACCTGGAGCTCAGGCAACCCACTTCCCGCGCCCTTCTACATTCCTGTCACAGGACAGCCTAATGGTTTACGTCCAGCGACAACAGAGATTTTTGAAGATCGTGTTATTACTGTTGGCGGAAACATCATTACAAAAGAAACGTTTGATCCAGCAACACAAAAACGTTATGGTTATGTTCAGGCCGTTGCTACAAATATAGATCCTTTTACGGGAATATTTACGTTCAAGAAGGCTGGTTCTGTGTACGTAACACCGGATGCTGTGTACATAAGTCCATCCCCACAAGGATTTACAGTAGGTAGATACCTTATAACAGGAGCACGATACTGTTGTACTTGCCAGGACTTTACACATCGGGATTACTCCTTCCTTACTTCCAGTAACAACAAGCAAGCAATGCCGCGCAACAATATATCATCGATTAAACAAGGTCGTTTTGAATTAACAAAACGTGATGGCACCTTAGATAACAGTGCAATGACTACAGCATCTGTAGACAGAAACATTGAGGTATATGCGCCAGATACTTTCGGACTTGATTACACAGTCTCAGATAGCTCTATAACCGAAGCAGGAACCACCAGAGACAACCCTGGAGTCTATCGTGAGTTTGGTTTCCTGTACACCCGTAGCACACCTGACGTGGCTCTCCCAGGCTCCTCTGCAGAAGGTTTACCT
>JBMOHW010000340.1:0-2206 GCA_049317665.1 Terrimicrobiaceae bacterium | reverse complement strand
CCAACTCCATATCGGGTGGCACGTCAAATGTGGTGGTCAACTCAAATGCCAATGTGACCATAAGCAGTGCAGGCACAGCCAATGTGCTGACTGTGAGCAACACTGGTGCTTTTGTGAGTGGTGTGACCAGTGTATCAGGTAACATCACAGGTGGTAATTTAATTACTGCTGGCACGGTATATGTTACTAGTAACGTATCAGCAACTGGTAATGTTCGTGGCGGAAATATTAACACAACCGGGTTGGTAACTGCAACTGGAAACATCACTGGCGGTAATGTGCTAACTGGCGGATTGGTCAGTGCCACTGGCAATGTCACAGGAAATTATATATTAGGCAATGGTGCATTGCTCACTGGTGTGATTACCAGCGTGGCCAACATCAACAATGGCACTAGTAATGTTACAGTGGTCAGTAGTGGTGGCAATGTTACAGTGGGTGTTGGCGGCACTGGCAACGTGGCTGTGTTTGCCAATACTGGACTCTTTGTCACCGGAGTCACCAGTGCTTCAGGAAATGTCACCGGTGGTAACCTATTAACAGCAGGTTTGATATCAGCTACAAGTACCATAACCTCAGCGGCCAACGTGATTGGTGGCAATATTTCAACAACTGGACTAGTAACAGCCACCGGTAACATCACAGGTGGTAATATACTAACTGCTGGACTTGTATCAGCCACTTCGACTATTACTTCAGCAGCCAACGTCACCGGTGGTAACTTGCTTACCACTGGTTTGATCAGTGCCACTGGATCAATCACCAGTGCAGGCAACTTGAGCCTGACTGGCAATATTGTTGATATTGGCGAGATGTGGATCAACACCAGTGCCAACGGCAACATAAACCTCAACTCAAATGGCACAGGACAGGTCAACATACCTGTAGGCATACTCAGTGTCACTGGCAACATACAGGGTGGTAATATTAGAACTGCTGGATTGATCACATCCACAGGCAATGTCACTGGTGGCAACTTGCTTACAGGTGGATTGATCAGTGCCACATCATCAATTACATCAGCCGCTAACATAACAGGTGGTAATATTACCACTGCTGGTTTGGTAACTGCTACAGGCAACGTCACAGGTGGTAACGTATTAACTGCTGGATTAATATCAGCAACTTCAACTATCACCAGTGCGGTCAACGTTATTGGTGGAAACATAACCACCGCAGGTCTTATCACTGCCACAGGCAACATCACAGGTGGTAATGTATTGACAGCTGGATTGATATCAGCCACGTCAACAATCACAAGTGTCGCCAATATTACTGGCGCTAACTTTTTAACAACTGGTCTGGTCAGTGCCACTGGCAACGTCACAGGCGGTAATGTCAACACTTCTGCTCTGCGCAGTGGTGCAGGAGCACTCACAATCAGCACAGGATCTGGAGCCATCAACCTGCAACCAGCTGGTGGCAACATTGTGTTGTCAGCCAACACCTACATCAACAATGTGGCACAGCCTTTGCAGAATCAGGATGCAGCTACCAAACTGTATGTGGACAATGCAGTGTCAACCGCAATTTCATATCATCAACCTGTGCTTGCAGCCACCACCACTACCTTGGCCACCACCACAGGTGGCACAATCACCTACACCCAACCCAATGGTGCCAGCAACGGAGTTGGTGCGCTGTTGACCACCACTGGCACATTCAATCTCATTGACACAGCCAATGTTCAAACCTTGGGCACAAGAATCCTGGTCAAGAACGAAGCCAATGCAGTGTTCAATGGTGTTTATACCTGGGCCAATGCCACAAACATTGTGCGAGCCACCGACGCAGACACCGCCGGTGCCGGCAACACCAGTGCGTTGGGACTCAATGACTACTTCTTTGTGAGTTCAGGCAACGTTAACTTGGGCAGTGCTTTCATTGTCAGCGCACCCACCACAGCCATTGTGTTTGGTACCAGCAATATCTCATTTGCTCAGTTCAGCCAAAGCCAAGTTTATACAGCCAACACCGCAGCAGGTATCAGTCTATCGGGCACAGTTATCAATGCCAAAGTGGATGGTGTGACCACGGCCTTTGATGGAGGTGGCAATATCAGTGTCAAGGCCAGTGCAAATCTCACAACTCCCAACATTGGTGTTGCCACTGGTACAAGTTTGAATGTTACAGGCAACGTGGATGCTGGCAACGTAAGAACAGCTGGATTAATCACCGCCACGGGCAATGTCACTGGTGGCAATGT
>JBMOHW010000339.1:0-2207 GCA_049317665.1 Terrimicrobiaceae bacterium | reverse complement strand
TTGCGTAGAATCATGTGATTACACCCACCAAGGCTTTGTTGCAACAATTGTTCCTCGTCGCTGTCAACTATGATGCCGTGATATTCATGATAGGCCAAACTTCTCAACACAGCAGTTGACTGATGATTCAATGGCAACAGTCCCTGACGACTCACGCTCACTGCAACTCCTTCCACAGTATGAAGATGTATGATACATCCAACATCTTGTCTGCCTTTGTAAATGGCATTGTGTACATTATAACCAGCTGGGTTTATGTCTGTGTCAGCATCGGCATTGATTTCCTGACAGACCAAATTGGCCGGTGTTACTTCGTCAAACATCAATCCAAATTGATTTATTAAAAAACAATCAGATTCTGGTATTCTAACTGATGCATGTGTATAGATCAAATCGTCCCATTGTAAGTGGGCCAATACAGCATAAAGATCAGCCAGTTGTTGTCTTGCTATGAGTTCAGTGCTTTTCATTATTTATTAAACTGTTTAATTCGTCAGCTGATACACCATTGAATTCAATGCACAACGTGGTTCTTGGCCCTTGCGATGGCCCAGTGGGGTGTACCGAATGATATTCAGCATTGTTAAAAATATACCATTGGTTTTGCTTGATTATTTCACTGTGAGCACGTTTGATTTTGGTTACGTCGGCAAATCTAAAAAAATCAAATTCTTCAAAGTTGCCAGTTTTTTCCCACCACACAGTTTCTTCGTTGTTGCTTTCTAGTAGAAAAAACAAACTGGCAGTGCGAGCATGATCTCGGTGTGGTGCAATAATTCCATTGACACCTTTTTTGCTTTGTATGGCCACAGTGGGATTCAGTGCCTGTAACTGCTGAGGCAAGTAATCACGCACCTGCTGTTGTACAGATAAAGGCAGTGGTTTTTCTCTAAATGGAGCATAGTTCACTGACCACTCACGTACCAATGTTTGATAACGCTGTTTTAATTTTTCTAAAAGATCTGGAGTCACTGTCAGTATTTCTAGTTGATTAACCAATTGAATTGGCTGGTCCAACGTGACGTTTTGAACAACCATTTGATTTAATTGTTTGTATATGGGATTGCGATTTTCAGTGTCGTCATTGGAAAACGACACCTGAGTTTCTTTGTGCAGTTGCCAAATTAGCTTGAATGGTAAATGAAAATCTGTTGGAATAAGGTACATAACATGCATATTTACACATAATTGTTGAATTGACAAATAAATCCAAATTGTGTATAATAAGTAGTTAATCAAAATAAAGAAAGGAGGCACGTATGCCAGCAGTATTTTTAGTATCCGACACGCATTTTGGACACGCAGGTGTATGTCGCTTCATACGTAACGATGGTGTGACCAAACTCAGGCCCTGGGACGATCCTGCGGAAATGGATGAGGCCATGATTACAGCATGGAACGAACGTGTAAGACCCACGGACAAGGTGTATCACCTGGGTGATGTGGTTATCAACCGCCGTGCGTTACCTATCCTTAACAGGCTCAACGGAGACAAAATCTTGATCCGCGGCAACCATGACATCTTTAAAGATGAAGACTATACTCCTTACTTCCGTAGTCTGCGTGGATATCACGTTATGAATGGAATGATTTTGAGTCACATTCCTGTTCACGCAGAAAGTCTGGGTCGTTTTGGTGTCAACATTCACGGGCATTTACATGCCAACCGTGTAAAGCGGGCTCGTGGTGTAGATGCCCGCACAGGCGAAGTCCTGTACAGCGATGAAAATGATCTTCGTTATCACTGTGTGTGCGTGGAGCAAACTGACTTCGCACCCATCCTGTTTGAAGATGTCGTCAAGCGTATCGAAGCTGAAGGCGGTGAAATAGGATTTAGGAACGGCAACGGTCCTATAATGTAAAAATTATAGGATCGTTCAACGGTTGACCACTAAATTCATTTGTTGTATAATAGTCGTATAGTAGTTAATTTCAACCTGTAGTAAGTACGTAAAAGGACACAGCCATGTCAGATACAAGAACAGTAACCTCGGTGCAGGCTCGCAAAAGCCTGCTCAAAGCATTCAGCAAAAAACGCCCACTCTTTTTGTGGGGTCCTCCCGGTATCGGTAAAAGTGAATTGGTAGCCGATATTGCTGCCGAACTTGGTGGCCACATGATCGACCTCCGACTTGGTCAGATGGAGCCCACAGACATCCGTGGTATTCCGTTTTACAACAAAGATTCGGGCAAAATGGACTGGGCCG
>JBMOHW010000338.1:0-2218 GCA_049317665.1 Terrimicrobiaceae bacterium | reverse complement strand
AGTCAGTTCATTAAACTGAGATGACCCCGTAGCTGGTATGATGCCGCCGCCAATAGCCATAAGGCCTCCTTACGAACGTATTAAACAGAGAACTTTCGTTCTCACCATTACCCTCTTACAACCCAATAGGGCGTTGCGGTTTACGCAAATCCCTAAGTGCATTTGCAGCTTCATCACGGGCGGCATTGACTGGGTTCTTCCAATACTTGTTCAGGTCAAATTGTTTGACAGCTGAAGGGTTGTATCCTGAAGAAGTGGGCACTGCTGCCTGTTTCATCCACTGGTGAAACTCTGCTGCTGTTTCGTGATTGGTAATACCACGCTCCAGCATAATTTTTTCAACGTCTTTGACTTCATCTTCTGAAGCAATCAGACCTTTTTTCATCAAAGATTGTCTGCGTTTTTGCAGCTCTTCAACGGCATCTCTTTCCCGCAACTTAGCTTCAAGTGCTTGCACTCGTTGCTCAGACTTGGTGACTGCACTGTGTGTGTAGTCTTCCATGTCCAGTTCTGGGATAGGCAGGTCTGGCTTGACCTTTTTGGTCATGCGAAGGAAGTCTTTACGTGTTGCAGGATTATCTGCAAGCTGCTGCGCTAACGCTGCAAGCTCATCACGTGCTTCCATTGAGACATTTTCTAGTGACATAGTATTACCCTCTTATCCGTTATTAGATAACTTTTTTACCGTCACCGGGCTTTTGAACAGCCATACCTGTTTTGCCCACTTTGTTAGGGGCACTCAGGCCACCAAACTGGGAAAAACGAGGTGTGTTTGTAATCACGCCATTTTGCTGATTGTTGTCAGTAGGGCGGCGGGGAGCTGCTGCGCCACGGGGTTTGAACAAGTCCATGATAGTTCCTTACATTGGGAAAGGTTGAGGTGCGCCACCTGCGGGAGGCATACCGGGAATCGGCGCTTGAGCCATTGCGTTTCCTTCAGGCGATGCGCCACCAGCTTGAGGAAGAGTTTGCAACATCTGAAGAATCTCAGATTGCTGTAATTCGTTTGTTTTGCTTTTGCGTTGACCAAGAATGCCGTTGAGAACACGAATAGCGTTCAGAGCTTTCTGTCCTTCTTCTGATTCTGAGCCAAGTGCGGGAAGAGACTGCTCTAACAAGTCCATAGCCATGCCTAAGTTAATCATGGCAGCTTCTTTTGACCCCATTTTGGGTTCAGGTGTGGACATTGGAGAAGCCATTGGGGGAGTTTCTGCATCTGACATCCCTATCTCTGGGGGACTAGCGCTACCGGGCATAGAGATACCAGAGGGAGAGCCGCCACCAGCAGAACGTGGGCCTCTCATTAACTCCATCAATTTAGCTTCAGGTACAGCCATAAAAACTCCTTGTGTGCCGTTTGTAACCACTTACAAACCGCTTGTCAACAGGTGAAGGGCATTTTAATTCAGCCCTTCAAAGAATTTTAAACGGACAAGCCGCAATTAAACGGGGTTACCCCCATCTAATTACTTGCGACCTTTACGTCCCTTACGACCTTTACGCATGATGCGCTCCTTGGCTAGGCGGCCACTTGCTTGAATAGGGGAAGCAGCCATACCCTTTTTCCCATGAGAGGAAACCGATTAACGGCGAGTCTTACGACCACGTTTTGATTTGTACATGTTCATTCCTTGGTTGTCAACGGCGAGCGTAATCCCTTTGACTACGCCCTGTTGTATTTTTAATACCTTGTGTGCGATATGTCAAGCTAGGTGATTGTTCACCACGTGATAAATCTTTTGTGTTCACCCGAGGCTGGTCATTCTTAGGTGCTATTTGTTTGACTTCTGCCATCATCCCACCTCATCTAAATCTGGTTTACCTTTTGCTGACGCTTGCTGTTCAGCAGCTGCTTGCTGTGCTTGTTGCTGAGCCTTTTTCTCTTCCATCTTTTTCAGACGGTCTTTGAGTAATTGTTTCATAGGCGGCTCAAGCAAGTCAAGCAAAGATTCTTTGTCAATAACTTCTGACTTGTACAAGTTAAATGCCAGCTGGCGCAGGTCTTCCATGAAGATTGGCGAGTTAGAGTGTGCATCCACTTTCACCACAAAATCTTTCGTAAACTGTTCAGCAATAAACTTGCGGCCTTCAGAGTCTGTGTAGTGTGTGCTGTCGTATACCTGCATGGCTTTGAGATACAACGTAGCTAACTTTTCTAAGCTGTCTTCAATGATGAGCGCACGTTTCTTAGCTCTTGAAGAACCAAGCCTTGCAAGTT
>JBMOHW010000337.1:0-2222 GCA_049317665.1 Terrimicrobiaceae bacterium | reverse complement strand
TTCCCGGCTGACCCATCACCGTCAGCACATCCATATAACTGCAGAGCAAGGACGAGACCGCCACGAACACCAGCACTGCCGTCCTCCCCAAGGACGCTTCCGCCCGCACAGCCACACCGCACATCACCCCCTCGGCGATGAACATGATCCCCAAGAATTGAAATATCGTATTGCTCAGCGGCGTCGTGCTCGCGCCAAACCCATACACATTCGCCGCTCCTTGAGGGAAGAAGAAATACCAGACTCCCGGGGGGCCGCTATTTGACTATCTTTTTGAGCTCTGCCCACTGGTCAAAGAGAGCCACCCCGACGTGATGATGCAAACTCTGGCTTACCGGTTGTCACAAACCCAGAAGCCACCGGTAATGCCCGATGGGCAGGAGTTCCCTTCCAACCTGGTCATCCAGTTTGCCAATGTCCAGGCCAACACCGATGCGGACTGGAACAACCCGATCAACCGCCCGAATTACGAAAACTTGCTCGCATGGCGGAAGCTCACGCCCCATCTCTGGGTTTGGTACTATGCGAGCACCTTTGCCGACCTGAGCCGCATGCCCACAGGCTCAATCCAGCGGCTTGTCACCGATTTGCGTCTGATGAAGGAGGCGGACGTCGAAGGGGTTATGGTCGAGCCCGCCATGGATTCTTTGGCCGGCACCAATTTCACCCAGCTCCAGAGGTTCGTCCTCACCAGACTGCAACGGGATATCGATGCCGATGTTCCTGCTCTGATCAAGGAATTCACGGATTATCAATACGGTGCGGCTGCGGAATTGGTGCGGACCTATTTGGATGCGTTGGAAGCTGCGCAGGAAAAGGCCAGCCACGACACGTCGTTGAGCGCTGGAAGAAGCCTTGAACGCCGTATGACCAGCCGCACGCCCGAGTTGGTCCGGAAATGGCAGGGATACTTTGACCGGATGGAGGAAAAGGTTGCTTCCGACGAACGCTGCCTCAAGAACGTGCGGCGTCTGCGCCGCACCCTGGACTTTGCAACCCTTGCGCAATGGACCGCACTGGCCAAGGCCTACCCGGACTACTTCTCCAACTCTCAGATCATCAGGGACCGGTTGGGTGTCCTGTTGCCGTGGGACGTTGCCGCAGTGAGCGACTGGGAGATGAAAATCCAGGCAGCCGGTGTCGAGAAACCCCTGCCTCCCCAATTCGAGGGGATTGATCCCACCCGGATTTCGCGGTTTATTCCGGTCCGGGGCAGCGGGGTGCCCGCGATTGTCAAGGACGAGGAGGCGGCATACGGCTATGCTGCAGTGGCGGATATGCCAAACTCGCCGTTCTCGCTCGGCTTTTACCAAAATGATACCGGGAAGGGCGGTCCCACTTTGGCACTGAAACCGGAAGAAATTCCCCGCGGCGAGTATCGCATCTACGAATTGGGCGAAGTCGAAGTGACTCCGAACTGCATTGTGTGGTTATCAGGTTGGAGCAATGTCACCCAAGTGCAGGCAGGAGAACGGTTGTACAGCCCTCCCAGCCCTGACAACGACAATCGCTATGACGTGTTCGTTTCGCTGAAATTCGATAAATTGATCGAGGGATACGAACACGCCTACCACATCGCTCCCCGCCCCATTCTGGATTTCTCGGTGGTTTGCGACCAGATTATTTTCGTAAAGAAGCCCGTGAAATAAGTTCTTTCAAATTGCACACTAAGATGAAAGCGCTTCGCATCAACAGCATTCTCTTGGCGGCCCTGCTTCTTTGCCCGGCTGGGGCCGTGCATGCGGAACGCAAACGCGAGAGTATTGAATGGATCTATACGGTTAGCCACAATCCCGGTGCCACCGATCTCCCGCGCGTCCTGCTGATCGGCGATTCCATCGCCAACATGTATCAGGAATATGTAAGCGAGGAACTCTCCGGGACTGCCTATGTGAGCACCTACACCACCTCCAAGTGCATCACGGACCGCTCCTTCCTCGGTGAACTGCGGCTGATGCTTGAATCCGGCACCTATGCTCTGATTCAGTTCAACAACGGTTTGCACAGCTGGGGCAGCGATTTGAAGGAAAGGGAACGGGCGCTTTCGGAGGTCATCAAACTGCTGCGCGAACAAGGAAAAGGTGCCAAAATTATTTGGGCGTCCACCACCCCGACCGAAAGCCCCGACAACAACCGCTTGGTCAAAGAGTTCAACGACATTGCGGCCGCGGTGATGGAGAAGAACGAGATCCCGATCAACGACCTCTTCGGATTGATGGATC
>JBMOHW010000336.1:0-2225 GCA_049317665.1 Terrimicrobiaceae bacterium | reverse complement strand
ATTCCAGATCTAATAACAAGTGAAATTTTTGTATTTTCCATTTTTGGTTGTTTTAAAAATTAATTAGATAAAGGTGCTTTAATATGTGGGGGTGATTGATAGTTTTAATTAAGATAGTTATAATCTTCATATTTTTTATTTTTAGAATTTATTCTCCATAAAATAGTCGGACATGGAATTCCCTTTTGTCTAGATGCTTCTGCTAAACTTTCATATGTAATATCATCAATAATTACTGATCTCATATTTATTGGTTTTTTACCTCTTCTTTTATCGCTTAAGTTCTTTTTTGTTTCTTCCGAATGATTTTTTCCAAAGAATGGATTTTTTTCACCAGATCTTTCATATTCTAAGTGTTTAGTGCATCTTTTAGCACCTGATGATATTCTAAGACCGCAAATTTCACAAAATGAAATAGATTTTCCGTCTTTCCAGTTTGGATTTTTTTCCATCGGATAAGAATACAATTTATCTATTTCTTCTTTGGTCATTCTATCGTATCTTTCTCTTGTACTTTTTGTCATTCTTTTTATAATTTCCTCTCGATTGGGATTTTTTGATAAATTATCACCACCCCTGGATTTCATACCTATATTATATTTTGTGTTAATATCTAGATAATATTGCTCTCTTTCCAATAAAATATCTAAACTGCATTCTTCAATCACTTCAAAAATGAAATTATGACTCCCATATTTAATCCAAGCTCTTTGAAGATGAAAATTCCCATGTTTTCCCCCGTTTAATTGACTTCTATGGGTTTTCCATCTTTTTTGTATATTTTTAGAAGATCCATAATATAGATTCTCATTAATTAAGTTTTGAATTTTGTATATCCCAATCATATTATTTTTTATTTTATATATCTTTTAAATAAAAAATATTAAATGGTAGTCCTAAAAAATTAATTGGAAAGAGGCATTTTTATAGAAGGATGCGATTGATAGTTTTTTAATGTGAATAGCCCAATTGGTAATTTATCTAAATCATAATCCAACATCCCAGGATGAATATCCAAAGTAGGTAATTCATATGGTTCTCTTGTCAATTGTTCCTTAATCCCGTCTATTTGATTAAGATAGATATGACAATCGCCCATATTTGCAATTAATTCGTCAGGAATCATATTAACTATTTTTCCTATGATTTCTAATAATAGCGCATATGAGCTGATATTGAATGGGGTTCCGAGTGGTACATCTTGAGATCTGGCATTGTACATTAAAGAGATTGCTCGAGTTGGTACATTTCTAGTTGTTAATTTAGACTCTAACCAATGGTCATTCTGAACCTCTACACCATCAGTATAGTCTCTTTCGTATATTTTCTTCCGCTCTTCTAAACTCAACTCTCTTGTATAAACCTGAAATCCATAATGACAAGGTGGAAGAGTCATTTGGTCTAATTCTCCAACATTCCAAGCATTAACCATTAATCGTCTTGAATCTGGGTTTGTTTTTAAGTCGTTGATTAGGTTTTGTATTTGGTCTTCACCAGGACCATTATGATCGGCACCCCAATTTCTCCATTGCTTACCATAGATTGGTCCTAAGTTACCATAAACGCCACAAAAATCCGAATCTGTTTTGATTCTTTCGATGAATTGTTCCATATTCAAAGGCTCGTTTCCTGCCCATTTTAAATACTTCTTATACGCATCACCATCCCAAATATGACAATCATTATCAACAAGGAACTTAATGTTTGTATCACCACGTAGGAACCATAACAATTCTGTTACCATAGTTTTCCACGCCATTTTCTTTGTTGTAAGTAATGGAAACCCCTCACTCATTTTATGACGGATTTGTCTACCAAAAACACTAATTGTTCCAGTACCTGTACGGTCTTGTTTGGTAACTCCATTGTCTAAGATATCTTGGAGTAGGGATTGATAAGATAAATCTAATTTATTCATTTTTTTAAGTATTCTATTTTAATACCATTCTGTTTTGCAAATTCTATCTCAGCTGCTACACCCCTAGAGTTTTCCCATCCATGAATGGTATTACAAACTAATAACTTGTCACATTTAGCAAGAAGTACAAGACAGAAATCCATCCAAAAATTCCAATCAGTAGGCATCTTAGTGTGCTCAGCTATTACGTGTCCATATGTTATAGGTGAAATAGCAACTGCTCCTCTTGATACAAGATCACCGGCTATTTTAGTAACTATTAAATAATTCTCGTGTCTGACCCTTTCGTCTGGGTGCGTGTACGGGG
>JBMOHW010000335.1:0-2228 GCA_049317665.1 Terrimicrobiaceae bacterium | reverse complement strand
CGAAGTTTCATTCCCTTAATCTAATCCCGTCGAGGAGAGCTTTCAAGCCCGCTTCACCAGCACCTTCTTCTCGTTACTCTCCGCTTCCTTGATCCACTGGTCTTACCCGCGAAACCGATAAACCGTAGCGGCCTTGTTGCCTTGCCGCACCAACAGCCCGGATTCCACCCCCGCCTGAAGATCACGGCTCGCGGTGGCGGTGGAGATCGTTTTATGGATTTTTCGGTAATCCTTCCGAGAGAATGGACCTTTGCTAAAGTTAGCCTGGGCCCGTTCCAAGCGTGTTTTCGATGTGGCGGGCTCCGGTCGGATGGCATCCACCAAGCCATCCAACGCCTGATGGACCATTTCCAATGAAAATTCGATAAACGCCGTTGAATCACCCGCCCGATCCGAAGTGGCGAGTACTTCATAATATTTAGATTGATGGTCCTTGATGAGCGATTCGACCGGAGTGAACTCGAAGATCGGCTGATAGTTCGTCAGCAGCAAACTATGCCAAAAGCGCCCGATCCTTCCGTTGCCGTCTTCAAAAGGATGAATGAACTCCAACTCATAGTGACAGACCGCGCTCTGAATCAGGGGATGGCTGGCATCTCTCTTAAGAAAACCGAACAGATCTTTCATCAGGTAGGGCACCCGGCCCGCCCGGGGCGCGACATGGGAAATCCGGGAGCCATGCAGAACCCCAACGTTGCCGGAACGCCAGGTTCCGGCGGAAGATAACAATCCGCCCATCATCAGGCGGTGGGCCCGGAGCAGGAACGGGAGAGACCGGGGCTTAAACTCGCTCATTCTTCGATAGACTTCGATGGCGTTCAGGACTTCCTTGATCTCATTTTTGCTGCCCAGCACGGTCCGCCCTTCAAACAGTGCAGTGACTTGATCCTCGCTGAGGGTATTCCCCTCAATCGCGAGACTGCCCTGGACGGTGCGAATCCGGTTGGACTTCCTTAAATGGGGCTGGGGTTTCGCTTGGTCGAGTCCCTCTACCCGCCCAATCAACCGCTCGATGGCGGCAATCCGATCGAGAATTTGACCGGTAATCTTAAAAGGAAATTTCAATTTATGATAGTATCGTTCGATACTATCATTGTCAATCGTTTAAGGGTTTTTTCCAAATCTAAAATCCACGCGTGAGCGCGTCTCTACCCCGACCGGCGTCGGGGCCGCAACCGCAGGAAAAATTAAGAATCCAACATCCAAAATCCACGCGAAAGCGTGTCCCGCAACCGCGGTGGCACGTGCTCGTCGGTCGTTGACGCCTCCGAAGCATAGGAGTATTTTGCGAAGAATGAGTACGGTTCAAGAAATCGAGGCAGCCGCCGACCTTCTTCCCGTCGAGCAGAAGGAGGAGTTACTTCGTTTCCTCGCCGTCCGGCTGAGGAAGGAACGCAAGCAGTCGCAACCGCGTATTTATTCAAACCAAGAAGTAGCCACGATGCTCGCCGAGGACGAGGCAGACGGTGAACGATTCCGTAAGGGCCGGTGAGAATCTTCATCGACAGCAGCATGGCAATCGCTGCTGCGCTTTCAGAAACAGGCGCCTCACGACTGGTCTTTGACCTTGCCGCTGCGCAGGGCTGGGTGCTCGTCCTTTCCCCATGGGTGCTCCACGAGATACGCAATAATCTCGTCCACCTGTCGCCCGCCGCGACCCGCACGTGGCTCGCGTTGCGCACAAAGGTTTTTCTCGAGGATGACGAACTCATGTTCGACTGGCCGCTACTTTTCAATGTGACGAAGGACAAACCGGTACTCTGCACCGCACTCGCCTGTGCCGATGTGCTGCTCACGCTCGATCGCCAGGATTTCGGGCCCCTCCTAGGCCAGACTGTCTATGACCTTCGGGTTCTTACGCCCGGCAATTTTCTCCGCACCGAGCGAGAAGACAAACGCTTGCGGCCTCGAAAAGGCTGAAATCCATCTTCGAGACCGCCCCTACCTAAGCTTTCGACGACAAATAATCAAAAATTCAATATCCGCGCGTAAGCGTGTCCCGCAACCGCTGGGAAAAATCTTCCGCCCGCCCCTACCCCCGCTTCGCCAGCACCTTCTTCTCGTAACTCTCCGTATCCTTGATCCACTGGGCCTCGTCGGGGACGTCGGCACGGCGGCAACACTCTTCCCAAACTTCCCCATCCGTCAATCACCTCAGAAACTGAGCCCATAGAAGCAAACTCCAATTAAAGTCAATGCATACACCAATAAATCTCCGCCCCTTCCCT
>JBMOHW010000334.1:0-2235 GCA_049317665.1 Terrimicrobiaceae bacterium | reverse complement strand
ACGGTCATTCATTCCATCACTTCCGTCCTGGCTTATCTGGCCCGCCATCCGGAGGCGTTGGACTATCTGCGGCAGGACCCAAAACGCATCGTCCTTGCCAGCGAAGAGTTTTTCCGCGTCGCCTCGCCGATTACCCACCTCGGTCGCGTGTGTCCGGTCGACACCGATGTTCACGGCGTCACCGTCAAGGCCGGAGACCGCATTTCGCTCTGCTGGGCTTCTGCCAACCGGGACGAGTCGGTGTTCGAAGCTCCGGATGAAGTGCGCCTCGACCGGAAGCCGAACCCTCACGTGGCTTTCGGATTCGGCCCCCACCTCTGCCTGGGAGCGCCCCATGCGCGGTTGATTGTACGCACGCTTCTGCAGAGGTGCATCGATCGGGTCGCTGGCATCAGAGTGCTTGGCTTCGATGAAAATGTCGAAAACCAGACGAGCTACCAACGGATTTCAGGCTACAAATCCCTAACTATCAGCCTGACTGCGATTGACCCGCCGAATGGTCCCGGTGGATTGGCATGAACTCCCTAGACACAAGATTTGGCGGCAGTAAGTCGCAGACCGTCACGGGAGATCCTCGTGGTCACTCACGGCCTTCGATCTCCGTGAGGTGGACGCCACCGCGAACAATGAGCCGGAACCTCCTAACGTATGCGTCCCGGCGAAAGAGTCCCTGCGCACCGATTATCCCCACCGCCTCCTTCGCCCGCGGCGGGCGAATTTGTCCTGTGTAGTCTCCAGGCTCCAGATCGATTGCAGGAAAAAATGGAATGAACATGAAACGCTACGTGCCCTCGGTGGCGTTTGTGCTGCAATTGCTGTTCGTCCAGCTCGGAGCGGGCCAAGATTGTGGCAGTGGAACGCGGATCCTGATCGGCCAGGTTCACGCGAAGGAAGACATTCAACAACTCAGCAACTGGTGGGGTGTCTGTGATGGAAATCCTAGCCGCCTGATCCCTCTGAAGCTCAAGCCGGTGCCAAGCAATGCGAACTTTTATGAAGTTGATGGACGTTCAAATGAGCTGGTTTTCTGGATAAACGGACTCAAACAAATGAAAGAAAGAGAAATCCCGATAGGGGTGATTCGTAGAGATATCTGGCCGGGCGGACAAGCTGTGGACTATCTGGGAAAGCAGTTTGTTTTAAGCTATGAACGCTCGATTGCCGGTGAAAGTCTTGCTTTGTCCTCCGAAGGAAAAAAGCAAACCATCCATCTGATCCCGAAGAATGACAGAGACGATTGGTCATGGAGCGTCGAGTGGAGTGGAGACTTGGACAACGATGGACGGCTCGATTTTCTGGTTTATACAGATACCTCTTACCGCCTTTATACCTCTGCCCCGGCGGAAGAGAGTGAGTTTGTCAAAGAGGTCGCAGTTTTTAAACGAGGAACTCCTCTTTGACTATTAAACCCGCCATGGCCGAGGCCCTCTTCGCCCTAGCAGGCGCTCTTCACAGCCCTGATCTCCGCATCGCCTCACATTGGCAAGACCGTCGAGCCAGAACCTTAACCTCAAAGCGAATCACTGCTAAGGATGAAAGCTTTCGCTGAACCGGAGTTTGAGTCATTCTTGATAACAAAATCGCGACGAGCATGAACTTCCTCGGCATTGAAATTGGCGGCAGCAAACTGCAATTGGTCACCGGCACCTGCGACGGCGGAATTACAGACCGTCAGCTGTTTGCTGTCAATCGGTCTCTCGGGGGGGCCGATATTCGCAGGCAAATCGAGCGCACGGTCCGGCAGCTCCAGCCGCAATTCCAATGGGAGGCGGTCGGCGTCGGTTACGGCGGGCCGGTGGATTGGACCACGGGGCGGATTTGTTGTTCACATCACGTCTCCGGCTGGGATGATTTTCCTCTCGGCGAATGGCTACGGGAACTGACCGGGCTTCCGGTCGTGGTGGACAACGACACCAATGTCGCCGCATTCGGCGAGGCGTTGCGCGGCGCTGGTATCGGGATGAACCCGGTCTTTTACACCAATTCCGGCAGCGGTGTCGGCGGGGGCTTGGTTGTGGATGGAAAAATCTACCATGGGGCGAAACCGGGTGAATCTGAGTTCGGGCACCTGCGTTTGGACCGGGATGGCGCAATCGTCGAGGAACGCTGCTCGGGCTGGGCTGTGGACAAAATCGTGGCCGAAGCGATAGGCCGCGAGCCGGGTAGTATTCTCGCCCGACTCTCATTGGAATCAGGCTCCCGGGGGGCCCGGTTGCTCGCACCGGCGCTCGCTGC
>JBMOHW010000333.1:0-2236 GCA_049317665.1 Terrimicrobiaceae bacterium | reverse complement strand
CTAGTTTTGCACCTTTTACAGAGTTTGCAACATTTGTCCCTACAAGTGCTTCAAAAGAAGCAAATTTCAATTTTATACTAACATCGATTGCTCTTTCGCTTTCTACAGGATTTCTACCAGCAAAAGTATAATCAATACCAACTAAAGCAGAAGACATAAGTGCTGGGTCTGTAGAATCTTCTCCGCGTAATTGATTTTCTAAGAAAGAATCTCTATTGGTCGTAGCAATTTTAGATGTTTCTGGGTATATATTATTAAATGTGAATAGCCTATCTTTATAATCTGATGGGTCTGATATATTTTTACCTTTATAATCCCTACGATACAATTGTACAACTGGAGTAATTGCGGCTAATTGTAATGGACTTAGACTATCTAAATCTTGCTTAATATTATATTTTGAATTTAAATCAATTCTATCCAAAAATGCTGTTTTTTTAAAATCTTCCGAAGTATTTGGTATGACCCACAATAGTTTTTTATAAGCACCAATGTCGCCCGAACCGGGAAATCCCATTGTACGTTGTTGCCAAAATACATCAGCAAAATCTGCTATAAAATTTTCAAATGGAAATTCTTCTGGTTGCGAAGACTCTGTATTTTCTGTATCTGCTGAACCTGACATTTTTACTCACTTAATAATGTTATTAAAATATTTAAAGGTTTTGGTATTATGATTGTGTCGCCAATAGAAATAGATGCTTCCGTTGGTTTATTATTATAATATGCAATTATCCACCAATATGATGGACTACCATAATGTAGCGAAGATAGTTTATAATATCTATCACCACTTTTCCAAGTATGACTAACTTTAGTTAATTGTCTTTTTTGGTCTTCGGAAAGTTTTTTAAAATTTGTAAAGGGAATATAGCTTATTTCACTTACACCACGGTCTTTTAAAAAATTTTCATACATACCATTAGAAAGACTTTTTCTTCTACTGTCGTTTATTCTAGACATTTAAATCTCTCCTATGATGTGAACGGCCAATTAACCAAACTTTCTGGTACATCTGTGTTTGGTGTTTCTTTGTGAAGAACAACAAAGTTAAAAGATATATCTAATTTAGTAAAACCATATTTTGTAATACCATCTGACTCTAAATTAAGTGGAGTTAGTGGAGGGGAACTTGTTTGTTCTTTGATAAACAAAATATCTTTTGATTCAAAACTTGGTTTTATCGACAAATCCTTTACAATACCATATTCCGAGAAATAACCAGATAAATTTAAATGATATAATGGGGCACTAACTATAATAGTAGAACCAACACTTACTGCGTCTGTTGTGGAAGCTGGGGGTGTCGCATATTTTGGTATTGTTAGCATTGCAAAATCTTTGATTAAATAACTATAATCCATTGCACCTTTTAAAGATAAATTAACTGTAACAGTTCTTGTAGTGTTTTTATATACAACAATTGGGTCAAATTTACCATAACCAACAGATTCATTATAATTTGGCGTTATTTTATCGTCAATGCTAAATTTATAAATAGAATCTAGTGGTATACTTGCAATCATACCAGTAGCTATATTTTGCAATTCAAAATTTTGATACTTTATCATTAGTTATCTCTTATATTAAATAGCTAACATAAAGATTTTAAGCTGGTGTTGGCTTTCTAATTGAAGTATTGTTTGTGCCATATTCATTCATCACACCAACAACTGCTTTGCCAAACTCTCTATCATTAAGTTTCATAACAACAGTTGTTTCTTTGCCAGCAGCAGTAGCAGCAGTTTGACCCCTAACAGCATCAATCAATTCTTTAAATGGTGCTGTAACATTTACCGCTTTTGATATTGTTGCTTCAACGTTTAATTTATGAATTTGTCTAACAACATTATCTAAATTAGAGCTTATCTCTGGTGTTATTGTTTTGCCTGTGTCTATAAAATTTCTAATTGAATCTGTAGTTGTCTTAAGAGCAATAGACTTCTCTGGGGTTATACTGTTTATTGCGAGGGATAAAGCTGTAATAGCACCTATAACTGCAAGTATTGGTATGTAAGCGGCCATCATTGCAAATCCAACATTAATTAATGTATATGCAAAAATTGCTAAACCTACAGACACAGCTATTAAACTTACAGCCATTAGTTGTAAGAATATTGGAAGCATAATTAAAGCTGCCATATTTGATGCCAAATTAGCAAGAGAATCAATAACCATTGATAGACCCATGCCAAGCATTAATTTTTCGGCCCATTGAACGGCCTTTTCAGCCTGG
>JBMOHW010000332.1:0-2244 GCA_049317665.1 Terrimicrobiaceae bacterium | reverse complement strand
GGCTCTCGACGACCGGACTCGTCAGCCATTGAAATGCTTTCTCCACTTGGCTCGGTGATAGTCTGTCCAGCATTTTTTGCCTCCTCCTCTTGCTGTTCTTTCTGAACCAGCGCATCTAATTCTTCAATAAGTTGCTCGATAGATTTTTTAGGGCCGCCAAGGAATCCTTTTGAGCGAGCAAGTTCTTCTGCCGTCATAGGCAAACCGCCACGCTTTTCTTGCAGCTTCATTTGCTCAATTTGCTCTTCAACAAGTCTGCCCGTGCGTTGTAGCGCTTTAGCAACAGTAACATGTCCGCCAGCTTGCGCCGCACCAACAACAAGGCCTTGAGCGGCGGCTTTTCCTACACCTTCATCCCAAGGTCTACCTGTAGCTAAGTTTGTGAAGATTTGTTCTTGTGCCGACTGAGGTAATTCCTCGAGCAAGCCTTCTTTAGTCATTGTCTTAAACAACGACTTAACGTATGGGTCTTTAACAATGTTGTTGCTAGCACCTTTAACACCAGCAACCTGTGCGGCAATTGCTGTTTCTACGTCATCGATACCTAAGGCACGGCCAACTTTTCCTGATACGGCTCCGATTGCTGCAGTACCAAAACCTGCGGCTAACGCTGGCGCTACATATTGACCCCATGATCTACCTTCTCTACTAGCTTGCTCAGCAATAGAACTAGAAGTTATTGCGCCTTCAGCGGCACTAGCGGCCAAAGCAACTTTAGGAATTGAGTCTTTAACTTTCTCAGTTATAAACCGTTGAGCAGCCATACCTTTAAGGCCCTGAGCTGCTGCATCTTTAGCGGCTGTTTCTAGTATTGATCTATAGAGAACACCACCCGCACCACCGGTAGCCGCCAAGTTTGGTAGCGATTGCATAACCGAATCAGTAATTGCAAGAGGATTAACAACAAGCGCCTTAAAGGTATTGATAAACCCTTGCGCGGCTTCTACTTCTTGCTGCTGTGTTTGTGATGTAGCAGACTGAAACCCTGTGATGAACTTTTTGGTTAACTCGGGGTCATACCCAAGTTTCTTCATCATCTTGCCCCACTGACCAATGCCAAGTGGATTATCTGGATAAAAGCCAGTAACGAGGGTTGCGGCACCGACGGCGGCTTGGCCCAAACCAACAACACCTTTAGCTAACCCAAGCCCTACGTCTTTTGCAAAGTCAGTTACGCCGTAATCTTCTTTCTTAGCGCGTTCTTCTAACTCTGCCTGATCTCTAGCGGCTTTTGCTTCTGCTACAGCACGGAGGCGGTCTCGTTTTGCGTTACCTGCAGCAATTACCTTATTGACCTGTTGCAAGTCACGACCGGGGGTAAACATAACGGACTCAGGGCTTCCGCTACGCTGCATAGCCTCTAAGTTTTTCTGGTAGTCAACGTTGTATTTAGACTCAAACGGCTGAGTGTCAAACACACTACCTGTGCGCTCACGGGTGTCGGCCACTTTCATAATGTCCGCGCCGCCAAACTCACCGCTTATGGGGGTGTCAAAGTCAAACTCAGCGTCAGCCGCAGTCGGCTTTGCTTTTGTTTTAGGCGTAGGTTTAGCGCCGACGGCTTCTTCAAAAGAAAACTCTCTAGGCGCAGGTGCTTTAGCTGGAGGAGCTATAGCTTCTTCAAAGGAAAACTCTCTAGCCATACAACCCCTTTAAGTTATTGCGCTACGAAACTTTTGCCGTTCCAAATAGCTAGCCCTTGGCTTGTATTATAGAGTTGATTGACTTTTAAGTCATCCTTTGATGCAGGCATTGGCAGTGCTTTTTGCGCTGCGGGCTTGGCTGCTGCTGGTGCGCCCCCACTTGTAGGCGTTAAATCACCGGGTGGCGCTGCTGCTAATAGGTCGGACAAAGGCGTGCTAGGGAAAAACTTCTGAATTTCTTCCGCGTAAATTTCTTTCATACGGTTATTAGCAGCGGCAGCATCTCTATTTCGCAATGCTGCTAAATACGCTGCATCTTGATTTCCACGCTTACGTGCGCTGCTAGTGGCTTCTTTGGCTGCACCAACAAAGATTTGAGACTCTTGAGCACCAAGTCTATTGGGGCCAACGTCTTTATTCGCGGCAATAATTTTCTCAAGTGCCGTCAGCTTTTGTTTTAGTACTGGAAGCTTTGGATCCTCAGGGTTTGAACTTTCTAAGTCTATGATTTGTTTTGCTATTGCAGCGGCGTCACGGTCAACCTGCGGAAGTTTGGTACTTGCGTCACCGGAACCAGCGGCTTTAGCTGGTCGGCTGTATT
>JBMOHW010000331.1:0-2253 GCA_049317665.1 Terrimicrobiaceae bacterium | reverse complement strand
ATCTGATCCAAGACCCACGCATACTTAACAAAGAGTATTGGTTCAAGCGTGTATATATTGCGTTTCTTCTGTTCGTGTTGACCATTATCTTGATGGCGCATTGATCATGTACATGATCTACGACGAGAACAAAGAACTCATGCGCACAGTTGATAGGCAAGAAGAAGCACAACAGATTGTGCAACAGCGTGAGGGATGGACATTCAAATGCGTACGCAAACCCGTACTAAAACCTGATTTATCTAACCTAGGAGAGGCGTTGTTTTAACATGGAAATCAAATGCAAACTCATTAAAGAACTACCCGATGGCAGTGCAATCGTGTCGATTGAAGTGGACGAAGAAGCCAAGGATTGGCTAATTGGGGAAGGCTTTACAGTCGTCCTTAAAGAAGCAATCAAGCACTCGAAAACATTCGTTAGTCAAGCCGACATTAAGAAGCATACTGCTAAGAAAACACCTGCTAAGAAAGTTATCAGGAAAAAGAAATGATAGTCACCATACTTAATATGTTCGCTTTGTTCGTGGCTACCTGTGCGGTGCTGATCTTTGCCGTGGTCTTTGCTTTCTTCCTGTTCATTATGTATGCCTGTATACACATTGGCTGGAGAGAGATTAAAGGAATATCGTTGTCTGAACTATGGAATAGGATTCAGAAATGAACGAGGAACTTAAAGCTGGCGATTTTGTTTGGATTGAAGGCAAAGATCACAAGCCTTTTGAATATATGGTTGTTAAACCAGCCCCAGAAGGAGCGTCACCAAATATGGGTGGAATGACTCTTGTGGCTAGATGGTACAGAACTGATTTATTGACAAAGGTACAAGAGAAATGAGAAAGGTAAGCATACGAACAGTTAAAAATACTATTGGGTTGGCACGTAGTGTTGCTAATGGAACAACCAAATTTCCTTTTATGGGTTATTGCGCAGATCTGATGGAAAAGATGCTGGAAGAGATTAAAGAAGCAAGAAAGGCGCAAGAGAAATGAGCAAGGCAAATAATTACACAGTAGCAGTCGTGACCTCTACCATTGGTCGACTTTTGCTAGAAGAAACTATACAGAGTGTTATGAATCAGACGCATCCCGCTAAACATTATGTGTTTGTGCATGGCAAAGAGTTTTGGGAAAAAGCTAAAGTAATTTTAGATAAGTACCCACAAGTAGAAGCCCTGTACTTACCAAACAACAACGGTGCTGATGGTTATGGCATGGCTCCTGTATACGCTATGGCTGGCTGGGTTGTGTCAGAAGATGTGGTTTGTTACCTTGACGATGATAATTGGTATGAGCCTAATCATATTGAAACTGCCATTAGTCTTATAGGCAGAAAAGATTTAGATTGGGTATTTTCGTTAAGACAAATCGTAGATTTTGATGGTACACACTTGGTAGACGACAACTGCGATAGCTTGGGGTACTACCAAAATACAGGCGGTGTCAATTTAGTAGATAACTCTTGCTTTGTGGTTAAGACTAAATACGCCCGTAACTTAGGGGCGGCTTGGTATGCAAAAGGTGTATCCGATAGAAGTTTTTTAAACGCTTTGTTTACTTTTAAATTGTTAGGGGGGTGTACTGGACTACGTACTACAAACTATCGACTATCTAAAGACGGGTCAAACACAATCACTAAAGAAAGTATTAAGCGATGCAACAAGATAATGGAAGAAAGGTACCCTGACGGATTCCCTTGGGTTAAAGAATCACACATGAAAATTGGAGAAATAAATGCTGGAAACTAATGAATTACAAACAACACAAAAACCAAAACTATTTGTAGCTACACCGATGTATGGTGGGTTATGCACAGGCGGTTACACAATGGGTATTCTTAATTGTGTGCAGACATTTGCACCCCGCAACATTCAGATGTATTACTCGTATATGATGAATGAGTCTTTGATTACTCGTGCTCGTAACGGCATGGCTTATGACTTTATGCAGTCAGACGCAACACATCTGATGTTTATCGATGCCGATATTAGTTTTGATCCAAAAGATATTGTGCGCATGATTGATGCTGACAAAGACATCATCTGTGGGCTGTACCCCAAGAAAGAAATTAACTGGAAGTTGGTGCATGATGCTGTGCAAAAAGGGGTGGACTACAAAGACTTGGCTAATTACACAGGGTCGTTTGTAGTAAACCTAGTAGGTGGTGTAATGGAAAGCACAGGCAATATTAATGAGCCAATGGAGATTGACAACGGCGGTACGGGCTTCATGCTTATCAAGCGCAATGTGTTTGAGA
>JBMOHW010000330.1:0-2271 GCA_049317665.1 Terrimicrobiaceae bacterium | reverse complement strand
ATACATTAGATACTATACAATTTTACTTGTTTGTATCAGCGGGTAATGATTATGTTTTAGGTGGGTCAAATGTTTCTATGAGATTTATTGGTTAATATTTTTTTATTTTCTAAATGTATCTATAAATGGAACCAATTGACATTAAAGTGATAACACAACAACAGCTTGAATTCGTGAATATGCGTATACTAGATATCCAACGAACATTAGATGCATTGTTATTGGATAAGCAACGACTTGAAAATATTTTAAACGCACACAAGTAAAATTAATTTTTTCTAATTTTTTATCTTTAGATACTAATAAAGAATGGGTTTATTTTCAGCAATCGGACGCGAATTAGGTGGCCTTGGAGGCAAAGCACTTGGTGGCTTATTAGGAAACAGTGATATTGGAGAAAGTATTGGTAGAGAAGTTGGAGGATTTGGAGGGTCTTTTATTCCTTTCAAAAAAGGAGGTGTTGTTATGACATCAGCAGGACCAATGATGGTTATGAAACCAACAAAAGCTAAGAAAGGAAAAGGTAAGTCAACAATGGCTATGAAAAAGAAAATGGCAAAAGTAAGAGCAGCTAAAAAGAAATAAAAGTTTTTTATCTTCTATGCTATATAATAAATGTCACAAGACTTTGGAAGTTTTCAAATATTGATTAAAGGAGCCTCTGATGCAGGAGCTATAACAAGTGGTGAATATGCTTCTTATAATGTTAATTTGTCAGGCAATTATAGACTCACATTAAAGTCTATTCAAATTCATATATATCCTGACATAGCAACAGCTAATACAATCCCTATTGAAATAGGGTCTCCAAATTTTACATATTCGTATGGGCCTGTTAAGAATCCAACAATACTTTATCCTATGGATGCTAACAACAAATTTCAAGGTAATTTTGATATGACTTATATAGCAAACTTACAATCTAATATACAAATTCAGCTTAGAAATGCAACAACAAAAGCACCATTTGCTGATTTGAAATATGCGGTTCTAAATTGGAATTACGAAAAATTATCTTACTAGTATAATAAATGCAAGGAAGACGACAAGTGGTCTATGACCCAATGCAACCATCTGTGGCTGTTCCTATTATAGCGCACAGTAATGAAGTAGTAATAAATGTTGACTTAGCTAAGAAGTTATATCCAATCTTAAAACATAGTATGAATCTACCTTTTGAGATTAGAAGAGAACTTCTAAAGTTATTTGAGACAACACCAACAAATTGATTTTTATATTGTTATTAATATAAAAATGTATCCTTTGGTTCCTTATGAAACAGTTAAACAATATATACCAATGATGGAGAAAGAAAAAGTATCCATTGTGGCAAGGTCTCCTAGAGGCTTTCTAACAGCTTACAATAAATATGGCCGTAATCTACCTAAAGAATGGTTAACTAAACGAGAGAATTTCATTAAACGGCATCTAGAGCAATACAAGGTGAAACCAACCTTAAGAAGATGGTTAGCTTTAATGGCATGGGCTTTTAGTCCATAATTGTTAATTATACAAAATGTATAATTTTTTTTTCTTTTTAATAGATAAGATGGATTTATTAAAAACACAGATAGAATTATTGAAGAAAGAGCAAGAGTTAGAACTCAAATTCAATATCGATTGGAACACAGAAATATGCTGTATAAATTGTAAGAAAGTTCAACCTATAGTCAAGCCTAACAAAGAGAACGCAATGATTTGTAAGGTTTGTGGAAGAAATCCTTATCATGCTTATGTAAAGTTATATGAATCCAAAATATATAACAGGAGGTAGAATGCGTTAATTTAAAACTATTTTGTTTTGTATACAGTAAATGGTATTCACATACAAGGAACAATTCAATAAGAAATATAAGTATCCAAAAGGAACATCTCATTCTCTTAAAGAAATAGCAGATATAACAGGTTACAAGTTAAGTGGATTAAAGACCATTTATGATAAAGGGATTGGAGCATATAAGACAAATCCTCAAAGTGTTCGCCCTCAAGTAAAAAGCCCAGAACAATGGGCCTTCGCAAGAGTTTATTCAGCTGTAATGGGAGGTAAAACTTCGATTATAGATGCATCTCATTTGATTAAAAAAAATGAGGAAAAACATAATTTTGTTCTATTGTATATAATAAATGATGAGACCAAAAGCAAAAGGCAAGAAGAAAGTCGCAACAAAGAGAAAGCAACCTCAAACTAAACAACAAGATGGCGTTAAACAAGCAAACGTTCAAACTGTAAATGTTTATGCCCAACCAGCTAGAAGAAGAGCCCCTCAACGA
>JBMOHW010000329.1:0-2283 GCA_049317665.1 Terrimicrobiaceae bacterium | reverse complement strand
AAAAAAGAATACAAGGATCTTCAACCCCTGGAACGGCGCCTAGAGGCTCTCCAAGAACTTCTTACACTAGACCGGTCGACATCAAAGGCACAGTTGTATTCTGAGTGGCCTCAACCTCCTGAGGTAATATATGGTTAATGTATTCTACGCCCTCTTCAACAAAGTATAAGTGTTCCTGTCCATCCTCTTTCTTAAAATCCAAGACAATCTGCCCATCTAGAAGATGTTTATCAACAAGTTTCCCGAGCAGTGTAATAGTTCCTCCCCGTTCCTTAACCGAATAGGTTGCACCGATAATCCACTCTTCTAATTGCATTTTAGTAGTTAAATACAGCATATTTATATTCAAATTTAGACTTAAAATTTGAATACAATTATTTTTATCTTAAGTAGTAACAAGATGCTCAGTAAAACTCCTGAATCTAAGATTATTACACCTGTTAAGACGACACAACCAAAACTAACTGCTTCAAACCCCTTCTTCCTCTTCAAGGAGCCCATCAAGGTCAGTAGCAAGGGTGTTCGTAATGCCATTATTGCTAAGATCAAAGAGCTTGCGCCCAAGGCGGGCTTTACGAAGCCCTTTACAGATCATCTGCTTCAGATGGGATCCGATAAGCTAGACACCTACAACAAGATGGTCTTTGTTCTGGAAGAATACAATCTGACTATTGAGATTATCACGAGCCGAATGGGGGGTGATGAAATGACCTATACCTTTCCTGAAAACCCTGGGCCACCGCCTGATGAACTGATGCGGAAGAAGTTCTTGGGGCTGTTTTAATATAATTTAAAGTATATACATATAGGTATTTAGTATGAATATTGTTCTAACATCTGTGGGTAATTTTCAAGACTATATTATTCAGAATATTGAACAACATATTAGACTTGAAAATTTATCTATTTATGTATTAACAAATAGGCATTTTTTTGAGAAACTAGATTCTTTTGGTTCTAAAATAACACGTATTGCTATTGAAGATTTAGAGGATGAATATAAATATAATACAAATAGTGCATTAGATACTACATTTCGGAATGGATTTTGGATGTTGACATCTGCACGGTTTTTCTATATATATTCCTTTATGAAACAATATAATATATCAAATGTATTACATTTTGAAAATGATGTATTAGCATATTATAATACATCCGTCCTCAAAGATATATGTGAGCCAACAAAACTCTATATACCCTTTGATACATTCAAACGAAATATAGCGAGTATAGTCTATATTCCGAATCATTCCATATTCAAGACTATCCTAGATAAATATGATTTCAAAAGAAATGATATGGAGAATTTTTCAGAAATTGAAAAAACTACAAATCTTATTGAACATTTTCCAATTTTTATAACAAATAATGACACCGCAGAACATAGCTTTGTTACTAAAAATTATGAGAAATTTAATATGATATTTGATGCTGCTGCAATAGGGCAGTATTTGGGTGGAGTAGATCCCCGCAATTCTCCAGGTGATACAACCGGATTTATAAATGAAACCTGTATTATCAAATACAATAAATATGAATTTATATGGATAATAAATACAAATGGTATTAAACAGCCCTATCTTGTTATTGATGGTAAGCATATTCCAATATATAACTTGCATATACATTCTAAAAATTTACAAAAATTTATGTAACTTAAACATATAAATATACATATATTATATAAATATGTTTGATATAGTTGTCCCATTAGGACCAAATGATATAAGTTGTATTAAACAGCAATTAGAATATACAAAAAAAAATATTATTGGATACAGAAATATTTTTTTAATAAGTTACGATCCATCTATACATATAGATGGATGTATTACAATTGATGAAAAAATATTTCCATTTACATTAAATACTATTGCAGAATATCATACAAAGAATAGCAGAAATGGCTGGTATTTACAGCAACTTCTCAAATTATATGCTGGATTTGTACTACCAGATATACTTGACACATATTTAGTAATAGATAGTGATACATACTTTTTGAGACCCACTACATTTATAAAAAATGATAAGTGTCTGTATAATTTTAGCAATAAAGAAAATCATACACCCTATTTTAATCATATGCAACGATTACATAGTTCCCTACATAAGGCTGATACAAATAAAAGTGGTGTCTGTCATCATATGATTTTTCAGGTAAAATATATAAAGGAATTAATGGATCTTATTGAAACAACTCATAATAAACCTTTTTGGATTATATTTCTAGAACAGGTAGAAGAACTCTATCGCAAGCCAGATTATTCTGGAGCATCC
>JBMOHW010000328.1:0-2288 GCA_049317665.1 Terrimicrobiaceae bacterium | reverse complement strand
ACCCTCAGAAAACCAAATCCATGTTCCCACCCAATCCCATGCCCACCCCCTCATTAAACGCCCGCCGCTTCCGCCGACAGAGCACCCGTTTCGTCGCAACCACCGCCGCTCTGTTCATCGTGACCAGCCTGCTTTCCCACGCTCAAGTGGGAGGTATTGCTCCAAAGTTCCTCATCGATCCAAAATCCCCGTTGGCGGCACCCCAAATCACGATCGATGAGAAGAGCCAGGCTCAGACTACAACCACGCTGGGAGCTGACGGCATCACGGTCAACATCACGGGTGGCCCCGCTGGCTACCCAGGAATCACCCTCAAATCCGAGACCGATGCACCGTGGGATCTCACGCCTTGGGGACGCGTCGAGGCAAAGATAACCAATCTGGGAAGTGAAAAGATTTCGGTGGGGATGCGTGTGGACAACAAGAATGACGGTAGCAGCTGCAGCGGAGAAAATGTCGCGCTTAATCCAAGCGAAAGCAAGGTCCTTAAGGTATACTTCGGCTATTCTTTTGGGAAAAAAGCCTTTGAGTTGAATCCAGGATCCATCATGCAGGTCATATTCATGGCAAACGGCAAGAAGGACTCGCCCCGATCATTCCGCATCGAGGATGTGCAGGCCTCAGGATCCGCTGGTGAGCAGCCCCCGATTGACCCTAGCATGGTTCGTGTAAAGCCTGAAAATGGCGTCATTTTTGGAGGCGGTGTGAAGATTGATGCCGCCAAGCAAATCGTTGTCAAAGGGGGATCCAAGGCCACTATTGCTGCTGATGGCACTCTCCAGATTGATTTTGCCGGTGGCTCGCAAAACGAGCAGGTCCTCATCCAGCCGCCCGTCGGCAGCTGGGATCTTACCGATCAATTCCAAGTCCAAGTGAAGCTTAAGAATACTGGAAATTCGCCCATCACCCCGGAAGTTCGCATCGAAAGCAGGGGCGGAACAAGCGATACGATCTCCGCGACGGCCCCGATTCCTCCGGGGGGCGAAAGGGAGGTCACCGTTCCGTTCTCCGCAGTGATCTCACCCGTGATCCCGAACGATCCGAAACAGGATGTCTTTGGTCCGGGCTCATGGGCGGAGCAAAACTGGATGCCGCAGGCGGGCACCGGAACGAAATTCACCAGCGACTGGACCAAGGGTGTCACGATTCTTTCTGACAAAACTCCCGGAGCCAAGAGCCTCGTCGTCACCTCGGTCAGAGCTTCTGTTCCTGAGCCTGCGAAGCTGCCCGACTGGCTCGGTAAAAAGCCTCCGGTTGATGGCGATTGGGTGCAGACTTTCAACGAGGAATTCGACAAGGGCGGCATAGATCTCAATACATGGAACATCTACACTCACAACTATTGGGACAAGCGCACCCACTTCTCGAAGGACAATACCTATGTTAAGGACGGGAACCTCGTTCTCCACTACGAGAAAAAGACCGGATACCACAACGATAATCCCGATGATATAAAGACCGTCGGTAAGACCGACTATGCCAGTGGCTTTGCAGATACCTACGGCAAATGGCGGCAGCTCTACGGATATTTCGAGGCCCGCTTGAAGCTGCCCAAAGCGCCAGGTCTGTGGCCTGCGTTTTGGACGATGCCCGATCGCGGCCCAGAAAGCGGCAAGGATTTTGGAGGCCGCTCCAGCACAAAGAATGGCGGTATGGAGTTCGACATCCTCGAGTTCCTTTCCGGTTGGGGTCCCTACCGCTACAACACCGCCTTCCATTGGGATGGATATGGCAAGGAACACAAGTCCGCAGGCACTGCCTGCAACTACGTCCTCCCCGACAAGGACGGGTACATTACGACAGGCGTCTATTGGATTCCCGGACTTGCGGTTTACTACGCTCAAGGCAAGGAGATCCTCCGCTGGGAAAGCCCGCGCGTTTGCAGCTTGCCCTCCTACATCATGTTTTATTTTGTCGCCGGCGGCTGGGACAATCAACCGCTCGAGGATGCGAAGCTCCCTGACGATTTTGTGATCGACTACGTCCGTGTCTGGCAGCGGAAAGATCTTGCCTCCCCCGTGGACGGCCCAATGCCGAACAAAGGGCTGCCCTCTTCGGTCTCGGAGGAGGCCACGAAGAAGTAAGTCCTGAACTGACATCCGATATCTCCTCCTTGAATACGTTCCCACCCAATCCCATGCCCACTCCCTCATTCAACGCCTACCTCTTCTGCCGACAGAGCACCCGTTTCGTCGCAACCACCGCCGCTCTGTTCATCGTAAGCAGCCTGCTTTCCCACGCGCAGGTGGGAGGTATCGCTCCGAAGTTCCTCATTGATCCGAAATCCC
>JBMOHW010000327.1:0-2301 GCA_049317665.1 Terrimicrobiaceae bacterium | reverse complement strand
GCCACCTAGGAACAGGGCTGCCAATGAAATTGCCGATAACATAATGGCACTTTATGGTGAGCACCTTAAGTACAGCGAACAACATGGCTGCTTCTATCTATATGAATACCGTTCTAAAGGCGTGTGGTGTAGCCTGTCAGATAACGAAATGAAAGGCTCGGTAAAAGATAAGATTGAATATGTGAAAGGTGAGCTGTTGCCTAATGGTTACAGCATGTCCATGATTACAGATGTTGTAGAACAACTACGCATCTCCCTTCTGGATGACGATTGGTATGAAGGTTCAGACTATTTGTTATTCACTAATGGCATCTTGGATGTACAAACGCGAGAACTGCTGCCTTTTAATTGGAAATTACATATGACACAACAGTTGCCATATGAGTATGATCCAGGGGCAGATTGTGAACATATCATTAAGTGGTTGAAGGGTACACAAGCTAATGATTGGGGTCGCGTTCAAGTGTTAAGGGCTTGGCTTCGTGCTGTACTACTTAGTCACTCAGAGATACAGAAGTTTGTTGAAGTTGTAGGTCCAGGTAAATCAGGTAAATCGACGTATGCAAACTTGGCACATGCACTGGTAGGACAAGACAATGCTATGACGTCTAGCCTGGAGCACATTGAGAAGAATAGGTTCGAGACAGCGAACTTATATAAGAAGAAGTTGGTATTGTTTAATGATGTTGAACGATATGGCGGTTCGGTAGCCATGTTAAAAGGCTTGACTGGTGGTGACTTAATACGTAAGGAACGTAAGTTTCAATCTGGGTCCCAGAATCCGTTTAAGTTTTCTGGTCTCGTCATGATTACAGCTAACGAACCTATTCAGACAACAGACCCTACTTCTGGTTTGGCTCGTAGACGCCTGACGATACCATTTGATAAACCATTTAAAGGTAGTTCGGCAGAGCAACGTATCCTTATTGATATGAACGATAAAGGTAAGCCGTACGGAGATTTTGCTTCTTTGCTTCCAGGGTTGGTTAACTGGTTACTTGATATGTCGGAAGTAGAGATGCGTGAATACCTTATGGAAACAACAACGAAAGTACCGTTTTTTGCTAAGCACAATAAAGAACAGATCTTAAAATCAAATTCGTTATTGGATTGGATGGAACATTGTGTTGTTTTTGATGTAGGTGCTGTTTGTCAAATAGGACAGAAAAAACTTGCACCGCGAGAAACTAGTACAGTATATGTTAATGCTGGTTGGCAGTTATATCCAAACTATTGTGAGTTCTCTACTGGATCTGGTAACAATATAATGTCTCGTTCTAGGTTTGAGAATAATTTCTTGGATGCATGTAAGCACCAGTTGGGGTTAAATGTTTATAAATTTAAACAAGGTAATACTTGGTTGTTTGGTAATGTTGCTTGTCGTGCCGAGGCTTCTCAGAAACATTCAGACTATCCTTCTATTATTGAAGTGGGTTTGAATAAAGCTAAATGGTTAGAACATTATGGAGAAACACTAATTAAGGAAACTGATGAGACAATAGAGATTGGTGAAGAACAAACGTGGGACACGGTAAGCATATGATTCTTGATCTGTACGGTTGCCCCCGTGAGATTCTGGATGACTACGACTATTTGCAGGAGGTGATGGAGACAGCCATAAGCATGTCTGGCGCTACCTTATTGCGTATTTTTGGAGAGAAGTTTAGTCCGCAAGGCGTCACACTATTGGCATTACTTGCGGAATCTCATGCCTCTATTCATACGTGGCCGGAGCAAGGTTATGCTGCTGTTGATTTATATACTTGTAATCCAGAAGGTGTGACCCCACATAAGGCGGTGGAATACATAAAAGAAAAGTTGGGTGCAACAGACGTAAAAGAACAAGAGGTAGAGCGTCAAACTACTCTATAAATACGATATATTACATACAGTTAAACACATTTGAACATGAGCAAAAAGAAAACTAAGGTTCTTTGGTGCGCCGATCTGGTGGCAATGACCGGTTTTGCCAGGGTAAGTGGTGGAATATTACCGCGTCTACGCGATGATTTTGAGATTGTTTGCATGGCTTCTAATTGGTGGGGTGACCCATGTGATGAGCAAGTTCTGTACCGCATGTACCCAGCCTCCAACAGGCATCAGACGGCTCCTTTTGGCGAGCAACGGATTCGTGAGATTGTCGAAAAGGAACAACCTGACATCGTATTTAGTTTGAATGATCCATGGATTGTGAGTGAACAATATAAACAGATTCAGGATTTACATAAAGCTGGGAAGTTTAAGTTCGTTGGGTACCTCACTATGGACTCAATGAATTGGGTAGGTGGTATTGATCCACAT
>JBMOHW010000326.1:0-2327 GCA_049317665.1 Terrimicrobiaceae bacterium | reverse complement strand
TCTATTTGCACAAGTACGGATGGATTGAACTGGACTGCCTCCACCAGTCCCGTTACCCAGAGCTTTGGAGGAACAACCGCCTGCGCCTCTCGGAATACTTTACCCTATGTTGGCGCAGAAATCCCTGGATGGCGGGCCAGTCCCCAAGTCTCCTTGGGGTATAATGCAGGTTACGTTGCCCAGAATGCGAATGCAGTGGCCATTGGCACAGAGGCAGGTTATTCTCTACAGGGCACAGGCTCCATTGCAATTGGTAATCAGGCGGGATTTACAGGCCAAGGATCTTATTCAGTTGCCATCGGATATCAGGCAGGAACAGGAGGGGTCGCTCCAAATGCAGTTGTGATTAATGGAGGACCGACAGGGATTGCCGCACCAAATCCAGGATTGTGCGTTAGTCCTATCCGCACAAACACCACAACAAGCCCACCCTATGCGTTATACTACAACTATGAAACCCCCGCAGGAGGCACAGATGCCTATGAAATCTCCGTGTCCACCTCTGATGGCCGCCTGAAGACGGATATTTCGGACTCTCAACTCGGCCTAGACTTCATCAATGCCCTGCATCCTGTGCAGTTCCGATGGAAAGACAAGAACATTGCCTATTTGTATGATAAGGCTGGCCGTTCTCCAACTGGCACGAATCCTGGCAGACGCCTCCATCACGGATTTGTGGCCCAGGAAGTGAAGGCAACTCTGGATGCAAAGGGTCAGGACTCGGGCATCTTTATGGAACTTCAGGACGGTCCAGCCTCTATTCGTGGTCTCAATGTCTTGCGTTATGAGGAATTTATCAGTCCTATTGTAAAATCTATTCAAGAACTAACAGCGCTGGTTCAGCAGCAGCAACAGACCATTGCAGATCTACAGGCCAGGCTGGCTAGAGCGAACTTATAGGCGTTAAGCGCATATATATCTAAAATGGAGTGTTCTAAGAATGATCTATTTCTTCGTTGGAAGATCCAAACAAGAAATAGGTCCTATTGTGAGATTTTGCCAGAGGGTTATAAGAACTGGCAGATGTGGGTCAGCCCTGTAAAGGGCTTTGGTTCAGGATATGTGACGATTGCATCTAATAGTTCTGCCTTCCAACTGGTTGTATCCGAAGATGGCGTCTATAACGTTCTAGGAATCGCAGAACGAGATATTATGTATATTAAGTGAACTAAGTGACGTCCCCTAAAGGAACTGTTGCATTTAGTTCATATCCAAAAGGATATGAACTAAATACAAGTATTCCTTTAGGGGAACTAACTAAAGTCCCCTAAAGGAACTGTATACACCACTCCAGGACATACAACCACACTCTGTTTCGTAATAGACACCGTATTTGTGGGAATACAGCCATTTGCTACAAGTCCCTGATTTACTATATGGCGTAATTCATAGGACTGAAAGCTCGGCGGAAAGAAGTTCTGACTTATATCCCAAGAACACGAGGACGGATCAAAGAATCCACAACAGTTCGACAGATCATATCGAGATTTAGGCTGGCCCTCATTAATAAGCTGCAGATTGTATCCGCGAAGCGTAACCTGGCCCTGAATCTGTTTTGTGATCTCGCTGGCGTTCATTCTATAGACAGTCAAGAGAATCTAAGGCACCTATCCGTTGTTCTTTTAGCGCAAGAAATGTGTGGTATTTGGGCCGTGATCGGCCGTCGAGCAACGCTTCAGGAAACAGCCCAATGCTTTGAATGTTTAAATGGCAGAGGCCCCGAGGGCGACGCACAGATGAGTATCGGTGAGTCCACGATCGGCTTCACGCGCCTAGCGATCAATGGGCTCACGGAGTCAGGAATGCAGCCGATGACTCAGATCCCCGATGTGGCCTGGGTTTGCAACGGAGAGATCTACAACTGGAGGGAGCTCGAGGCACGACTGTCCCTAGAACACATCTCTCAGTCTGACTGCAGCATTCTCGGATCCTTCTGGGCCAAACACCGTGACAATCCTACCGCCTTTTTTAGGGCTCTCGACGGTGTCTTTGCCCTCATCATCATAGATGATAAAACGGGCCTGACCACCGTGGCCCGTGATCCCTATGGCGTCCGTCCTCTCTTCTACGTCCAAGTCGGGGATATTGTCTGGTTTGCCAGTGAAATGAAGGCACTGCTACACGTCGCCGAATCCAATACCATTCAACACGTGAAGCCCGGGACCTTTATGCAGATCAACACGGATAGGGGTGGTCAGCCCATCACCACCCAGTTCCACACGGTCCCCTGGATCAAGAATCCGACCCTGGCGGACGCCATTCAGGCCGCCAGAGCACTTAAAGAAAGCCTGACCGCCGCCGTCCGAAAGCGCCTCCTCACAGAAAGA
>JBMOHW010000325.1:0-2328 GCA_049317665.1 Terrimicrobiaceae bacterium | reverse complement strand
TCCAGTTGGTTCGCGCGACGCGACACTTTCAAGACAAGACCGGCGAGATCAACGACTGCTTGCAGAAACTCCGCGAGCTCACGACCGTGCACAACCTGGCGACGGTCCTTGTCACGAATATCGCGAAGGGTTGCGATCACAACACCGAAATCGGAAACATCGGGAAGGGAAGCAACCAGATCGACTTCGACGTTGACAATCTTCTGTTCGGCTACCGGATGGGAGAGGTCGGGGCGGATGGCGAGATCAAGATTCAACTGAAGGCCAAAAAGATCCGCCAAGGCCAGATGGCAGATGTCGATCTCTGGTTCTTCGGGAAGTACCAACAGTTCGAGGATGCCACCACGATCCCCGAGTTTGCCGAGTTCTCAAACGTGAACTGGCGGGCAAACATATGAGCAAGAAAGCCGATGTTGCTCGGAGCCATAAGGCCGAGCTACGCACGCGGTGGCGGTCGTTTATGGACGACGGGACTCTGGCCGGCCTGCGGAGCGAAGGCCGTCTGGTGGCCCATTACGTGTTCCTGACGGGCAGTTGGACGACGTGCCAGGTCAAGTTCGCCATCCGGCAGGCCGCGAGGGCTTTATGTGTTCACCCGAACACTGCTCGGAGGGGCGTGCAGCAACTCCTCGACGCTGGCATTCTGGAGATTCTGGACAAAGGAACAGGCACTTCTCGGACGACTTACATCGTCTCTACCCGGTCACGAGCCGTGACCCCCCCGGTCACGAGTGGTGACCGCCCCCGGTCACGAGCCGCGGTGACCACACTTCAGTATTAGTCAGTGTCTCTTCAGTAAGAAGAGACAGTGACGTTTCAGTACCGGAGACTGCCGGTGCCGGTTTGAGACCGGCCCGGCGTCTCCGACCAGGCAGACCGATTTTTGATTCGACCGGCGATGGATTGCCGGTTGACGAACTAACACGAGCGGCACACGCTGACTCATCCCCCGGAAAGGAATCCGATGACGATCGAATCGAACGAACCGAAAGCACTCACGAAGCGACAGCGTGAGCTCCTCGATCTCGTGATCGAGCACTCTCGGCTCTACGGGCCGACTGTTCGCGAACTTTGCGCCGCCGCCAAGATCGCTTCGCCGAACGGCGTGGCGTGTCACCTCAAGGCTCTGGAGCGCAAGGGCTACGTGCGACGCACGCCTGGCAAGGCCCGGGCGATCGAGGTGCTGCAATGAACGTGCGCGACTTCGTAATGCTCTCGATTGGCGAAATCATCCTGGCGGCGACGTTCGCCCTTGGGATTTTGGTTGGTGCATCCCTGAGACGAAAGGAATCTTCTCATGACGACGGCAACGGCAGAACGGAAGCGGCGGCGCAGTGGCACCGCCCTCGATATCGTGACGCTCACGGCAGCGATGAACGCAGTGAAAAACGCGGTCTCTAACCGCCCTCTCAATGCGATTCTGAACAACGTGCTGCTCTGTGACGGGCGACTCGTTGCGGCGAACGGCGAACTGCGGATCGAGTGCTACATCGACTACGCTGGCGAGCCCGTTCTTCTCCCGTATCACCGGACCCTCGCGATCCTGCGGGCGGCGCGGCAGGGCCAGGTGAGGATCACGCCGAACGGGACGACGTGCACGATCGAGGCGGGCACTGCGCAGTGGACGCTGCCGACCGAGAACGCGGAAGAGTTCCCGGGCACGGGGCTTGAGGACGCGCCCGCTCTGGCCCGCATCCCCTGCGACCAGTTCGCCAGGGCGGTCAACGCGGTGAGTTACGCGACCGACACTCAGGGCACGCGGTTCGCGCTCGGCGGGATCTGCGTCGAGGTGAACCGCGGCGACGGGACGGTGACGTTCATCGCGACCGACGGCCGGCGGCTCTCGTCGTCGGAGATCGAGATCGGGCAGGACACCGACGATGCCCAGCGGCTCGTGCCGGTTGCTGCGATGGAGACGATTCGAGATCTGTGCGACGGTCACGACGAGGAGGCGGTGCAAATCGACTCGACGGCGTCGGAGTTGATCGCCACGCTGCCGAACGCCCGCGTGATCGCTCGGCTCGTTGAAGGCAAGTTCCCGCGGTGGCGCGACGTGATCCCTGAGCACGACACGAACCCGACCACGGCGACGATTGCCGAACTGCGGGCCGCGACCAGTTCCGCGAGCATCTGCACGAGCGAGCAGTCGAAAGGCGTCGAGTTCACGTTTGACGGTGACACGATCGCGCTCAAGGGACAGAGCAGCGAGCACGGCACGGCGTCGGTCACGTGCCCTGTCGTGGAGCCCGGGAACGAGTGCACGGTGAAACTCGACCCGAGCTTCGTGCTCCAGTTCCTCGACGGCCTGCCGGCCGACGGTGAGCCGAC
>JBMOHW010000324.1:0-2337 GCA_049317665.1 Terrimicrobiaceae bacterium | reverse complement strand
ATGACAAACTCCATCAAAAGCGCCAACATTTTGTCCACTACCAATACATCCCCGGTTTTGGCTTCTATGGTTACGGTCTTATCCACCTTATCGGTGGATACGCAAAATCGGCAACGATGCTCATACGTCAGCTCGTTGATGCGGGCACTCTCTCCAACCTCCCCGGGGGTCTCAAGTCGCGTGGTCTACGGATTAAGGGCGACGACACCCCATTCCAGCCAGGAGAATTCAGAGACGTAGATGTCCCTTCGGGAAGCATCCGAGATAACATCTTACCTCTTCCTTACAAAGAACCAAGTCAAGTTCTCTTTGCCTTGTTTCAAAACATTGTGGAAGAAGGCCGTGCCTTTGCATCCAGCGGAGACATGAACGTCTCAGACATGAGTGCTCAAGCTCCCGTAGGGACAACACTTGCCCTCTTAGAGCGTACATTGAAGGTTATGGGTGCAGTACAGAGCCGTATGCACTTCAGCATGAAACAAGAGTTTAAACTGCTCAAAGAGATCATTGCTGAGTCTGCCCCTACCGAATATGAGTTCCAGCCTGAAAAAGGCGACCGCAAAGCCAAGCAAAGCGACTACGAGATGGTGGATGTCATTCCCGTCTCAGATCCAAACGCAGCCACTATGGCTCAAAAGATTGTGCAGTACCAAGCCGTTCTCCAGCTGGCTCAGTCTGCGCCTCAGTTGTATAACTTGCCTTTGCTGCACCGCCAGATGATTGAGGTTCTAGGTGTAAAGAACGCAAGTAAGCTTGTACCCACCGAGGATGACGAGGTCCCAGTAGACCCAATCCAAGAGAATCAAAACGCCCTAACCGGAAAACCACTCAAAGCGTTTATTGAGCAAAACCATGAAGCGCATATCAAGGTCCACATGAATGCCATGCAGGACCCAAAGATTGCCCAAATCATCGGTCAAAACCCGCAGGCTCAAACAATCATGGCGGCGATGATGGCTCACATTAATGAGCACGTAGCCTTTGAGTACCGCATGCGCATGCAAGAAGAGATGGGCATACAGCTTCCAACAAAAGACCAAAACAAAAAGGTTGACGAAGGATTTGCGAACCAAATTGCATCTATTGCGGCAGAGGCATCAAGCAAGCTGTTTAAACAGAACTCTGATGAAGCCAAACAGCAGCAAGCCCAGCAACAGATGCAAGACCCTGTTGTACAAATGCAACAACAAGAGCTGCAAATCAAGATGCAAGAGTTGCAGCTTAAGGCCCAGAAGCAACAGCTTGACGCAGCCGCGAAGGCTGACCAGTTAGATATTGAAAAAGCTCGTATTGACGCCCAGAAGGAAATTGCTGCCATGCAGGTTGCCGCTAATTCAGCGGCCAAAAAAGACCAGCTAGAAAAGAAGCAGGAGCTTGAGGGAACAAGACTTGGTATTCAGTTAGCACAACACCGTAACCAATCGAAAGTTAATAAATGAATGAAGTAATCCGAGTACTTGCCCACATTCAAAAGGAAATAGCACGCCTGCGTGATGAACAGAGTGCGTTTATTTCAACTGGCAGGGCGGCAGATTACGCTGAGTATAGAAATGTCTGTGGGGTGATTCGGGGTCTTAACCTCGCAGACCAATCCATCAACGACCTTGTAGAAAGAATGGAGAAATCCGATGAGTGATTTTGACGTATCTGCTGTGGACCTCTCTGGCATCCTTAACACGACCGCCGAAGAGAAGGCCAAGCAGTTGCCCGATCCTTCCGATTACATGCTCCTTTGCATCGTCCCAGAGGCGATGGAAGAGTATGCGGATAGCGAGGTAGGCATTATTAAGGCTGGGAAATCTATGCATTACGAAGAGGTACTGACCCCAGTGCTTTTTGTCGTGAAGCTTGGACCGACAGCTTACCAAGACAAAAGTCGTTTTCCTAGCGGACCACGTTGCAAGGTTGGCGATTTCGTCATCGTGCGACCCAATTCTGGAACTCGCCTAAAGATTCATGGCCGCGAATTCCGTCTCATCAATGATGACTCGGTTGAAGCAACCGTTGAAGACCCACGCGGCATTAGTCGTGCAGCATAAGGAGTTTAAACATGGCAAACACTGAATTTAAAGGCGAAGAGTTTACCTTCCCTGATGAGAAACAAGAACCTGTTCAACAGGAACTTGACATCAACGAGGATGAAAAGTTTGAGGATAAGTCCGCAAAGACTGACTCCGAAGACCCCACCGACGAAGAGCTTGCGCAGTATGACGAAGGCGTCAGAAACAAGCTCAAAAAATACACAAACAATTACCATAACGAACGCCGCGCCCGTAAGGCCGCACAACGCGAACGTGAGGAAGCTGAAACCTTTGCAAAGAGCGTTTATGAAGAGAA
>JBMOHW010000323.1:0-2339 GCA_049317665.1 Terrimicrobiaceae bacterium | reverse complement strand
AGGGATTTTTTATTATGTTAGCTTTGCAGCAATTAAAAAAAGGTGGGCTTTGTGTATTCATAATAAATTCTCTATGGTTGAATAATGGTAATTTGTATAATAAGCAAAAAGAAATGATTGCTAAGTATGGTGAACTAATTGATTCTTATAGATTGCCAAATAACATATTCAAAGGAGAAAATAGAGACACAAGTATAGCTACCGATATTGTAGTATTCAAAAAATTTTAATTAACAAATGAAAGAAATAGTTATATCGGAAGGAGGTTTTAAGGTATTATCAGTAGAAGATTCTATGAAAAAATACACCCCAGATTTATCAGATAATGATATTAAGGGGTTTGTTTGGTATAATAGAACACTTGGTATTCCAATGACAGGTTTTGAAAAGTATTTTATTCCTAATACCAATAAAAATGTAGCAACGGCTAAAAATAATGTTGATTATCTTAATCAGCAATACGAAGTTATTGGTAAGTTTCAAGCTGGTGATGAAGTAGGAAAGGTAACGAGGTTTGAAAATTATTATAGTGGCAAAACTTATGTAGCTATTAGGCGTTTTGACAACTCTTTATGCTTAGTTGATAAAGGGGAATTAAACATAAACGATAAGTACGAAGTTTCAACAAAAGAATTGGAAGCATTAGTGAAGTCTAAATCATTGATGTACTTAGATGGAATGTTTTTGCCATTGCACGTTTATAGTAATACAGATTATGACACATTAAGGTCTTCTTTAATCAAAGACAAAGAAAATATTATTTCAAAGTTTGGTCAAGATATTTACGATTATCACGCTAACATATTATCAAGTTATGTTAGTATGCGAGTTGACCATCCAATAAAAGATAAAAGATATAGACTAAATCCTTTTGGAGAAATTGCAAGAGAAACAATGACTATACCTATTGATGGAGAAAGGGAAGTTTCTGTAACATCTGCTTTTACATCTCACGTTAGAACACTAAAAAATTCAGACTTTATTCTGGTTTCAAAAGATGTGTTTACTAATAGGATTTTAAATCAAAGAACTAACCCAACAAAAGGTTCTGGTAGTTCTGACGAAGAAAAAAAGAAAGCAAAAGAAGAAGCAGAAAAAGAAATATCTGATTCTGAATTTGAATGTCAAAGGTTGTTTAGCGAATTTCTTACAAACAATTTAGATGGGGACACTTTAAAAGTATTAAATAAAAAAATTAATGAAACGTATAATAGAAGTATTGTTATAAATACTACTAAAATACCTGTTGGTTTTAAACATTCAAATATGTTTAAGACAAAGCAATTTAATTTAATGCCAGTTCAAGTTGAAGCAATCAAATTTGCTATTTCAAGAAACAATTATTGTTTAGCACTAACAGTAGGATTTGGGAAAGGGCATTTATTGACATCTAAACTTGTTTCCCCAAAAGGGTATGTTAAAATGGGGGATGTCAAGGTTGGTGATGATGTAATAGGCAAAAATGGGTTGCCCACAAAAATATTGGGAATATTCCCTTTAGGTAAAGTTCAATGCTATAAAGTAACATTTAGCGATGGGTCTTTTTCAGAAGTATCTGATGAACACTTATGGAATGTTCAGACATTTAATGAAAGGGCAAAAAGAAGCAATAGATATGGTCAATGGAGAACTTTACAAACAAAAGATATTATAAAGGATGTAAAAAATAAAAGAGGGAATTGTAAGTATTCTATACCAATGACTTCGCCTGTTGAGTTTGATAAAAAAGAAACTCCTATACATCCTTATTTATTAGGTCTTTTGTTGGGGGATGGTACTTTAAGGGATGATAGTATTTGTATAAGTAATAAAGAAAAGGATATTTTAGAAAAAATAGGTAATTTGCTTCCAGATACCCTTCAACTAAGGGGTGGATATAATGATGGCACAGATTGGAGAATATCTAACATAAAAAAATCATCAAGAACAAATGAAATTTTAAATTCTATAAAAGAGCTTGGCTTATCTAATACAAAATCTAATAGTAAATTTATACCAGAAATTTATAAAATAAATTCTTTTGATGTTAGGCTTGAAGTTTTAAGGGGGTTATTAGATACTGATGGTTATATAACTAATCCAAGCAAGACAGATGAAAGAAATGGTAATTCTATTATCTATACAACTGTAAGCAAACAACTTTGCGATGATGTTGTGTTTTTGGTGCAGTCTTTTGGTGGTACTTGTATAATAAATGAAAAATCACCTAATTATACTTATAAAGGGGAAAGAAAGCAAGGGCAATTAGCTTACGATATAACAATACGATTAAGTTCAGATATTATACCTGTTTCTTCAAAAAAACAATTGGCTAAATACAAGCCTAAAACAAAGTATCA
>JBMOHW010000322.1:0-2340 GCA_049317665.1 Terrimicrobiaceae bacterium | reverse complement strand
GAATTTGGCCCTCAGGTTCAGGTTTATTTCGAACGGCATCGAAGCCAGTTGGAGAAACTCGTGTATTCGCTGCTGCGGGTGCAGGACGCAGGGATCGGGCGCGAGTTGTGGTTCCGGATTCATGAGGGCGAAGCCACTTTTGCCGAGCTCGCTCCGGCACATGCGGGCGGAGTCGAGAAATTCACCGGCGGCATCGTAGGACCGGTGGCTGCCAGGACGATGCACCCGTTGTTGGCGGAACGTCTGAAGGCTGCACAGGAGGGGGAGTTGCTCAAGCCGTTCACCATCGCGAAATGGCATCTTGTGGCGCGCCTCGAAAAGCGGATCCCGGCGGGTCTCGATGCCCAGCTTCGCGCCGCGATCCTTGATGAACTTGCAACCCAGCGGATGGAGGACCATGGTCGCAACCACGGAAACTGAGCAGATCCAAACAATCGTCGAACTCCTTCAATCCGGCGAAATCTTCGACGGAATGCCGCCGGACGAACTCTCCGCCTTCGTCGCATCCGGCCGACTCGTTCGCTTGGAAATGGGCCGCGAGATCTTGGCCAAGGACAAGCTGGCAAACGCGGTATTCGTTTTACTGAAGGGCCGGCTCCGGGTGCTCGGGCATGCGGGCCCCGTCCTCGAAACCCTCGAAATCCTCGATCCCGGGGCCATCGTCGGCTGGAGTTCGCTTTTGGCCGGAGCCGGAGTCGAATCCGTGATGGCAGCGGAAAACTCGGTCTGCCTCTGGGTTTCCGTGGATAATCTGCCGGGTTCAATCCCGGCAACCTTGATCGAACGTGTCCGTTCGCGGGTGTCGACATCCGATGCCTACGACCTGCTGGCGGGAGAATTCCATAACCGGGCGATGGATACCGCGGGCCTGCGGGATTGCCTGCGCAGGGTGCTCCCGCAGGCTCAGGTCTGCGCGGATCCGGCAGGCAGGTCCGGCGACGACACTCTCTGGATCATTGCCGAGGGAGAACGGAGGGGAAGTTTGGCAGCTAACGAGGCCGTGAGAAGCATTGGTTTCCCAGCGGATGCATTCCGGGTCGCGACGCACACGATTGGAGAGATTACCGTGGTAGCACCGTCGGTCCTTCCCGAAGCACTTCCTTCGATTGATCATCTCATCGAGCGCGACACCGCATATCCCGAAGTCAAGACGTCAGAGGGCGGGCGAGAGGAAGTGGTGGCCTGCTTTGAAATTCTCTCGAGATTCCACGGGAAAACTTTGCCCAAGGAGGCGCTGAGAAAAGTCCTACACAACGAGCTCCGGGACGGGAGACAACCGACGTTCCATGTTTGCGGGACCGTCGCAGCGCTTGCGGGATTTAGTGCACAGCTCATCCAACTCCCCGCGGAGAGTCTTCCGCACCTGGAAGCCGCCTCCCTGATCCATTGGAAAGAGGGTCTAGCGGTCTTGTTTCCCACTCGCGGTGGCGAATCGGTGATTTCCAGCCCTCGAACCGGTTTGCATAGGATGGTCCCTTCCGACCTGATCGACTCCCAGCCCGAGAATGCCCAGGCGCTGCTCCTTACCCCCCTGCCCGATGAAGCCCAGGGAAAATTCGGGCTCCGGTGGTTTCTGCCGGCTGTCCGGAAGCACAAGCGGGCGCTCATCGAGGTCTTCATTGCCTCATTTTTTGTGCAGCTTTTTGCGCTGGCGAACCCACTGCTCACACAGGTGATTATCGACAAGGTTCTCGTCCAAAACAGCCTGCAGACGCTCAACGTGCTGGGCGTCCTTTTCGTCGCCATCGCAGTCGCTGGCGTCCTGCTCACCGCATTGCGCACATACCTTTTCGTGGATACCACCAACCGGATTGATCTAGCACTGGGCACCCGGATCATGGACCACCTCTACCGACTCACGCTCGGTTATTTTCATCGTCGTCCCGTCGGAGAAATCTCCTCCCGCCTTCAGGAACTCGAGAACATCCGGCAGTTTCTAACGGGAACGGCGCTCACCGTCTGCCTCGATGCGGTTTTCTCGGTGGTTTATGTCGGAATCATGCTTTTTTACAGCGTCGGGCTAACCCTTGTCGCCCTCGTGGCGGTGCCCTTCATGGCCGGGGTGACCGTACTTTTGTCCCCGCTTCTCCGCAAACAGATTCGCGAGCGCGCCGAACACATGGCCCATACTCAGGCGCACCTCGTGGAAACAATCACGGGCGTGCAAACCGTAAAGGCTCAGAATCTCGAACACCACTCGCGTCAGAAGTGGCAACACCGCTACGCCGGATACGTTTCGGCCGGATTCCGAGCGGTCGTCACTTCTACCGCGATGAATTCCACCACGACGCTACTCAGCAGACTTGGGGATCTCGCGGTTCTCTGGTATGGAGCCGTTTT
>JBMOHW010000321.1:0-2347 GCA_049317665.1 Terrimicrobiaceae bacterium | reverse complement strand
CCGGTGACGAATTGTGCCGCGAAGCCCCAGCATCGGGCGGCCTCCATCATCAGGACCGCGTAGTCGCGGCACGATCCGCTGCCGAGGGCAATCGTTTTGCTGGGAATCTGGACACCCGGATCTTCACGGCGTTGATACTGGAGGGTTTCGTAGATGCGGGTATTGAGTTTGTTGAGAAGCTCAAGGGTGTCGATCAACTGGCCCGGCTTGTAGAGCTCGCTCAGCCACTGCTGCAACGCGATGCCATCATGCGGATAGCTCGGCAGGCGGTAGGGCACCAAGCCCAACTGCTCGTTCGTCGAGTATTGAAATGGAAACGAGCGGGCTCGCGGGTCGATATGGCACTCGATGAGCAATTCATCGTAGAGATCGACGTTGACCTCGCTGAAGACGCGCAATTTTTTTGCCGGCTCCTGAAATGTCGCAAACGCGACCGAGTTCGCATTGACATCGCGCAGCCAACGAACCGTGGCCGCCGGCTCGATCAGCAGGCGCCCACTGTCAATGTGGACATCATGCCCCTCCCGCGGGCGCATCAACGCCCGGTGCGGGCCGAAGGTGACCGGCTGATTGTAGAAATACTCTGTCGTGTGGGTGATTCGGATCCGCTTCATGACATCCGCGTTATACCCGGAAGCGGGGGTGTGTCCAATCCCCCTTGATGTGCATCAGAGCTGGATACCTTTGCGTGAATGCACGGACTGACACTTCTGATACCATTCATCGCGCGAACTCCGCCCAAGCTTCGACGGGAGAAAGCACACGCACGGCTTTTCGGCCCGCGGGCGGGAAGTGTTTTATGTTTCCCGTCACCAAGGTTTTCCCCTCGCTGGCGGCTGCCACTTCCAAAAACATCGTAACATTGGGGTCCGAAGCCTTCAGTCCCTTCACCGAGAAGGCACTCACAGGAAGCTGAAATGCCATAATTCGAAGAAATGCGTTCACCTTTTCCACGTCGAATCGGAACTTTGCGCGCGCCATAACCTCGCGGTATTCGTGCAGAATCCGGTCGTCATAAGTAATGACGAGCCTCCGCGCGAGGAGTGCGTCAACCAATCGCCCCGGAGGACCATGCGGCGAGAGCAGGCCCGAGATCACCACATTGGTATCCAGCACCCAAGAATCCATCAGCGTTTGCGGGACATCCTTGCTTTGCGTGAAGCCCGGATCTCCGCGTCAATCTCCTCCATGCTCATCTGGTCTGTCCCCTTCGCTGCGGCGGATTGCCGGAGACCAGCCACCGCATGACGCGCCTTGGAAAACACAATTTCCTGCATGTCCTCCAGCAGGGTGGCCGGACTCGTCGGAGTGATGATTCCCATCGGCAGCCCGTCGCGCGTGACGACCACCGCGCCCTCCGTCTCCAAATCTGCCCACACCGCCCCCGGCCGTGCCGAGAGCTCACGAGAAGCAATCATTTTCATGCTCAACACTTGCACGACAGGCGATAGCGGGTCAAGGGAACTACTCCCGGGGGGCTCAATAGCAGCCGATGAAATCCCCCGGCGATTTCCGCCGAATACCTGTCCCCACTCCGGCGACAATCAGGCGGACGAAATCATGGATCGCCATGGCCTTGATGATAAAAAGCGCGGCGAATCTCTCCCAGCAACAACGCCGGATCCGCTGCGTTAAGGGCTTACGGCAAAAACAAAGCAAGAACCCAAAGAAGATTTTTTCAACTATCGTTGACCGACCCCATTCCCGCGCTGAAGGCGGTTTGCGGATTCTCTTAAGTCAGGAACTTCGCGAATGTCTTCTTTTCGGCGGCCGTCATGGCGCGGAATCCGTTTTCCTTCAAAATGCGGTCGCAGGCTTTCACTGTGAAGGGCTTTTCGACTTCCGCCCGGGTCTCCACAAACGGCAGAGCACCATCAGTTTTCTTGAAAGAAACAGATGTATTCCCCGGCATGGGCTTTGAGATCACGGATAGCATGTTGAAAAACCTCTTCCAGACTAGACTCCAAAAACCAGTGCTTTGCAAGCGTCCCGCCTCGCAATCCAAGAATATCCTGGTGTGGGGTTCCGTGCGCACAGTCGTATCTCGCCGCGCAATGCCTCACCCCATTGATCTCCGCCAGCAGAACAACTCGAAAGGAAACCGTATCTCCCCCATCGGTTTCGCGCCACGCCAGGATCGTGGCTGATTCCAGCCATATGAAAAACTCCTTTTCCGGCACGGTTTGGAAGTTACGCCACCCAAGGCATCATTGGAATGACATTCTCTAAGCATCCAAGCCCTCACCGAACCGCCCCTTCCGTACAAATGCAAATGAGCAAGGCCCGACCCGTTTGCCGTAGATGATTCTGTAATCGCCAACCCGGATTCGCAGCGTTAAGGGCTTGC
>JBMOHW010000320.1:0-2369 GCA_049317665.1 Terrimicrobiaceae bacterium | reverse complement strand
TAGATGGCAGATGTTGAAATGAACAAAGGTGTTCAGATATTACTTGAACGCATGAACAGTAACCCCAATGAGTTTATACCTAGTGTTAAGGGTGGCTACCCTGCTAAGTGGAGAGACATTATTCTATCTGTTGAGATGCGGACAAAGGGGGGTAAGGACTACGCAGATCAGTTGCCATTTCTAAACGACAAAGAGATCAAAGCCTTGTGGCATAAGATGCAGGAGTTGCAGGGCGAGCTATTCACTAAGCGGGTTATGGATACTCTGCTAAGAGACGCAGAAGACGGGTTGGATTATTCTGTTACCTACGCTGGGGTAATGGAAATGATTAACAATCTTTCTCCTAAAGAACAAGCAGAACTATCATTGCTTTCTCGGCAAGTCACAGGCGGTAGCCCCAAAGGTAAATTTTGAAAATCTTTTGCATAGACTTTGAGACCTATTACTCTCAAACCTTCTCCCTTAGCAAAATGACAACCGAAGAATATATTCGTTCGCCTGAGTTTGAGGTGATTGGGTTCGCAATTCAATGTCATTCAAGGCAAGAAGAAGGTGGGGCCCCTCATTGGTATAGTGGTACTAAAGCACAGCTAAAGGCTGTATTGGATAAATATGATCTACCTAATAATCTTGTCGTTGCTCATAACGCTATGTTTGACGTTGCTATCCTTAGTTTTATATTTGATATAAAGCCCAAGGGGGTTGCGGATACCTTATCAATGGCAAGAGCCATACATGGTACTGAAGTTGGCGGCAGTTTAAAAGCGTTGGCTGAACACTATAACTTAGGGGTCAAAGGTACAGAGGTGCTAAATGCGATTGGTAAGCGTCGCATAGACTTCAATGCTGAAGACCTAGATAAGTACGGGGAATACTGCAAGAACGATGTGGTTCTTACGATGGATTTGTTTAAAAATCTAAGTGCAGACTTTCCTCCTATTGAGTTACGGCTTATTGATCTGACTATCCGTATGTTTACTGAGCCTAGCTTGATGTTGTATAAACCCTTGTTGGAAGTGCATTTAAGAGAAGTGCAAAAGAAAAAAGAAGATTTGATGAAGTTTGTTGAATCTGACCGAGAAGGGTTGATGAGCAATGATAAGTTTGCTGAGTTATTAAAGAATCTTGGGGTAACACCACCTACTAAGATAAGCCCAGCAACAGGAAGAGAAGCCTGGGCATTCGCTAAAACGGATGAGGGCTTTAAGGCACTGCTTGAACATGAAAACGAAGCGGTGCAAATTTTAGCGGCAGCGCGCTTAGGTGTTAAGTCTACTATAGAAGAAACAAGGACTGAACGCTTTATTGGGATTGCGGATCGGGGTTTACTACCTATACCACTACGCTACTATGCGGCTCACACAGGGCGGTGGGGTGGTGACGACAAGGTTAATTTACAAAACTTACCAAGAGGCAGTGAACTTAAATATGCCATCCGTGCCCCTAGCGGGTACAAGATTATTGATAGCGATTCATCACAGATTGAGGCTAGAACGCTAGCGTGGTTGGCAGAGCAGAACGACTTGGTTGATGCTTTTGAAAGGGGCGAAGATGTATACAAGATCATGGCGTCGTCTATTTATGTTAAGGCGCAGGAAGAGATTAGCAAGGATGAAAGGTTCGTCGGTAAGACAACGATATTGGGATGTGGCTACGGCATGGGCGCAAAGAAATTCGGGGCGCAACTCAAGACTTTCAATGTGGAAATTGAAGATGGGGAAGCCAATCGTATTATCCAAGTCTATCGGGAAACTTATGATTGGATACCCCAGCTTTGGAGACAAGCGGGATTAGCCCTAGATGCAATTATGGCTGACCAAACTGCGGTGCTAGGTAGAAAGGGTGTGCTTACGGTTGAAGGTAGAAAGGGTATTCGTCTACCAAACGGACTCTATATCAAGTACCCAAACCTACGCAAGTTGCGTAACGAGCAGGGTAAAGACGAGTACGTCTACGACACCAGAAAGGGTAAAGCAGTTATACCTAACAGAATATACGGTGGGAAAGTTATTGAGAACGTCTGTCAAGCCTTAGCCCGAATCATCATCGGCGAACAGATGCTACAGGTAGCGAAGAAGTACAAAGTAGTAATGACCGTGCATGATGCAATTGCTTGTATAGTTCCTGAGCAAGAGGCGGAAGCAGGGCAAGAGTACGTTGAGATGTGTATGAAGATGCGACCCAAGTGGGCGCAAGACTTACTGTTGAGTTGCGAATCAGGAATAGGGAGGAGTTATGGAGAGTGTTAATAGAAGAATAGAGGATGGCAAAATAACTTTCTTTGACATGGTTAGAGAAAATAACTTATCTTTTGATAAAGTCAAAGACGCTTACGATAACCCATTGATGCGGGAAATGTTAATGGTAAC
>JBMOHW010000319.1:0-2378 GCA_049317665.1 Terrimicrobiaceae bacterium | reverse complement strand
AAGGCCCTAGCTTGCGAGCAACAGGAATCATGGACGTGATCAACACATGGCTTAGAGATCGTCATCTACCACCCACCGCAGTGCATTTAAATAAATGGGCCAACCCGGTAGAATTTGTTCCATATCGGCGATTAGATAATTGCACAAAACTCAGTCATTTCTTCCATATGTCAAAAAATTACTGGCAAGATCAAGAACCTACATTAGAACAGCAATTAGAATATCAGAAACCTTTTGGATTGTTTATTGGTAGGATGATGTTGAGCAGAGCTGTGATTTTTTATCAGGCAATGAAAAATGATCACAATGTCCTTACCAGTCGTATGAGCCACAGAGTTGCATTGCCATGGTATCTACCCAAGAACAACGATGTTCACCTTGACAATCTGTCTGACTGGTTACCGTTGCATGAACAGATTCAAATGTTCGAGTGGTATAATAATAATCCCGTATCTAGTTTAGATAACAAATCGTTGAGAGATCAATACATTACTCCAGATTCCTGGATTGATACCAATACTAGTTTATTACAGCATTATCATAATTTTGCAGTTGAAATCGTATGTGAGACCTGTGTGCATGGTGATGCTTTCACTCCTACTGAAAAAACTATTCGACCCATTATGGCAGCCAAGCCCGTGATAATATTTGGACCTCAATATTATCTCGCTAGATTGAGAAGCCTGGGGTTTCAAACCTACCATAAAATCTGGGATGAAAGTTATGATCTATATCAAGGACCTGAACGTTGGCAGTTGATGCAGAAAAGTATGAATTTGTTGTTGGAATGCAGCCGATCAGACCAACATAAGATTTTGAGCCAAGCCCACGAAATAGCCATGTTTAATAGACAACGGCTGTGGGATATTTGGAATTTTCGAGTCCATCTAACAAACCATGATTATTCAAACATTTGATAAAGGATGGGGGCCCCAATGGCCACTTAAACAATTTGAACAAGGCATAGTAGATTCTATGCTGTTGAATATCACAAATGATCAGTCTCGAACTATTGTGATAAACTCGGTGTGGTATACAAAAGAATATCATCAACAGGTATTGTCTTGGCTGCGATCTAATCTCGTAGACCGGATTGTGTTGGTAGCCATGCTTGATGCTGCTATTCCTAAACCAGATTGGTATGCAGAGTTTGACTGTGAAGTTATCTCTTTGGGATATTACCCAGGAGATCACTCCTTGGATTTTTGTGCCTTGTTTGTGGAGAAATTTTTAGACGCACCGCCTATAGATCAATTAACAGATACATCTAATATTAACATGGCCTATATGTGCTTGAATCGTAAACCACATTGGCATAGGCAACAACTTTATAATAGACTGCATGCCCGAGATCTATTGCAACATGGTATCGTTAGCATGGGCGGTGAAGGAGCAGCAATAAGACCTCTTGACATTGATAGAGAGCACGATGACCTGGCTCCAAATGCGGACAGAAAACAATATGGCATACCCAATGACATAGTGAGTCTAGGACATATGCAAAATTGGCAACGGCATTTTTTAAATATTGTTACTGAAACCTTTTATGATATCAACCAAACTGGATTTGTGAGTGAAAAAATATACAAGCCCATAGTTGGATGCAGACCATTTTTGTTGTATGATCCTGATGGAGGAACCCGTTGGCTACGTGATCGTGGGTTTGAACCGTATGTGAGTGACTTCCAAGATATCACCGCAGCGGATCTCTCTGAGCCAACTCACTTGCCCGGTTTCCTTTCTGTGCTATGCGAGCAAACTCCTGAATATTGGCAGGCGAAATATCTTGCTCTACAGGAAAAAATCCTATACAATAAACAACATTTCGCTGACTATGTGAAAAGTCAGCGCCAACTTATTGAAAAAGGAATACCATGTCAAGTTTAGTGCCCATGGTTCTCGAACAAACCTCCAAAGGTGAACGCAGTTATGATATCTACAGTCGCTTGCTACGGGATCGTGTGATCATGCTGGACGGTGAAGTTCACGGTCATAGTGCCAGTTTGGTATGTGCTCAATTGCTGTTTCTTGAAGCAGACAATCCGGACAAAGACATCAGTTTGTATATCAACTCACCGGGTGGATCAGTTACAGCAGGCATGGCTATCTATGATACCATGCAGTTCATCAAGCCCGATGTAATGACCATTGTTATGGGCCAAGCAGCCTCAATGGGTTCACTGTTAGCCAGTGCTGGTGCCAAAGGCAAACGCTATATCCTGCCCAACGCACGCCACATGATCCATCAACCGCTAGGTGGTGCATCAGGACAAGCAACAGATGTGGAAATCCAAGCTCGTGAATTGTTGCGTTGGAAGAAAGTGCTAACTGATATCTATGTCACACACACTGGCAAATCATATGATACTTTGCGAGCC
>JBMOHW010000318.1:0-2397 GCA_049317665.1 Terrimicrobiaceae bacterium | reverse complement strand
CGGTCATGGTTTCTGGTGTGATCTGGACTTCATTGAGTCCGTCACTGATGCGACCAACGCTCTTGGCCGGCTGAAGAGTCGGTTCACTCATCCGGGTTTGTGCTCCGATGGCATGGGCAAGGCCCTCGGCACGATCGCGGAAGCGGAAACGAAGGGCGATCGCTCGATCGGGGATCTCAGCTTTTTTGCGTCGGCTCATATCGCTCCTGATGGCGACCTGGCCAAGTATGTGATGAGTTTCGCGAAGGAATCGCCCGACATGTTCGGGCTGTCGATCGTGTTCGCTCATGACCCGCAGGCGGAAACCGAGTTTGCCCTGGCTCACGGGGCTGAGATGGATGTGGACGATGACGGTTATCCGTTCGTCAATTACACGAACTTCGTGTCGCCGGACGAGCTAAATACCGAAAACCTGCCGCACTGTCGCCTGGCCGAGCTGCGGGCCTGCGACGTGGTGGACGAGCCGGCCGCGAATCCGGGCGGATTGTTCCATCGGCACAATGAGTTACTCAGCGACGGATCGAAGGTTCAGGACTACGTGTTCGGGCGGTCCGAGAAACTCGGCCAGGTGCAGGCCCTCTCGGCCCTCGGTCTGAACGTCGCTCCTGAACGACTGAAAAGTTTTGTTTCTCAGTACCTGGCGGCTGCCGGGTTGACCCTCTCCATGAAAGGCGCCGCTATGGCCGTAGAGAAGAAGCCGGTTGAAGACGAAAAAGAGAAAAAGCCGATGGCCTCCGAGGACATGCCCGAAAAGGAGATGCCCGAGGACGAGACGGCTCCTCCGGAGGATGACGCTCCCGAGATCGAGGACGAGGACGAAGAAGCTGCCGAGAAGGCCGGCGAAAAGAAGTACTCCGGCAAGCCTGACGGCACGCTGAAAGAGTACTGCGAGGCGTTCGGGTTTGAGGACGGGGCGAAGTTCTTCCTGCAGGGGAAGAGTTTCAAGGCGGCTCAGACCGAGCAGATTAAATCCTTGAAAGCTCAGATCAAGGATCGGGATGAGAAGCTGGCGGCGATCGCCACGCTGGGCGTGGATCCGGTGGCTTTCACGGCCGCCAAGGATGCGAAGCGGGATGAGACGAATCGATCGGCACTCAGCCAGGCGGCGGAGCCGGTTGATCCGAGGGCGGCTTTTGCTGCTGCAATTGCGAAGCCTGAAACGGCGAAATGATCGGGGGCTAAAAGCCCCCGCTACGGTACTCCGTTGCGGGAGAGCCGGGATCAGCGGATAGCTACCGCCCCCGGCGTCCCGCAGACGAATTTTCCCTTCCGTTTTGAACCGAACCGCAACGGAGGCTCTTGAAAGGAGCCTCACCGATGGCGATCTATCCAACACTGCTGGACATGGCAAAACGTAACGGCCGCGATCGAGCCGTTCCGCTGATCGAGGAAACCTCCAAATGGATTCCCGAGATCTCGGGAACGAACTGGGACGGGAGCAAGATTCCCGGCGTCGGTTCTGTCCGCACGATCAAGGGGATCAATTACAAAACCTTGGTGCGGACCGCGAATCCCACGGTCGGTTTTCGTGATGCGAATACCGGGGCCAACGTCTCGGGCGGAAGCTACGAAAACCGGCTGGTTGAGACGTTCATTCTCAACCCTCGCTGGGAATGCGATAAGGCGGTCGCTGACCGGAGCGAGGACGGGCCGGACGCGTACATCGCGGACGAGGCGATGGCCATCATGGAAGCGGCGATGCAGTTGCTCGGGTCACAGTTCTTCTACGGACGAGCTGGCGACGCGAAGGGCTTTCCCGGCCTGGTGGATGCCGTGCATTCGGACTTCGTGGTCGATGCGACGGGGACCGGATCGTCCTCCGCTTCGGTCTATGCCGTGAAATTCGGCGTGGGCCATGTGCAGTGGATCTACGGCGAGAACGGCTCGCTGGCGATCCCCGACAAGCGGGTTGAGACCGTTTACCGGGCTGACCCTGGCACGTCGACGCCACTCAAGCCGATGGACGCCTATGTCCAGTCGATGCTGGCTTATCCTGGCGTCCAGGTGGGAAGCCTGCGATCGGTCGGGCGGATCAAGAACATCACGACGGCGACGAACAAGACGTTGACCGATGCTCTGATCTACAAGCTGTTGACTCAGATGAAGGTTCGGCCGGACGTTCTGTTCATGAACAAGACTTTGCTGGAGCAACTGCGGGCGAGTCGCACGACGTTCTCGCCGACCGGCTTGCCTGCTCCGACTCCGAACACGTTCGAGGGGATTCCGATTGCCCCGACCGAGTCGCTGACGATGACCGAAGTTGCTGCCTGATCTGGGCTGATCCGGGCTGGGCTGTTGTTTGGCGGACTTACATTCATTGCACACGGCACATGGAATGTGCCTGCTACTTAAAAGGGAAATCATGAGCCGACCTTTGCTTGCTGATGGTCAACTGAC
>JBMOHW010000317.1:0-2411 GCA_049317665.1 Terrimicrobiaceae bacterium | reverse complement strand
GGTGCGATCACGGCGTCTGCGGGCAAGGCGCCAGAGGCCATGATTCAAAACATCGCGGATTACGAGCGGGATTTTGAAAATTACGACCTGACGGAAAAGCGGAAAGACCTTTTCGCCTTCAAGGCCGACGTGGTGATCCTGGCCATCGGCGAGAATGTGCCCGAGCTGAAGTCCGAGGAAGCGAAGGCGAAATTCAAGGCCAGCGTTCTCAAGGTGCTGGGCGCATTAAAGGACAGCAACCATCCGGTCATTGTGGTCCGCAGTTGTTTCTGGCCGAACGCGGCAAAGGACGAAGTGCTCAAGCAGGCCAGCCAGGAAGTCGGTGGGATTTTCGTGGACATCAGCAACCTCAGCAAAGATGAGTCCAACTACGCCCGCTCCGAACGGAAGCTCAAGAACGAGGGCGTGGGCAACCATCCCGGCGACCAGGGAATGCAAGCCATCGCCAACGCTTTGGTGCAGGCGCTGAGGACAAATCATGTGCTGCAGGAGAACAGCTCATCGGATTCTGGTCGGGCCGGGCAGAAAGGAGCGAGTGGTCCGCAATTCAGTCCCGAAGAAAAGAAGGCGCAGAGCGCGGCCGGTGATGCCGTCTTAAAAAACATCCAGGCCAGCCTTGGCCGGGGGGAAAAACAGATTGTCATCCCGTCGGGCAATTACCGTTTTGAAACGCAGGATTTCCTGATTACCGGGGCCGAGGATGTCACCATCGAGGCGGACGGAGCCGTCTTTTGGTTCAATCAGCAGCATGGGGTCAAGTTTGATAAATGCCGCAAAGTCACGTTCAACGGGGTGACGATTGATAGCGATCCCCTGCCGTGGCTTCAGGGAGTGATCACAAAATTCGACACGCAGTCGCAGACGATCGACCTGACCCTGGAGGAGGGATATTCCATGCCCACTCCGGAGCAGTTGCAGAGAGCCCAGAAGCGCCTGGCTTTTTATGATGGGGGGACCCGGTTGGAGCTGCCGTTATTCGACCAGTGGGCCACCCAGCTTGAAAAAACCGGTGAAAAACAATTGAGGATTGTGAAGTCGAATGAGCAGCGATCCTTTCTCGACCCCGCTGTGCGTCGGCGTCCGCAGGCAGGAGATATCGTGCTGATGTCGATGATCCCCCCCCAGGTGCGGGGGATCGATATCAATCATTGTTCCCAAATGACGATGAAGAACATCACGGTCTATGCCGCAGGGGCGTCTCCTTTTCATGAGGGAGGAGGGGAAGGGGGGCATCGTTACTTGGGCTGCAAAGCCATCCGGCGTCCGGGAACCAACCGGCTTCTGGTCACTCCCTCCGACGGATTCCACTCCTATCTGGTGGAGAAAGGGCCTCTCATTGACGGGTGTGAAATTTCACATACGCAGGACGATGGACTGAATATCCATGGCTTTTTTGGAATGGTCATGGAAACGGTGTCACCGCAAGAATTGGTGGTGGGCATTCCGCTCGGTGGGCATGGCGAAGTTTTTCGGCAGGGATTCCCGATTGATGTGTTTGATTCGGTCACGTCGAATCCCGGGGGGAGAGTCACCGTGGAATCCATCAGTCAGGTGACAGAGCCCGAGCGATTGAAGGATTGTCTTAATCTCACGGCAGAGCTGAAGAAAAAGGGTATGATGGTTCGCGATTTCAACCCTGCCTCGGTCGTCAGGCTCAAGTTGGACAAGCCGGTCAAGGCGCAACGGTATGATCTGGTTTCAAGCACCGCCTTTGCCGGGGCCGGGACCATCATACGAAACAGTTACTTTCATGATATCCACACGCGGGGACTTCTTATCCGGAGTGCGAATGTGACGGTGGAAAACAACGTCATTGAACGGACGATGCATGGCGGCATCGTCATCGTTCCCGAGCATTACTGGCTGGAGGGCCCGCTCGCGCACGATGTCATCATTCGCAACAATCGTCTTTCTGAAAATGGCTGGGGCGCTTTTGAACGCAAAGGAAAAACAGCAACCATTGCTGCCATTGAGGTCGGCGTGCACATGGGCTTCCGTCTTTTCCCTTGGGTCATTTTGCCCGGCATCTTAAATTCTGAAATCAAGATTGAATCGAACATCATTTCCCGTCCGGCAGCATTCGGAATCCTCGTCATGAATACTCATCAGCTGACCATAACCGGAAACCGGATCTCGGAGCCATTCGCGGCCGGGGAAGTCGAATCGTTCTATGACTGGACCCGATTGGTTGAAAACCCTGAATCACTTGCTGAAACGACTCTCCAGACGTTACGCAAGCCCTATTACCCGATCTTTGTGTTGGAGAGCACGGAAGTGACGCTGAAGGACAATGAAAGCACGGACAATCCCGGGTTCGTAAAAGCCCTCAGCGCGCAATGGAGGCGGGATGGAACGCCGAGTGTGGACACGCCAACGCCTGCAACTCAAGAATCCCGATAGAAAACTGAAAT
>JBMOHW010000316.1:0-2420 GCA_049317665.1 Terrimicrobiaceae bacterium | reverse complement strand
GCTACCCAGTCCGCAACCACCGGCGGTGCATCACAACTTACCGGCAATGTTGGTATTGGAAAATTCGGTGCAGGTACAGTTACGCTAAACAACGCCGCCAATAATTACACAGGTCGGACACTCGTCGCGGCTGGAACTTTGCAAACGACGGCTGCCGGAGTCATTCCTGACGGTTCAAATGTGCTTATAAAAAGCGGCGCCGTCTTGGACCTTAACAATAACAATGAGACCGTGGCTTCGGTCGGTGAGTATGCTGCGAACGATGGAGGAACCATCACGTTGGGTTCCGGCACTCTTACCGTTAACGGCTCAAACAACGGAAATAAAAGTCAAAATTCGATCAGCGGAACCGGTGGCGTCACCTTCTCCAGCTCTGGCACCACTTACTATTTGTACGGCACGCAAGGTTACACCGGGACTACGACTGTCACGGCGGGAACGGTCCAGACCTCCGTGGCCATGTCCTCTGGTGCATTCACCATTAATGGTGGCACCTTTGAAACTCTCAGTGCGGATCAAATCTCTAACACTGCAAGCGTCACCCTTGGTGGGGGCACCTTAAAAATCGGCGGCACGGAGACTTTCGGAAATAACGGCGTGACATTGACGGCATCAACTTCCTCGACCGTTTCCGTCAAAAGCGGTGTTACGGCAACAGTCGGGGGTGCGCTGACCGGCAGTGGTAGCCTGACCAAGTCTGATGCGGGTGTTCTGGTTCTTAATGCGGCGCACTCATCTTACAGCGGTACTACGACACTGAGCCAGGGCACTCTGCGTCTGGGCAACGACACCGCCATCGGCACTGGTGGGTTCACCATCAATGGCGGCACTCTCGCCTCTTCCGGGAGCGGTACACGCTCGATCGCCAACAACGTTACAATGGCCGGTGATCTAACTCTGGGTGACGCTACTGGAACCGGCGATTTTACCCTTAATGGAACCGTTGGCTTGGGATCTGCGTCGCGCACGTTCACAGTCAGCAACAACCTCTCCACCATCGCCGGTGCTATCAGCGGCAGCGTGGGGCTCACGAAAGCCGGCGCGGGAATTTTAACGCTAGGCGGTAGCAACAGTTTTTCCGGGGGAATTGTTATGGTGGCAGGCACTCTTAGCATCACTAACGCCAACAGCCTGGGAACCGGGCAGTTCAACTTAGGAAACGCCAGCACGCTAACCACGTTGTTGGTCAACTCCAGCACGACCATTACCAACACTTTCCAAGTTTACAATGCAGCGTCCAACGCAGTGATCAATGTAGCCGCTAACGCGACCAACACGATTAGCGGCAAACTTACCCAGGACGGGGCCAAAGATAACACGACTAAGTTCGGTAAAGACGGCGCCGGCACGCTGATCTTTAACAACAGCAGCAGTGATTACAACGGGCAGATCCAGATCGGGCAGGGTACGGTCATTTTGGGAGCAAATAACGCACTGGGAACAAACGCCAGCACCGCCGCCAGAGGAATCGATCTGGGATTAAACATCGGGGACACCTCCACGTCCAATAACGTCTCCTTGCTGGCCAACAACGGAGTAACGGTCGGTCAGTCGATCTATGTAGCCCCCAACACCTCCAGCGGCACGCGGACCATTGGTTTAAGCGGCACGGGCGGAACCGCCACCTTTACAAACGAAATTTATTTGGATGGGAACCTGGCCATCCAAAGCGGTTCCGCTTCCACGGATGGAGCCGTTCTTTCCGGCAAGATCACGCAAAATCTGACCAACGGGTCGAGCTTTGGCCTCACAAAATCGGACGCTGGCATTCTAACCCTTTCCGGAACCGGCAGTGACTTCAAAAACGGAGTCACCATCAGTGCCGGCACCCTGAGAATTGGAAACGCGAACGTGGTGGGCACCGGGACCTTGACCCTGAATGGAGGCACGCTTTCATCCGATAGTTCCACGGCGCGAAGTGTTACCAATGCGGTAACGATCGGTGGGGACATTGGTTTGGGTGAAACCACCACCGGCACGGGGACCCTCACACTTTCCGGGGCAGTTGGCTTGGGAGCAGCGACGCGGGTCCTGACGGTTAACACCAACGTTACTATTTCCGGTGCGATCGGCGGTGCCAACTCTGGCATCACCAAACAGGGCGCTGGAAATCTTACCCTGTCTGGGGTGAACACTTACACGGGCGCGACCACAGTCACGGCCGGAACCCTAACGCTTGGAGCCGCTGATAGGTTGGATAACTCGAGCACGATCACCATCAACGGCGGAACACTCGATTTTGGCGGCTTCACCGACACGGTGAGCACCTGGACTATATCCAGCGGCACATTCACCAACGGTACAGCCACAGCAAACACCTACGCATTGCAGGGCGGCACGGTGGCGGGGAATCTGGGTGGGGGCACAGCCACGGTGACCGGTGCGACGACGACGCTTAACGGAACACTCGGATCGACCAC
>JBMOHW010000315.1:0-2428 GCA_049317665.1 Terrimicrobiaceae bacterium | reverse complement strand
TTGGTGAGCGCTTAGGCGCATTAGCAGATGAGGCTATCAAGCAGACACAGGCTGGTACAGATATGTTTGGTGCTGTTCCTAAGAAGCCATTGTCTGAAGTCTATAAAGCACTAGAAACTCCAGCAGGGGAGCCAGGATTGTTTGAAGAGCCTACTCCAGAAGTTCCAGTAGAAACTAAACCAGAATCAGAACCTATTGATTTTGATATTGATAAGCCAAAAGAGCAGATTGCTAAAGAAATCAATGGATTAACCATTCCTGAATTAGCTCAATGGTCTATTGATAATGCTCCTAATAGTGCGGCACGAGCAGTTGCAATCAAAGTCAAAAAAGTTATGGACAGCCTTTCTGCTAAAAAGATGTTTCCAGAAAAAGTCAAAGTCCGAAATAGTGGTAGCAGATGGACGGCTGGTACACGAGGGAAAACTAGGACTATTGCTGGTCCACTTGGAGTTACATTTACATTAGAGTTTAATGGTGTAGACGCAAAAGGTCAGGCTGATAGATTAACTGGCACAGGATATGTCACTATCTTGCATGAGTTATTGCACGTTGCTACTAATGGAGAGCTAAGACTACTTCAAGATACGAGCCAAGCCTACAAAGACTTAAATAGCATTCTTACTAAAGTTCGCAAGCAAGTTAAATTAGATACTGCTGCTGGTAAGAAAAGCCCAATTCTTTCTCGTATTGCTGGTGGTGCTAACACAATTAAGAATCCTAGAGAGTTAGTTGCTTGGGGATTAACTGATACAGACTTCCAGATTTACCTAAGCAAAATTAAAGTAGGAAAACAAAAGACTTTATTTAATGAATTAGTAGATGTCTTCCGTAGATTGTTAGGTATTAACGAAGAATATGAGACTGCACTTGAGGCAGTAGTTCGTGCTACCGATCAGATTTTAGAGAAACCAATTTCTGAAATTACTGCGGAAATTGGTAAAACAGGTATACGTTTTGAAGGTGAAAAGGCTTTCACACGTCAGTTCAAAACAGATGATGGTTATACGTTCTATCAATTACCTGATGGAAGGGTTGTTGATAATTTAGATCCAAACATTGTTGATATGTCATGGGATAACGTCAAAGATTTTAAGAAGTCAGTTGGCGAGGATGTTGCTGAAGAAGGCGTTGATTTAGGAAAACTTCCACCTGGTCGATCAAGAGAACTGGCTGTTGCTGCAAAACAATTACAGCAAGGAAACTTAACCAGAGAACAATTTGAGGAAATGGTTAATAAGTATGCGCCAATTGCTCCTGTTCCAGCACCACGCCAACCCGCATCTAATGAAGCTATGCGAAATGCACTGGCTACTAATCAGAAAGATAAGTTAAATCCTAATATTGCGGACGGCACACCAGTTGGATTGCGTATGGACATCAATGCCTTGCGTAAGGGCGCAAGCGTTGTGTCTATCCATCAAGGAAGTAATACCAGCAAGGTTGGTCAAGTGATTGGTTATGGCAGCGTTGCCGCAGCTACAGATGTGAAGTTCTCTAACAGAAACCAACAGGCTTTGCTCAAAGTTGCTACTGGCGAAGGCAAGTTACCAGCCCAGACCATGGAAGGGAAGTATAAGAACATCTCTCCAGAAGAGGCTTACAAGAGAGTTACTGAGTTACTAAATGACCCAGAATGGATTCAGGTAGGCGTAGATCCTACCCGTCATGGCTATTTCTATGACAGAGCCAACGCTATGCCAGTCAAGTCTGCCGATGAGTTAATCCAAGTTGGTAACTTTGTATTGGCTAAGAACGCACAATACGACTCTAAAGAAAACTATCTGTATGAGCAAACTGGAAGACAGGATGCAGAACTTAAATTTAAATCAGATATCCCAAGCGAAAAATGGTTAAAAGAAAAAATAGAAATTTCTAATGAATATGGTAAAAAACCATCTGGCGCCCCCCGTTCCTATGGTTCTGTAACTGGGTATTTTTCTAGAAACATAATGATTCCAGTAGAAGAACTGGTTAAAGTTAAAGGCGAAAATCAAGAACAACAAAATATTAGACAAAAAGATTTAGATGCAATTAAAAAAATAATGTCTGAGTCTGGTAGGTTGCCACAAGAAAAAGACAGTGATGAAATACCTCTTATTGCAGTAGCGCAAGACGGAACTCCATATATTATTGAAGGCAACCATCGTATTATGGCTGCTAAAGATCTTGGTTTTAAATATTTGCCAGTTGAGATTAAATACTTTAATGGCGCAGAACAAGAGTCTAAATTTTTAAATCCAGAAATAGTTACTAAGCTTGATAAGCAAGCTCATAACGAAGGATATACATTAAATAATTACGCTCCACAAAAAGAAGAGATAGACGAAGAGTTTACTGCCCCTATAGCTATTGCCAAGGCTAAAGAATTACTACAAAAACGCAAGCCTATCCCCATGGGTGCGTTTGCGGACGTAGATCCAAAGCT
>JBMOHW010000314.1:0-2439 GCA_049317665.1 Terrimicrobiaceae bacterium | reverse complement strand
ATAATATGAAGTCAATTTTTGATAAATTATATGAAGATGTAATGAAGGATGATGCCTTGGATCTTGGCATTCAAGCTGGTCCAGAAGGCGAATCCGGCGATAAAGCTGAGCTCGATCTTAGCCACGGTGAAGATACCGTTACAGTTAAGCTCGATAAAGATGTAGCTCAAAAGCTACATGATGCCCTAATGGGTGTTCTCGGCGGTGAAGATGCTGGTGATGTAGCCAGTGATGAAGATTTAGGTGGTGAAGTTGAAGGTGAAGGCGAAGGTGAAGAAGCCCCTGTTGCTGCAGAGAACGAAGAGAAGAAAGATGAAGAAAAAGAAGTAGCAGCTGAAGCCACAGCATTAGAACAACTCCCTGACAGCAAAGGTCAATCGTTGCAGAAGAAGGGTGGCGTACCAACAGTGGGAACAAAGACAGGGCATGCTAAGGGATCCAAAGCATCCGGTAATGTTTCTTCAGAAATCGACGCTAAAGGTTCGCCCGTTGCTGATAGCAAGGGATTATCATTAGCCTCAAAGAATAACAAAGTTAATGCCCCCGGTTACAAAGCTGGTGACTTCTTTAAATAAGAATTAAAAGAAATTGACTATTAAAAAAGCCGCCTATAGGCGGCTTTTTTTTTATAAATAACAATGTGAGTATCTTCGAGAAAATCTTTGTCTCTCTTTTAAATAAAGAACTAATAAATTCTGCTGTGACTTGGAATACCGGTATGCCGCAATACTACCTATCTGTCTTTCCAAAGAAGAAAAATCCTGATAAACCTACAGCCAGGCACATGCAACCTGTTGTCAGAGACCCTGGGTTTAGAAAATATGCACAAACGGTACCAGATATGCATAAAGCTGATCCAACAGCTATACAAAAAGTTAACAACCCAACCGCCACAGTAGGGGCAAAAAAATTATCTGAAAATGAACTACAAGAAATATGTAAAAAATATGGTATAACCCGGCTTAATACCAAAACACCAAAAAAAATAGGCAATACCGGGCAGGTTGTTAAGTTTGATCCCAACTTAAGGGGTTATGTAATACAATGAGCATGGACAAATATACCGGATCTAATTGTATCCGTAAATATCCGCTGCAATATACCACAAGTTCATTAAGATTTACTGATAAGACAAATAATGAATGTGAGCGAGAGCTCTATAGTAATTACTGGCGGGAACAAATAGAGCTGTACGGTCAATTAGTAACCTACTACAGAAATGGGTATAGTACTTTATCTGCAGATAATATCTATGGAGAGCAACCTCTTGCTAAATTTGATGCTCCAAAGCAATTTATAATGTTGATTAATTTAACTGAAAATGCATTAATTCTTAGTAAATTTGGATTTCAAAGTGATGATCAAGTAACAGCATATGTGCATATAAGTGCCTTTTATGCGGTTTATCCCCCGGATGTTGAACCAAAATCTGGTGATGTATTTAAATTAACTGAATATGGTGATGATCGGCCTGGTGAACGTGATGGTAAAATGTTTGAAATTACAGAGCGTGTTGATCAAGACAACAGTCAAATTAATCCCTTGATGGGTCATTATGTGTGGATGTTAAAAGCTAAGCGGTTTGATTATTCGTTTGAACCAAATATTACGTTTGAAAAGGGTAGCACACAAGTACAAGATGATACCCAGTATGGCACAGTTAGCGCTTCGTTTGCTAATAGTACACTTGTTCCTAGGTCAAGCTCTTATCCGATAGATGCAGACACTCTTAGTAAGAATCAGGTGTTTAATATGGGGGTTAATAACACTCTTGAGTATGGTGGGTATTATTGAGCTGTAGAATCTAGCTCTTGATAAACCTCTTCATCTACTAGCTCTTCCTCTTGCTCCGTCACAGTCTCTACGAATTTTGGAATAACAGCTGTCTTAATATCAATATTAAATTCTTCACGGCCAATATCCAGTAGCATTGTTTCGACGCGCTGCTCGATATATTTTTGAAACGCAAGCGGTTTAACCCAGAAATCGTCTGAAATAATATCTGTCTTAAGCTCGCTAGCCTTTCTTTCTACCAAATCAATAGCTTCAATAAGACATAACCACCGGGCATATTCTTCTTTCTTAAGTGTGTGGGATTTAGTTTTAGTTTGAATCGTAATTATGTCGTTCATTCAGTTATATTAAAGGGACTTCTTCATCTTATCAATGTTTATCTTTAATTGATTTGCTAGGGCATACTGACCAGCATTTGCGAGCACTGTGGGCCCATATATATACCGCATTCGGTCAGTATTTCTTTGTTTTAGATACCGCTCTTCAACAACCCCTACAACTGCTCCAAAAGATACATTCTCATCGGTTTTAAAAATTTTTTCAACGGCAACCGTTGCAGCTTCCATATATGAGTTTGCAGTAACTTCTCTATTCCAATCACCTGACGTTACAAAGTATTTCTTCAACGAAGTTTACCTAAAATAT
>JBMOHW010000313.1:0-2447 GCA_049317665.1 Terrimicrobiaceae bacterium | reverse complement strand
CACTTCTTAATTCTCCCGATTGTGCGGAGGTGGCGGAATGGGGACCGGATCTCGTTCGGAAGAATCCTGAAAACATGCTCCTCGCACTCAATGTGGCCGGGTGTTTAATGAACTCAGGTAATCCAAAAGCAGCCGTTGAGCTGTCCAGGCCTTGGTTCGGTAAAATAGACACGGGACCGAAACTCCTGAACTATTCCCAAGTTGCCTCAGCAGCACAGTGCGATTCCGAAGCAGCCGTAGCTCTGACTCGCCTCTTCTGGAATCATCGCGAGCACGCAATCCAATCGCTCATGGACGGCATTATCCACAGCTTCTGGGAAAGGGCACTGGCCCGCCCTCTTGAGGAACAGACCTGTATTCACCTGGCAGCCCCGGTCTACCCCGAGTTTTGTGAATCCCTTGAGCCCATCCAATGGCTCGACACGAGGATCGACTATGCTTGTCTCAACCAAGTTCCCGAGTCCTTGCACAAGTGGATTCACAATGATTTCGGGTTCATGAACATTCGGCCCGGCGCATCACCCGAGGCGCTGGAAAACTACCGGAGATGGCAGAATGAGATGGTCGCAAAATCGATCTCCCTCATCATGCAAGTGGCGGAAAAAGCGAGGGACCAACTGCTTGACCGGCAATTATCGCTGACGATCAGAGCCGCCGAACGCGGCGATTTCTACTCCGCACGCAGCCATGCCCTCCATGAACTGGCCTTCCGCCCTGAAAAATTCGATGAATACATGGAGGCGCTTCCCCCGTTGGGAATGCAATACCTGATAGACGATCTGAAAAAACTTCCCGATCTCGCGCCCCTGCACCAAATCCGCTGGGAGATCCCTCGCCTCATCGCCCGCAAGGCCCACGATGCGGCCATCAGCCTCTACGATTCCCTGCCGGAGGGCGTGGATGAAACCGTGTTGGGAAAGTTCCTCCGCATCGAAATCTGCGGGATCACAGGAAAGCAGCAGGAAGTGCGTGGTCTCCAGATCGAAATCCTCAAATCTTGGCCGCTCGACCCATCACCCTATTTCAACCTGATTCAAGCAGCCATCGGGACCCAGAACTGGCCGGAAGCCGAAATGATCTTCGCTTCATGCCCTCCAGCTTTCCGCTTCGTCAAAGCGGCCCCGGCCATTCACGAAAGCATCAAAGCCCGCCAGCAATTGCCGGGACTTCAGGTTCCCGTCAATTGCTTCTACGGACAGCCGGGCATCGGAGGGATCATTGCGGACGAAACAACAGACGGGAACGGCGCAGCATAAGGCATAGAGTTTATCTCATGTTTCTGATAGAAACCCAAAATCCTCTCCGCGATACATCCACAATTTTATGCTGGCCCTGCTGAATGAGTCCACTCCTGCCCTGCGTCGCTTCCTCGAAACGGCATTGCCGCAGGTTTCGGCAGACTGGTGGAATACGTGCGTCGTCCGAAACCTCAGGGAACAGCAGGCGCGAGTCGTTCGGCAGAAAGGGGTGAATTCGCTCGATGGCCTCGACCTCGCAGCACTTCTTCGAGTGTTCGACGCAAACTACTTCGAGGTTTCCAACGCGACCGACCTCCCGCGCGAGACGAGAAGCTGGCTGAAGGAACTCCAGCAGGTTCGGAACCGCTGGGCACACCACACCGGAGGCGAGGAACGGCCCGACGATCTCTTCCGCGACCTCGACACGCTTGAGCGTTTTCTTGGAGCGATTGGAGGCGAAGCGTCGCTCATCGCCACGGTGCGAGGACGGAAGGCTACGGTTTTGGGTGGCGTTGCCCAACCGCAATCCTCCGCACCAACTCCGCCTGCACCAGCCTCCGCTGCAACTGAGTTTCAGCAAACACAGATCGTGCGCTTGAAATCCTCGCCGGGGAAGTCCGGGCCAGTTCTGCGCGTTCTGCCCGGCGCACCGCAGAACCGCTACGAAGTTTTCTTCGATGGACGCGCACAAACCTTCTATGCCGACCAGCTAGAGCCGACGGAGCAGGCTGAAGATGTGGCCACGGTCCCGCTGTCCGAGTTCCGCGCACGCCTGACCTCCCAATTCCTGCAACATCCGGGAATCGCGACACTTTATTCGCTCCATGCGGCGCGCGTTGACTACGTGCCATATCAGTTTCGCCCGGTCATCAAATTCATCCAATCCGACCGCCCCCGGCTTTTGATCGCCGACGAGGTCGGCGTGGGCAAGACGATTGAGGCCGGCTTAATTCTCCGCGAGCTGCAGGCACGCAAAGAAGTGAAGTCCGTTCTGGTCTTGTGTCCGAAAGCCCTGGTGACGGATCGAAAGTGGGAGCGTGATCTCCGACGTTTCGATGAGCGATTTACGCAGTTGGACTCGAAGACGCTGCGTTACTGCATCAACGAAACTCATCTCGACGGCGAGTGGCCCCAGAGTCACGCCAAAACGATCCTCTCGTTCTCCGCATTCAGCGACGAAACGCTCTTTGGCAATGCGAGGAAGCTCGG
>JBMOHW010000312.1:0-2447 GCA_049317665.1 Terrimicrobiaceae bacterium | reverse complement strand
TTCCAATAGATCGGATACCCAAGGCTTGTATCAAAGTAATACTGCCCAACCTGTAGATTTTCCGTGGGTCTATTTGCCGTAGTACCTGAAGCGGGCACTGTTACGTTTTGAGTAAAGTTGTCAATTTGGTTAAAGTACAGGCGTAAGGCGTTATTCATCTGATCTTGATAAAGCTGGCGGTACTCTACTGGTGCAATCAGTAAATTGGGGGCTTGTGAAGGACGAAGGGGTACCTGTGCCATTATCTGCGTCCGTCGTTGCGAATATCAATTCGTGGACTACCTAGCTGCCACTTAACTCCAAGGCTGTCTGACTGAATTCTAAAAGCAAGCTGGCGCCCTCTTAGGCGGGTATAGACCTGCCCTGTAAACTCTTGAATGTCATAAGAAGCGGAATTAGCAAAGTTGTCTGCGCTTATAACTTCTGGATCATCTGATGTGCCATAGGGAGCACCTGAGTTCCTACGAGGTTTGACCTGCATAGTTACAAACGGATTATTGACGTTAGAGCCATTAAAGTTAATGTCAGGCAGTATGCGCCATACAAAGCCAAAGTTATGCCCATCACCAATGTCAAAGTCAGAAGACTGAATATAAGCATCAATAGCTACAGGCTGTGTACCAGACACGTCATCCACAGCAGACTCATGGAAAAGAATGCGGTTGTTATAGTCTGCAGCCATAGGATATTGGCGAATACCCGAGTCTAGCCAAGCCGTTCTAGCCATAGTGCCATATGCCCAGACACGTTCTAAGTAATTGTAAATTACGTATTTATCTATAGTATTTGAACCTACAGAGCAATAGAACCACCAAATCTCGCTATAGCCTTCGTTAGACCCACAGAACACTTGGAATGCTTGTTCTTTATTAATGTCATTAAAAATGTACTGCCACAAGGCGCAAGGTAGGGTTTCTACCCGTCCAGAATAAATATAAAACTTATCAACACCCATCCAGTACGTTACGTTATTAATCGTAATAGCCGCATTGGGCGACATGATGGAGATGTTATCCATTAAGACCTGAAAACCCCAAACATAGGGCGGTCCTAAATATTGCATAGAGTAAATAGCAGAATCAGTCCAAACTAGAATCTCTTGACGGGTATTTCTAGCGCACATAATAAAAGAACCGCTAGACAGTCTAAATTCACCTGACTGGTTAGTTACTGCAGGCACCCATTCATAAGGGTTTTCTTGATCTGACCAACGAACTAATAAGGGGTCAAAGGTTGTACCAGCATTAAGTGGGTCATATGGATTTGCACCAAAGCAAATAACAAAACGTTGAATTGCCGAGGCTACTACCTGTAAAGTTGCGTTAGGAACAAACTGTCCTGAAAAAGCTGCTGCATTTGATAAAGTAGATAAAAGTTGTGCCCGCACTGATAAACCAGTAGCTGCTTCCCAATAAAAAACAGAACCGCCACGGGGAGCAAGCACTAAATCTTGTCCAAAATTGTCGTTAGTCCAAAGGCGTAACTGCTGACCAATACCTGATGTAAACCCTTCACCCCAACCATGTCCACCTGTTTCGGTATAAGCAATGACGTTGCCGCCCCCTGTTACAGAAGCATTAGCATTAATTTGAACCGTGATGGAATATGCGTTGGCGTTAACAACTGTAGGGTAAAACAAGGTATTTAAAAGCACTGCAGATACACCACCTGTAGCCGTGGCATTAGAGAATATAACCGCTTTTCCGTTGGTTAAATTATGAGCTGTCTGAGTTACAGTAACTACATTACTTCCACTTGAAGTTGTAAAAGGATCAGTTAAGCTAGTTGTTGTTCCCGTAACAGGCCAAGGACCTGCACCCCAGCCAGTGCCTAAAGTATATGTGTTAAGACCAATAGGTTGTTGATAGGCAATATCAGTAGCACTCCCTCCGCCATTTGCAGAAGCGTTTGCCGTTACAGGTAATGTTACTGTATAAGCCGATGCATTTATTATAGAAATTACAGAATATTCTGCATTTAAAACAGTTGCGGTTACGTTACTTGTACTAATATTAGCGGCATTAGAAATAGTAAGAAAATCACCCACGCTTGGGCTATACCCCCCGTCCACAACAACCATGGAGTTTGACCCGCTAGTAATCGTAAAGGCATTAGCCACGTTAGCTGAAGTAAATACTACAGGGGTAATGTCGTTATAAGTGCCGCCTTGCTCAATATAGTATTTAAGATTTGTGCCAACACCCAGAAAGTTAGAGCCATTAAGTGCAAGCCAGTTCCATAACGCTCGTGCTAACCCCAAAAACTGAGCATTAGCCATGCGTGACCAGCCACCAATCTTTTCAGGAAAACCAGAACGAAAGCGCACTTTGTCGGCATCGTACCAACCACCCTCGTTGGAGTAATCGGTGCCTTCTCGGTTAAGACCTGGTCTGAACTGTAATTTTTGTAATGGCATACGGGTTTACCCTAAGATAAGAACAATGCTC
>JBMOHW010000311.1:0-2459 GCA_049317665.1 Terrimicrobiaceae bacterium | reverse complement strand
AGCAATGAGGAGGGAGCTTAAACGGGCTGATTGAAAAGAGCAAAGGGGGCAGTCGCTTACGCGGCAAGCGTGTCTCCACGGCAGCTGTCGCAATCGCCGCCAGTCATACACTCGTCTATGGCTCCGCCAGCATGCTGATCAACAAGAGCGGCGATGTTGCGGGTGCAACGGCCACACTTGGGTTCGCAACCCATGTGCCGAAACACCGCGCCAACGGAAGGGCGATCGCTTCGACCACTGATGGTTTCGCGAACGTCACGATCGGAAAGAACGTTACAAGAGCAGACGATCATCTTTTCGCCTAGTTTGGAAAGATTACAAACTACCTTTATAATCAGTATGTTAGTCTATTTAATGTTTTTATTCAGTTAAGACAATCCTCAACAACGCTTATGTAGAAAGAAAAATTGTCGCAGGGTGCGGCGACCTCTACAGGACAATTCAGCCATCTTCGCGCAAGACATGAGAGGCTTATTATTCTCACAGGCTTGCCCCATTAATGGGCGTTGGAGCCAGATAGCTGATGTGTGGGGGATAATGTTGATTGACGACATGTCATATGGACATGTTTTTTCAATATGAAGGATCGCATAAAAAACTTATCTCTCAGGGAAGACAAATGGCTGGTTTAATCGGCGCAATTGACCAAGGCACAACCAGCACACGGTTTATTATTACTACGCCATCTGGCGACATTAGGGCCGTGCATCAACTTGAACATAAGCAAATTTTTCCTAAGCCTGGATGGGTTGAGCACGACGCCCGTGAGATATGGCGTAATACGCAAGGCGTAATTGAAACAGCGCTCCTAAAGCTTGGAAAAGGCGCAGGCGCCCTTGCGGCAATTGGCGTCACGAACCAACGCGAAACAACGCTTGTATGGGATCGCAAAACAGGGGAGCCACTCTCACCAGCAATCGTTTGGATGGATATGCGCACGCAGCCCTATATTGAGCGCTTATTGTCTAATGGATCCGCAGATTGGGTTCGCGCGAAAACAGGCCTGCCGCTTGCAACTTATTTTTCAGCCGGAAAATTAGCCTGGTTATTAGACACAGTTCCAACCGCAAGAGCAAAGGCTGAGCGTGGCGAGGCGTTGTTTGGAACAATGGATAGTTGGCTTATCTGGAATTTAACAGGTGGCGTGAAGGGCGGGCGCCATCTGACGGATGTAACTAATGCGTCACGCACACTGTTGATGAATCTTGCGACGTTGCAATGGGATCAAGAATTATTAGAATTTTTCAATATTCCACGAAATTGTCTGCCTGAGATTTGTTCGTCAAGCGAGATCTATGGTTCGTGTGTTGGGTTGCTTTCAGGTGTTCCTATTGGCGCAGCTCTTGGCGATCAACAAGCTTCGCTCTTTGGACAAGCATGCCTTTCTCCTGGTGAAGCAAAAAATACCTATGGAACAGGCTGTTTTTTGTTAATGAATATCGGCGATAAACCTCATATATCGCGTCATGGTCTTTTGACGACGGTTGCCTACCAGCTATCTGAACAAAAGCCGGTTTATGCGTTAGAAGGCTCCATTGCTATTGGCGGCGCATTAATACAATGGCTGCGGGATAATTTAGGACTTATTGAACATAGTCATCAGATAGAGGCGCTCGCACAAACAGTCGCAGATAATGGCGATGTTTATTTTGTTCCGGCCTTCTCGGGTCTTTATGCGCCTTATTGGCGCAATGACGCGCGAGGCGTGATAGCTGGCCTCACGCTGTATTCCAACAAAGGTCATATTGCCCGAGCTGCGCTTGAAGCGATTGCCTTTCAAACAGATGACGCACTTGCGGCAATGGTTGTCGACTCTCAACTTGCTATCAAGCAGTTAAAAGTTGACGGCGGGATGGCGGCAAATAATCTGTTAATGCAATTCCAAGCGGATATTCTTAATGCGCCCGTTGTGCGTTCATCTGTTCTAGAAACGACGGCTTTAGGCGTTGCTTATGCGGCAGGCTTGGCGGTCGGCGTCATCAAAGGCGTTGATGACATTCGCTCACACTGGCGTGCCGATCGATGCTTTGAACCAATGATGGATCTAAATAGTCGGCATTGTTTGAAGGCTTCTTGGAAAAAGGCCATCAGCCGATCCTTTGGCTGGATAAACTGATTATAATGATCGCTCATGATTGCTTAGTCGAAGTCAACATTGAGCCCATGTTTTTCCATTTGTTTTTCGATTGCAGCAAGTATCTTCTGTAATTCATCAATCTCAATCGGCTTGTCATCATCTGGCGGATCCCAGAAAACGATTTCATCAAGCAATACAATGAAATCTACCTCCTCTGAGGCATCTACTTCAGGGGCTGCAGTTTTAATTGTTACTTTACGTCCAGCGAAATCCACGCGTATGGCGCCTTCAGTAAATTCAACTTCAACGTTATTTGTACGTCGGCTCATGATTATTCATTCCCTTCTCGAGGACGTCTATTTCAAGCGCCGCTTTATGCATT
>JBMOHW010000310.1:0-2460 GCA_049317665.1 Terrimicrobiaceae bacterium | reverse complement strand
ATCTCTGGGTCCACTTGCCGAAGGTGTCGGCGTAGCCGGTGGCATAATCGTTGGCGACAAAATCGGGATTATCGTTGTGGTGGCCGCGCTTCTTTTCCAGGCGGAGGGCGAGCTTTCCATCCTTCACAATGACGTTGTCCTTCGAATAATGAGTTTGGGCGCCAAGGTGCCATTCCTTTTCCGTGTAGATGTTCCAGAGCTTGAGGTTGATCGTGTCCCCATCGAAGTTCTCGTCCAGCGTCTGGACCCAGTCGCCCTCAACCGGCGGCTTTTTTCCAAGCCAGGGCGGCAGGTCGGGCTGCGGCGGCATGTCTGCGATGATTGATGTGACCGCATAGCTCTCCGCGCCGCTGCCCGGGAGCAACGCGATTCCGGTGGTGAAGCTACTCTTGTAGGTCGTGCCGGTGCCGGGAACATTCTCCGTCCAATGCTTTTTCCCCTCCAAAATTTCTTGGGCGGGATCGACCGGCATCTGCCACGGGACCGCGGCAGTAAACGGCACCACGATCTCGCCCTCAGCCCCCGGCTTGATCGGAGACGGCGCGGCGATGACATCCGAAACGCCGCCGCCCCTGCTCTCCAGCCGCACGGAGGGAGTAATGTCCGAGGTCCCGGTGTTTTTCACGCGCACGCGAACCTGCAGGTGCTGGTTGAGGCTCCACATGCCGGCCGCAGGCTTGAAGAGGACCGAAGCATTCTTCGCCTCCGCCGGGAATTCGATCTGGAGGGATTTGCCATCTTGCCCGACCGTGCCTTTCGCGCCTCTCGCCACGATCTGTTTTGCGGCGTCTATTGTGCCAGATCCGCCGAGGATCACTCCCTCCTTTGGCTTGATTGCGGCCGTATTCGGATCCACAAACGGTTTCTCGCCCGCAGGCCCGGCGGAGATGAGGGACTCAATGCGCATCTTCTGCTCAACGTCGGATTTTCCGATGAAGATCTGGGCACTGCTTATGGCCCCCGGCTGCAAGGGATAGGCAGCCTTACCGAACTGATAACCGAATATCGTTGAGACGACTTTGCTGTCTCCTGGCTTAATGGTGATGATGTCCGCGCTGTAGCGGTTTTCCTGCCACGGTCCCTCGTTGTCGATGCGCAGGCTGACGCGGAATGGCTTCGTGCCATTGTTGGTAACCTTGGTTTCGACGTGTCCATATCCCGTGGCATCCCAAGGCTTCGGGGGCTTGATCACGACGCCGGGGTAGCTGGATTTCCCGTTAGGCTGGACGGTGACATCGATCCCGCTGCGCGTCACTTCGAAGGACGCGCCGCCCTCGGGTCCGCCATTGATGCTGACCTGGCTCGCAGCATCCGGGGCCGCAGGGTCAAAGATAACCTTGGGGCCGCCCGTGGCATTAAGCACGGAGGGACTCTCCTGGGCAAGCAGTGCGACAAGGGAAAAGCCGAGGCAAATGGCAAAGGCAAAGGTGACTTTCTTGATAAGCATAGGGGATGGTGTTTTCATTGAAATTATTCGGGGAGAGTTGATTTGGTTTGATTTCAAAGTTTTCTCTTTGATGTCAATAGATGGATGAGATCAACGCATCCGATGCTGCAGGTGGGGTTTCACCGCCGGCCTGCCCATAAACCGCCGCCGTGAGGGCCAGGAGAATCGCCGGAATGACCGACCGGACTGCACGATGAGAGTTGGGATTCGTCATGGTCTCACCAAATCGAATCACTGACCAGTCTTCGCCGGTTTCACTTCCATGGTGACGCCGGGAGCCAGCGAGCCGCCGTCGTTCGGTTTCGGACCATCCTGCGGAGTTGCCAGATCCTTGCGCTGCCAGACGCGGATGTAGTCGAGCACGAAGTCCGAGGGAAGCTGGGCGTCATCCATTGGTTCAGACTCCCAGCCGCCGGTGAGCGTGGTGAGGATGATGTACTCCTGGACGCTTCCAATCCGCGGGCTTTCCCAGCGAGCGGTTTCCTTCCCGTCCGTATACCTAATGACCAAGCCCGGGGTCCATAACATGCCGACGGTGACGAACCCCTCCTTGTCCGGATGCATGTAGGCCGTGGACATCGCGATTGACTTATGGAACTTCATATAACCGTCCCAGTGCATGGCAAAATCCCCGCGGTTTGGCCCCCAGATCGTGAGCGTTTCAATAATGTCGAATTCCATCCCGCCGTCACTTGTGCTGGTCCTGGAGGCCGACTTTCCCCACTGGCCGGCCGGGGTGTCAATGCCCCGATCAGGCATGAGCCAGAACGCCGGGAACATGCTCGGTGCGGTCGGCATTTTCAGGCGCGCCTCGAAGTATCCGTATCGCTGCGTCCATTTGCCGAAGGTGTCGGCGTAGCCGGTGGCATAATCGTTGGCAACGTAATCCGGATTGTCGTTGTGGTGGCCGCGCTTCTTCTCCACGCGGAGGAAAAGTTTCCCATCCTTTACGATCACGTTGTCCTTCGAATAATGGGTCTGCGCGCCGAGGTGCCATTCTTTCTCCGTATAGA
>JBMOHW010000309.1:0-2464 GCA_049317665.1 Terrimicrobiaceae bacterium | reverse complement strand
ACTTTCTTAAAGGCGTTACCTGAGAGTCCTAATCCCCATATCATTCTTTCGTGTTCAGGTCGGAATTCTGTCATCACATCTGTCAGCTGGTAGTTCATATCATCTTGAACTCGCTGGGCAGCGTCTTTTTTCTCAACAGTTTCTTTTCCAATAATTACAGTCTTAACAGGACCAGCCGCTGGGAAAGTCTCCATAATAGTCTCGGCTTGGAACTTCACGAGTGCTTCGGAGAGGAGGGGATGGTAGACGCCGCAGGCACCTTCCCAAGGTTCTGTTCGTTCCTCGATCTTCATTCCCAGAAGTTCAAGTCCGTCTACATAAGTTTGGATCCAGTCCTTACGGGCTGAGATGTCATCTTCAAAATCTCCAAGTAAATCACCTGCAATCTCTGTCAACTCTCCTTCGGACATATACTCCGCAAGGTTGGCGTCAAAGTCTTTGTCTGAAGGTTCGGCAGGTTCAATCTCAATCTCCATGCCGTCAATCCCAATCTTTACTGACTCTGGGTCTTCGATCTCAATCTCAATATCAGGTTCTGTAGGTATAGAATCAATCCCTACTGGGGCTTGGTACAGACTTTTCTCAATCATGATATTCCTTAGTAATATGCTGCTTTACGCCTAAATAAAATAGGTTCGTCTGGTTCGTCTGTTTGTAAACGAATAAACCCGCCTTTTCTAAAACGAATTAACGCCTGTGTACTAGAGTCCACTAAGTCATCGTGTTCTGAATTAGGAAAAGCTGCCATCTCTTCTATTACTTCTTCCGCCCATCGTTTTGCTGGCGCCCACACTTTCCCAGACGCAAACAGATCTGACACCGAATTAATACGAGCTATCTTATCATTACCCCTAGTGGGAGTAAACTCTTGAACTGGTATTCCACGCTGTCTTAATTCATATATTAGTGGGGAACCTGCTGCTTTTGCTTCCACAACGAAGGCGTCTGGCTCCCATTCCATATAATATTGGTACGCCCGCTCCTTTAGTTCTGGGAATTCCATCCGTTCTTTGAACGCATCTAGCAAAATAACGTTGGGATCGCTTTCATTCTCGTTCATATAAAAGACACCCCAAGTCGTACAGGCTGAATAGTCGCTTCTTTCGTTTTTTGTGAAGGCTGTATCCCACGACTGAATCACAAAATTACATTTTGGCGGTCTTTCTTCCGTCCATAGCTTCCACCATTCCCGTTTTACAATCGCTCCTTCTTCCGAAGTAGGCTGTTGTTGGTACTGTGCGTTCCATTTTGACAGCGGAAGTTCTAATCTCAGGGCTTCTAGCTCTTCTAAGCTCCAAAATTCGGGCCAAAGCGGGTTTCCAGAAGGGAGAATTGCAGGAAAGTCGATGATTTCCCACTCTTCCCCGTCCTTATCGATCCAACTCTTGACAATTCTTCCCGTTAAATCCCGTTTTGCCCAGCGTGTCATAACAACAACGATGCTTCCACCAGGTTGGAGACGCTGACGAGGACCTGATGAGTACCACTCAAAGACTTTATCGTAGATTTCTGGGTTGGTTGCCGCTATTGCAGCCTCCTGCTCCGAGTGTGGATCGTCAATAATAAGTAAATCCGCACCTTTACCAGTTACCGTACCCCCTACACCGATAGCAAAATACTCTCCGCCATGGTTTGTACTCCAGCGACCCGCTGCTTTGGAGTCCTGCTTCAGTCCTACGTTTGGAAAGACAGTAGAATAAACCTCTGAACCTACTAAGTTCCTGACCTTTCGTCCAAAACCGACCGCCAATTCCGCAGTATTAGAACACTGGATGATCTTCTTATTGGGGTACTTTCCTAAAAACCAGGCAGGAAGAAGAAAGGAGGCAAACTCAGACTTAGTATGACGAGGAGGCATATTAATAATAAGGCGTCTAGTTTTTCCATTTACAATCTCCTCAAATTTCTTCGCCATGACCTTGTGATGTCTTCCATTTATAAAGCTGGGCCACATCTGTTTTACAAACGGCAGAAAGTTCTTCTCCGCCTTCTCTCTCATAAGAGAATCTCGGTACTCCAAGGCAGTCTTTAGGAGTATCTCCTGCTCTTCTGGAGGAGCTTGCGCTATTAGTTTTTCTAACTTATTCAAGTAAGTCACTTAGATTCCTAAACTTAATTCCAGAAGGTCTTAACGTCCGCCGCTTATTTGGGATCTTTTTACAGGCACCGATCTTGACTAACTCATTAATCAGGCGGGATACGTTACTACGACTCTTGTCTTTAGAGACCATCATAATCTCATCTATAGAAGGACTATATCCGTACTTCTTCCACCACATCTCTATCACTAGATAGATGTCCTGTTGGCGGGGCGTCATTTCTTAGCTCTTTCTATAACCCTGTTTGCCAGGCACTTAGACTCTTCTTCCCATATCGCCCGCTTGATTGACGTCATAACACGGAGCAGGGCATCCTTATCATTCCTAAGAAGATACTTAAGAGTCTGTATAGCCAATTCCTCTTT
>JBMOHW010000308.1:0-2470 GCA_049317665.1 Terrimicrobiaceae bacterium | reverse complement strand
AAGTCGGCGCGGCGCGAGCTCGGCGGCCAGAAGATCCTCGGAATCGTCGTCGCCTCTGACCTCGGTGGCGCCGTCACCCGCAAGCGCGACGTCAGCGCATCAGAAGCCTTCGAACGCGCCGTCAAAGACACCGTCGAAGCCATCGTGGTGGAAATTATGCAACGGATATCACAACGAGGACACTTGAAGGATTTCCAATGAAGTCCTATAATCAAGTTGTTACAACCGTTCCAGGGCGGGGTGTTATGAGTGCTGCAGCTTATTTACAATTAGAAGAAGATCGAGACCGCAATGGGACTAGTGGATACTATGATTAGATTACACATAGATGGGTCTAAAGATTTAATCACGCTTTATTATTTAGTATAAATGCCGAATAATAAAGGGGGAAAGAATTATAAGAAGTCAAAACATGCCGTATTTGAGCCCATTATGCATGAGATTCTTCCTGGCCAGATGTATGGACGTGTCACTCGTATTCTAGGTAATTGTAATGTGGTCGTATATTGCAATGACGATGTGGAACGCATTTGTCATATCCGAGGAAATATGCGACGCAAAGTATGGTTGGGGGCAGGGGATATTGTACTCATTAGTCTTCGTACACTCGATGTGAATGATGATCCATCCAAAATATCCAGAGGCGATATTTGTGTAAAGTATGATGAACGACTGATTTACAGGCTTCAACAAAAGGATAAATCAATTAATCCCCGTCTTTTTACAAATATTGAGAAAAAACAGGGTGCCATTCCGGATGAAGATGCAATTGAATTCGATGAAACTGCTGGTAACGATAGTAACTCAGATGATTCAGAATCCGAGAATTCACAACTAGGGGCTACTCGTCTGCAACAACGACAAAATGTAGTGCTAAATGCCACGGATGATATAAATATTGACAATATTTAGTGTTAATTCCCCCCCGAAAATAATATAAATTGAAAGACTAGGATGTCGGCGGTTCCACCAGACTATGCTTCGGCATCGTGGGAGGACGGAGAGAGTATTCCAGAAATCTCCCTTGATAATACAGTAGTACCAGGCAAGTACAAGGCAACTGTATCAAATATATTATCAAAGCATTGTGCCGAGGTGCGGAACTTGTCGGATGAAATAGTACAACCTGTCGTAAATGTATCAAAAAAGAAGCTGAAGGAATTGATATCAAAACACAATAATGAAATATTTGCGTTTATGGCTCGTCCTGATAAGACTCCGCATACACTTGGTCTAGCAGAAATGATTTTTAGGCGGTATGGGCATGATATTCCATCTATAAAGGGTAGTAGTCCAAATACAGTTCTACGAGATCTCAACCTGGACGCATCGATGAACTCGGTGGTTGCTGATTTCGATGAGGGACTGAAGAAGCAGAGGGGCGGTGGAGGATTAGATGATTTTATGCGGCAAACACGGTGGATGTATAATCAGTATAAAAATGTGGGCGAAGAGGTATTACGCTTAGAAACGGTGCTCTTTCAAAAAATAGATATGCTAGATAAATTGAATAATAGGATTCCATTGATAACGAGCCTAGGTGCAAATGATGCGCTTCCAGACTTGGTGGAGAGTTTTGCAAAGTATGCAGAAAATATCTATAAATCGAACAACTTTGAGGATACATATAAGGAATTAATTGAGGCCTATAAGAAGTGGAATATTTGTCGGCAAATTATAAGTTCGAATAATGCGTTTAAGAATGATGCACAGGAGGCACAGTGCTCGATTTGTTTAACCGAGGCAATATCTATGGCAATTGTTCCGTGTGGGCATACTTTTTGTGGAAGCTGTGCAAAAAAACAAAATACAAATTGCTATATTTGTAGGGGGACGATTCGTGAAAGGGTGAAATTATTTTTTACGTAGGTAGTTATTCTACTATCGTCACTTGGAAATCATTTGGTCGAAGAGCAACCTCTTTTAGTGCCTTGATTTGTTCTTCATCGAGTTCAGTGACTGCACACACACGGGCAAATATGCTTTCTGCAATGGAAAACCAGAGCTCATAGAGAATATTTTCGGCAATTGTTTCAATGGTGGAATCCATTCTGACAATATATATTGTGGAGCATTAATGTATCAAATTTATTGCGTCCATTGTGTCTATTGCGTCCATTCCATGAATAAAATTGACGCATAAAAGAGTTTAAACTCCAGAATATAGAACCTAATAGAATGGATACCACTACTACGACGTCTGCAAATCCTGTAAATACCGATGCAACTGCAATCACTACTCCGCAAGAGAATGAGATGCTAAATCTTACGCATTCAATCATTGAGTGGAGGCGTCTCAAAGATGAGAATCAGGAGCTAAAAGAGCAGGTCAAAGAGCGTTCCAAGAAGATGAAAGCACTGGAGGATGTTATTGTGCGTATTATGAAGAGCCACAATATTGGGGCACTTGACTTGAAGAATTCGAATGGTCGTGTGCTATTTAAGAAGCAGAAACGCCAGACAAGTCTGG
>JBMOHW010000307.1:0-2487 GCA_049317665.1 Terrimicrobiaceae bacterium | reverse complement strand
TGCGGCAGTCGCAATATCACTCCTACCATGAATTACAAATGAATTTGGAACACTTCTTCGAAGCGAATTTAGGCGAATCATACCACCAAGTGCGCCTGATCTTCCAAAGTCTTTTACAATCCAAATCACACCCGCCTTTGAAATCATTTCTAGCAATTCATTAGGTGGCTTCGACTTCTCAAAAGTAACAAGACAAACTTTGTTACCTTTCATCGCTAAACCGAGAATAAGAGGAATTATTTGACTTGAACCAACTCCTTCTTGAATTGAATCAACTGACAAATAAGTCACGTCAAATTTTTCCATTTTACAAAACCGATTCAAATAGGTTGTCCCATGCCTGAAGGACAAGTTCTTCTGAATGAGTATCTCTCACATACTGTTGCCCAGCCTCTACCATATTTTTTTGAAGACTAGGCGATTCAATTAGGTTATGTAACTTCATAGTCCAGTCTTCGCTATTTTGGCATACGCCATCGATTCCTACTTCCTGCATAACCCTAAGATATGCACTAGAAGGTGATGCTAGAGTTGGCATTCCAAGTCTCCACATAATCAGCAATCGATTTTCTGCCTTCAAAGGATTCAATACGCCGGTGGGATCCAAGGGAAGTACAGCAATATTTGCGCGATTCGAAGCACTTATTACTGAATCTAGGCTCCATTTTGTGATTTGAAAACGTGATCCTAATATGGCGATAATTTCATTTACAATAATTGTGGTTGGTTTAGAATTATATTTTCCAAGTATGGTTGGGTATTTTAGATCGGTGACCATTTCGAGGGACACATTCTCAGTTTCACAATTAGAAGCAAAAAAATCGCTTAGTAAGAGCAAGCCTTTTGCGGTGTATGGAAAACCTTCCCAAAACAATTTTGTGTGTCTTTTGGTCGATAAGTCGTTCTTGAATGGAAGAAACGGGAATTCTTCGTGAAAATCTAAAGTGGAATGTACATTTTTGCAAAAAGGCTCAATTGTCTCTGCCTGTTCCGAGGTTTCACAAACAACAGCTGCCGCGTTAGCACAAGCACTTTCAACTACCTTTCGAAAAGGCTTTATAGGACCTGAGATTTGTCCCGTCACTACTTTCCCTGCCCCCCGAAACCAATCCCGCCAATAGTTTTCATGCCCTAGATATCCATCAACTAGATCTAAAATATACGGAGACTTGTTGCTTAAACTTCTACCTTCATTTAGGTCGGCTCGAACAGTCTTAAAGACGACATCACACCTTAATTCCGTGTTTAAAACTAATTCATGCCCGCGCTTCTTTGCCCAATAAACTAGCCGCCGCCTATCCCCAGGATGAGTTAAGTCAGCACTATAAGGTACGTACCCAATTCTTAATTTTCTCACTTTATGATTCTAGACCAGGGAGCGGATTCTGTCCGAAAGTTGAAGTTGTGGTTTCCAACCGTTAGCCAAAATTTGAGATGACTTGTCTACCACTGCAATTTTATGATGATCAGGAATTGCTTGTGAAAAATCAAGCAAATCAGGATCAAAACTCAATTCACGGCACAGGATAGTGGAAAATTCAGATACAGAAGTCCCAATTCCAGTGCCAACATCAAGAAAATGTCCTAATTTGTTGAGGTACCCAAAAAAAATTGCTGAAGCAATATCTTCGGTATGAATCCAATCAAGAACATAGTGGGGGGTTTTGACAAAAAATCGATTTCCTTGGCTGAGATTTGCCATAAGACCGGGTATGTAGCGCTGAACTTTCTCATTTGGCCCGAAAGCTTGAAAAACCCTTGCCCAATGTGTTTTTGTACCATACTTCATCCCAAGTTCGTGAAGAGAATTGCCTGTTTGAATCTTTGACTTTGAATAGATGTCTGATTCCACCAATAGGGTTTTTGAAGCATCACAAATTCCAGGAGAAATGCCATACTCACTGACTGTTCCCAATCCAATGAAGGTCGATACATCGGCACGAAAAGACATTTCGGCAAAGTTTATGGTTGCATCTCTGAACTTCACATTTATCTCGCTCGTCCAAAAATTTCCAGGTGCGGTATCCCAGGCGGTAGAGATGACTAAATCAGGCTTTTCATTTTTCAGAGCCTTCTCAAGACTGTCCGAATCAAAAAGATCTACTTTGCATAATTTCCTACTACTTTTTTTGGTAATGTCACGCTCAAATAACACGACTTCAAAATTATTGAATTCGAAAACATCTGATAATTTTGCGCCGATAAAACCTGAACCACCTAAAATTGCTACTTTGTTCACTTGTGCCCTAACTTTTTGAATTGATTACTCTGCAATTAAATCTACAACTTCACGTAGAACATCTTCGACACTTGGGTTAGTTGACACCAAGTATTTCAAATCTGTTTTTAGAAAATTATCCCTCTCAAATCTAGCTTTCTCGGATTCAATGCCAAAAACAAGGGTCCGTGTTTTAGTCATCAACGGTAAAAACATAGCCCCGGACAAAGAGCCTATCGCTACCTTACTGTTCTCTAAAGCAGCGATGT
>JBMOHW010000306.1:0-2494 GCA_049317665.1 Terrimicrobiaceae bacterium | reverse complement strand
CTGACCAATAGGCTTTGGCTTTCAAACAGCTCTTTCGGAATGGTTCCTGTCAATCCCCAACGAATTGGCACTTGCGCCATCACGCCTGTTAGCAATGTTTTTAATGCATCTGCTTTGGCCATATGCACTTCGTCTACTATCACACACACAACATCCTCTAAGAATTCCTGTATGGTACAATCACCCACGCCATTCTTTGTGTTCTTTAAAAGATTATTAAGGCTTTGCCAGGTACAAATGGTGTGATGTCTACCATATTCTTTTCTATCGCCGAAATAAACACCCACATCCAATTCCAAATTGATATAGTCTTTTTCTGTTTGTGTCACAAGACTTTTATTGGGTACGATAACAATACTGCGACCATACTTACTCACAGCGTCACTCAATGCTGCTGTCATGATGGTCTTGCCCGCACCTGTGGCCACTTCCTGCAAGCATTGCGGATTGGCTAGAAAGTTGTTGATGATCTCCACTTGATAATCACGCATGAGGATGGGCTGCCCTTCTACAGGATGCCCTTTGGGCCATTTGCGTTCCTGGAATGTGGTTTCCGTAACCTGAGTGAAATCAAACGTGGTGGTGTATTCACGTTGATCATCCAGTTCGATATCGTAGTTTTGTTTTTCTAATATGGGAATGATCTCGGGTAACAGGTTCACATAGGTACTGCCGCCCAGCTGGAAATAGGCCACCTTACCGTCCCAACGGCCTAGGCGCACAGCAGGCAAATAGCGGGCATAGGGCACGTCGTACTTGAATTTCTTCACTAGATCTCTGCGAGTGTCAAGATCCAGTCCTTCAATCTTTATGTTCACTTCGTCGCGTATGGTTATTGTTGCTCTTTTCATTTTATATAAGGTGCCATTTCAGGAAATATCGTTTTAAAATCCAAGCCACGATACTGGTCGTGTTGGTGTAATCGTTCGCAAAACTGTTCAAACAGTGCAGATTCATCTGTGTCGGCGATCATGTGAGCCCAGGTCCTGACCTCCGGAAATCCACTGTGTTGTAACTGTTGCACAATGTGTTGTTTATCCGGCCACACTGTGGGTCTCATGTGTGAGGGATCATGCACACGTCCCAGCCAAGGCGTGGGCAATCCCACACTATAACACCAAGCAAAGAATTCGTCTAGATAAAAGATATTGTATGCACTCACAGTGTGGCTTACACTGAGTCTGAGATTTGATATGCTTTTTTCTTGCTGTATATATCTAAGAACCGTGTGCTCTGTGTGTTCCCAGGCAGCAGGATATCTTATGTATTCGTATCTGGCCGCCACACCATCTATGCTGAGTTGCAGGTCTATTTCCCGGAAATGGCTCCATAACTGCCACCATTCAGCATCTGGGAACACAGTTGCATTGGTTGTATAATGTATAGAAATATTCCCCGCCTGGCCCGAATCGATATAATGTTGCAGCAATTTCTTTTGTTCAGTCACACCACTTAGGAATGGTTCCCCGCCTGGGATGTCTAGATGTATGATTCCCGGCGCCTGGGTCACAAGGTCATCAACAAAATCATCGCGATAAAACTTCACCGGTTGGAAGTTTCTATCGTAGATCTCAAGATACTCGTCGTGCCAACGACTGCTGCTGTGGCTGCCGCAGGTGATACACTTTAGATTGCAGGTGTTTCCAAACGCTATACTAGCAGTGAGCCATTGATCACTGTCAAGCTGATATTGTGCATAGTGTTCGTGCCAACGGTCATGATCCAGTTCACGTTTGCTTTTTATGTTGTTTTGTTCTTCAATCTTGCATCGCACACAGCCTGCAGGCCATTGATCTTGTTGGAATTCCTGCTGGATCTGTGCTAAAAAGGCACTGCGGGAATATTCTTTTAATGTGTGGGTTTGTATATTGTATCTTGTGTGATCTGCCGAGGGTTGATATTTACAGCAAGGCAGCATGTGGCCCTGAGGGCTGATATCAATATTGGTCCAGGGACTATAGCAAAAAGGCATAGTGTATATAGTAACATACACCTAAACAAAAGTCAAAAAAACAGGTGCCATTTTACTGACACCTGCCATAAAAGAGTCGCCGGGCTAGAAATTCACTGCGACTCTATTTTCGCACCCACCGCCGAAAATCTACCGGATCTTTACCACGCGGAATCCAATCTCCTCAGCTTCATCAGCTTCGTATTTGGTATCCACAGCATACAAAAACAAATCACCATCCCAGATTTCAAACATATCGTTTCCTTAAAAGATTGCTTCAAGCAATCGAGCTAGATAATAGGCACTGATAAACAAACACACCCACCCTGACATTGTGGAGCCATCCTCAAAGCAATGCTTGGCAAACCACCCATTCAGCAACATCCAAACAATAGACACTTCCATTTTACTCTACCTTCATGCAGGTAGTCTCTGCAAGCCGCTGCCAGTTGCCTGGGCTCAGCTTACGCAAGTCAGCAATCTTCAGGGCCATACGCAGGCTCATCTCACGCAAACGAGCTTGGTTAGTTTCCATAAACTCAA
>JBMOHW010000305.1:0-2499 GCA_049317665.1 Terrimicrobiaceae bacterium | reverse complement strand
TAGAAGTTGTCTAAGGTAGTCAGCCCTAGGCAATTCAATCAACCTCAAGGAGAAACAACATGACAAACAAAGCAAACGCGTTCAAAACACTCGATACATTCGCTGACTCACGTGTCACGCTTATCACGGGTATGCAAAAAGCAGGCTACGCCACAGTCGAGGAGTGCAGACCCATTGTGATCGAGTGGGCTTGCAAGAAGACTGGCGCGGAGTATCGGTGGAACAAGGCGAAAACCAAGGCCATGCTCGTCACCAGTAGCACGAACTACGAGGGCGCGAAGACTGTGGTGCGTGACATCATGCTGATGATCGAGGGAACTACGCGGAGAGCTTCGAGTGGCAAGAAAGAACCTGCTGACCCTGTTGCGAAAATCATCGAAGCCTTTGGCAAACTCACCCCTGCACAGCAACGTAAAGCCTTGGCGGTTCTCGTTGCATGATTTTCGGGTCACAGTGACCCGATTTTTTCTGCGAGCCCGAGAGAAAGAGCTTCTCTCGGTGTTTCGTTTCTTGTCTATTCATTTTTAAACCCAAGGAGAAAATCATGAAAATCAACTTTGAACATACCGACACCTACGGCGGAGAATCGAACTACTCATGGGTGCGCCGTCATGCACTCGAACTACCCGACACGACATCTGATCTTGCGTTGGTGCGAAAAGCCAAGGCGTGGGCAAACCTTACGGGTTTGCGTTGCCGTGTTGAATCTTACGGCGACATGATCGCCATTTACCCACGTGGCGTTTGCCATGTTGTCTTTGTAACTTTTGGAGAATAAAACATGACACAAAACCAATTCAACGCCCTTTGCAACGAGCACGGCATAGCCCCAAGCATCGCGCTTGAGAACGAAAAACTCATCGAAGCCTTACGCGAGCGCAACGATGAGCAAGTCATCGAGATACTTACCAACAACTTTTAACCCCAAGGAGAACCTCATGTCCAAATTCAAACACTACTCACCCAAAGAAGTCGCCCTCGCTAAGTGGAACAACGAGCAACGCCCCAAGCTAGAAGAACGCATCAGGCGTGACGAACGCAGAACCCTCATGCTCAGGCGTGTCGAAGACATGGAAGCACGAGCCGAAATTCGGGTCACGATGACCCGAAAATCTTGAAAGGCGAAAATCATACCGAAAAACTACATATCCATATTTTCGCAACTATCTGCACGATCAGACATCCGCAAACCCGCGCCAATACTGGCGTCCTTGAAAAACTGTCCATCTATCTATCTTTTTAAATATATATTTATATATAGGAGTGTGTCTGTATGTGTGCGTATATTTTCACAAGCCCGACCAACCCTGCAAACCTTGTAGAGTTAAAGCATTTCTCAAAACAGATAGATAGCTGGACACTTTTTCGTGTACACTAGCATACATGCGGCCTCCCGACTGTCCAATCGTGCAGATAGTTGCGAAAATTCACTGATACCTCCAACCCTAGAAAGCGAAAATCATGGATACCTCCTACAAACACTACATAAAACTGACCCCAAACCAACTTCACAACCGCTTGATCGAACGCAAAACCCCACCGATGCAAGCCGAGCACATCAAGAAAATCGTAGCCGAACAACAGGCCATGCTCAAGTCAGAGAACGCAAGAACGATTCAACTCACGCGTCTTTGGCGTGAGTTCACTGAGCCATTAAATACAGAGCGCGAAAATGTGCAGGGTATGTTGCGTTACAAAGGTTGCGAAAATGATGAGGCGAGGCGCGATGCGCTCGAAGCGTACCTGACTGTGTTGAATTCTTTGAAGGCTCGCATGGTGAACCACTGCAAGCAAGATCGAAAGACACCCACGATGATCGCATCCGAAAAAGACTTACACAATGATGGCACACACTGGACTGATTGGATACCGCAGAAGATAAAGGATAGGGTCATCACGCTATTCCAAGAGATCGAACGCAAGCCAAAGGCGAAAATCAAAATCCCATTCCAACGCCTTATCCCTGCCGACCTACACGCCAAACAAGTTACGCGGTTGAAGAACCGCACACTGAAAGACTTGGCCATGGCTGAGCAAGCGCAAGAGCTTGACCCTCACGAGGACAACGAAGCCAAGGTCAGGCAGATTAAGTATGCGCTTGACCTGATGGATGTACTAGATGACAGCGAGCCTGTGCCTGCGACGTGGCATGGGCTGAACAAAAACGGGTCACAGTGACCCGAAAGTGTGACTGCTTCGCCGTGTGGCAGTCGCACCCTACCTTGAAATCACACGGCACTTGTAACTTAAGGAGAGAGTAAATGAAATACAACATCATTAAAACAAACGATGGGTACATGGTCGAGCAAAGTGATGGCGACTACCTGTGCGATGCCAATGGGAACAACCTGTTCGACTGGTATCACGAAGCTGATGCGCTCGTTGCTAAGGCACAAGCCGATGACCCAATGGTCTTGACAACGGACACCTTGGACAACGAGGCAAAGAGTGCCGTCATCAACATCGGCACGAACGGAGGGTACATCGAGGCATACATAG
>JBMOHW010000304.1:0-2505 GCA_049317665.1 Terrimicrobiaceae bacterium | reverse complement strand
GTTTTTATGTATCCGTGGGCGGTCGTCTATACCTCCTTCCTCGCCGAGCATGGAACCGTCATCCTCTGGAGCATGTTGAGCTTTGTGACGATCCTGATGTTTGGCTACGTTTACGCCGTCAAGAAGGGCGCGCTCGACTGGTCTCGCTAAACATCGGGACTTCGGGTGTCCCATGATCGAGCACGTTGTTCTTTTCAAACTCCGCCCGGAGGTTGATGGAAAGAAGCTGGAATGGATGCTGCGGGAGACTCGCCTACGCCTGCTGAAAATTCCGTCCGTCCTCGCTCTGCGGAGCGGGCGAAGTTTGGACCCGTGCAGCGAGTGGGACTTTTTCGTCTCGGTCTCATTGGACTCCGACGAGCGGCTGGCGAGCTATTCGCTCGATCCGATTCACACGAGATTTGTTGACGACGTGATCGAGCCAAACACATGCGGCCGGCTGGCCATGTCGTTCCAACCCGATCCCGGCGAGAATCCCCTTCTCTCGTGAGAGCGGTCGATTAGCTCTTCTGATCGAGGATGGCGGCTTTGACCTGCTCCGGCACCTGCTCGAAGTGGGACGGCTCCATCGAATACGAGGAACGGCCTTTCGAGAGCGAGCGGATCGCGGTGGCGTAGCCAAACATTTCTGCCAGAGGAACCTCGGCGGCGACGGTGCAAAGATTACCCTTGGTCTCGATCCCCATGATGCGGGCGCGGCGGCGGTTGAGATCGCCCATGATGTCTCCCTGGAACTCGTCCGGAGTGATATTTTCCACCTTCATGATTGGTTCGAGAAGGATTGGTTTGGCTTTCTTGAGACCATCTTTGATCGCGAAGATCGCAGCCATTTTGAACGCCATTTCGTTCGAGTCGACGTCGTGGTAGGACCCGTCGATGATATCGACGTGCACGTCGATCACCGGATAGCTGGCGACAACACCGTTGAGGACGGCTTCGTTGAAACCCTTGATGACGGCGGGGATGAATTCTTTCGGAATGGTTCCGCCGACGACTTTGTTCTCGATCGTGATCCCCTTGCCGCGTTCGTTCGGCGTGACCCTGCAGATGACGTGGCCGTATTGTCCGCGACCACCCGATTGCTTGACGAGTTTTCCCTCGCCATCGGCCGGAGCAAGAATCGTTTCCTTGTAGGCGATCTGGGGCTTGCCGGAATTTGCCTCGACCTTGAATTCGCGGAGCATTCGGTCGCGAATGATTTCGAGGTGAAGTTCGCCCATTCCCGCGATGATCGTTTGGCCGGTTTCTTCGTCTGTAAAGACGCGGAACGTCGGATCTTCCTCGGCAAGACGCTGGAGAGCGATGCCCATTTTTTCCTGGTCGATCTTGGTCTTCGGCTCGACCGACATCGAGATAACGGGATCAGGGAAGGACGGTGGCTCAAGGAGGATCGTGTGATCTTCGTCGCAGAGCGTGTCGCCAGTGGTGATGTTCTTGATGCCGACGATGGCAGCGATGTCACCCGAGTAGCAGGTGTCGATATCTTCGCGCTTGTCGGCTTGGATTTGAATGAGTCGGCTGATCCGCTCGCGCTTGTTGGTGCGGGGATTGTAAACAGTGTCGCCTTTGGAGAGCTTGCCGGAGTAAACGCGGAAGAAAACGAGCTTTCCGACGAAGGGATCGCTCCAAAGTTTGAACGCCAGCGAGCAAAAATTCGCATTGTCGTCGGAGACAACCGAGATCGGTTCGCCGTTGTCGGGGTTCTGTCCCTGGGCGGGGAGGATGTCCAAAGGTCCCGGGAGATAGTCAACGACCGCATCGACAAGGTATTGGACACCCTTGTTCTTGAAAGCAGAGCCTCCGGCCACAGGAACGAACCGATTCGCAATCGTCTGGCGGCGGATCGCGGCTTTGAGTTGTTCCTTTGTGATCGGCTTTTCTTCGAGGAAGAGCATTCCGATCTCCTCGTCGAGGTCGCACATCTGCGCCACGAGGTCCTCGTAGGCTTTCTCAGCGATGACTTTGGAATCGGCGTCGAGCTCTTGGACCTCGTAGACCGAGCCCATCGAGTCGTCGTCCAAATAGATGATTGCTTTCTGGTTGAGGACGTCGATTTGCCCCTTGAGATAATCCTCGCGTCCGAGAGGGATGAGGACGGGCCAGGCATTGGCACCGAGCTTCGAACGCATGCTGGCGAGGGCGGCATCGAAATCGGCGCCAGTCCGGTCCATTTTGTTGACGAAGGCGATGCGCGGGACTCCGTATTTTGTCGCCTGACGCCAAACGGTCTCCGATTGCGGCTGAACTCCAGCCACTCCGCAAAAAACAGCGATGGCCCCGTCGAGAACTCGCAGGGAACGCTCGACCTCAGCCGTGAAGTCCACGTGGCCGGGGGTGTCGATGATGTTCACCCGCATCTTGATGCCTTCGTAGGCCTTGTAGATGCCCTCTTCTTTACGCTGCATCCACGAACAGGTCGTGGCGGCAGAAGTGATCGTGATTCCGCGCTCGCGCTCTTGCTCCATCCAGTCCGTGACGGTCGTGCCCTCGTGCACCTCGCCGATC
>JBMOHW010000303.1:0-2516 GCA_049317665.1 Terrimicrobiaceae bacterium | reverse complement strand
CACGTCCAACGTGCACGGAGGTATCTAAATGCCAAGTTATTCAGGTGTCTGGACACTCACTGCTGTGTATCAGGCTGTTGGGGCAAATAATTGGACAAACCCACCCCCTCCAATTGGGTTGTTTGGTGGCGGCGAAGATAACGGTGGGAGTGTCAACGTAATTAACAAAATATTTATTTCTACCGTTGCAAACGCAACAGACTTTGGGGATTTAATATCAGCCACTAACTATCTTTCTGCGTGTGGGTCAACAACAAGAGGGTTGTTTGGTGGTGGTTATGTATCTGCTGCAGAAATCAATGTTGTTCAATATGTAACTTTTTTAACAAATTGTAACGCAATAGATTTTGGTGACTTGACTGTTGCTAGACGCAATCTGTCGGCTTGTAACTCATCAACTAGGGGTGTTTTTGCTGGGGGTTATGAGGTATTAAACGTAATTGATTACGTGACCATTGCATCTACAGGCAACGCTACAGACTTTGGCGATTTAACATTAGGCCGAAGAAATATGGCATCTTGTTCATCTCCCACAAGAGGAATATTTGCAGGGGGCGCTATTATAGCAAGCCCGTTTGTCACAAACACAATTGACTACATCACAATTGCGTCTGCTGGTAACGCCATTGATTTTGGTGACATTTTAAGTAGCGCAAGGGATCAATTAGCCGCTTGTTCTTCGTCAACCAGAGGATTGCTTGGTGGTGGACTTGCAAGTAGTGCCCGCACTAATGTTATTACTTACATTACGATAGCCACAACAGGCAATTCAGTTGACTTTGGAAATCTAACTCAGGCGCGGCAACGATTGGCGGCGTGTTCAAATTCTACTAGGGGCGTATTTGCGGGTGGAGAAATTGCCGCAGGTAATGTGAACACAATGGATTATGTGACAATTGCAAGCGAGTCTAACGCTACAGATTTTGGCGATTTGACTATAGTCCAAGGTATTCTTGCGGGCTGTTCTAATTCTGGCGGGGGAGTTCAATAATGGCAATCTCTTCATGGAACGCAGGGATCATCAGACCCGTAGCCGTACCTCCTGCTGGGCCGTTTCAAGACGGAGCGGCTCCCGGTGTGTGGACGCTAGACCAAGCAACATTTTGGATTCAGCAAGGGCTGTGGCCCACGGCGGGGAATGTTGCAACACGAGCCGTTTTTGCTGGCGGTTCTGATGGTGTTACTACCAGCAATGTTATTGACTATTTTACAGTCAACACTCTTGGAAATGCCGCTGATTTTGGTGATTTGACCGAAGCAAATTTTGGAATTTGTGGTTTTGGCTCTAGCACCCGTGGAGTGTTTGCTGGGGGCTATGGGGGAACAAACAAAGTTATTAGCTACATCACAATAGCAACTACGGGCAATGCAACTGGTTGGGGTGTGGCTTCAACATATTCTCACAATGGCTCTTCTGGCGCAAACTCAACCACAAGGGGTTTAATTTCCTGTGGTGAAAGTAGCCTCAACAATATTGAGTACGTTACCATAGCCACCACAGGGTCGGTTACTGGTTTTGGTACTTTAACCACTGCGGCAAATTACGGAGGCTCATGTTTTTCTCAAACAAGAGCAATCTTTGGTCTGGCTAGGACTGCGGTTAAATCAGCGGCATTAGCTTATGTGACAATTGCCACCACAGGGAATGGCACAACTTTTGGCGATTTACTATCTGCATCGCAGGGTGCTCAAGGTTTATCCAATGGTGTACGAGGTGTGTTTGGGGGTGGAGAAACTGCGAGTGCATATATCAACGTAATTCAGTATGTAACTATTGCATCAACTGGAAACGCCACAGACTTTGGGGATTTACTTTCAATAAGGAATACTATGGGCGCAACCTCATCACCAACAAGAGGCGTTTTTATGGGTGGCTATGACGGTGTTAACACTAATAATGTAATTCAATATATTACTATTGCAACCACTGGTAACTCTATAGATTTTGGCGATTTAACTAATACCCAATCTAGTGCGGGGGCGGCAACGTCTAATAATAATGGCGGTTTACAGTAATTAACAGGAGATATAATTGAACGATCTAATCATCAGCAACATTAACACGGCTTTAACCACTGTAAAGCCTGAGTACAACGTCATGTTGAGCAACATTGACGCTAAGATGCCAGCGGTGGTGCGTGACACCAGCAACTTCCACAAGAGCCATTCGCAGTTCATGCAAGTGACCTTGGACGTTACTGCCATCACCCCAATCCGTAGCATAAAACATACACTTGCTGAAATTGATCGTACACGCGCCGCTTTGCAAGAAGCCTACATCAATATGCGTAAGAAGCAGGTTGAGATGAAGAAGAAGCAGGCCCAACTGGATGCTTGCACTGACGCACTTGACCGCGAAATGCTTGAGATTGAGATTCTTGAACTAGGCTCACACCTTGACGGCACACAAAACGCAGTCAATGGCGCTATTCGTAAGATGAACTTCATGGTTAATCAACACGCTCAGTTGCTAGAGGCTGTTGGCAAGAACGAGATCACCGAAGAAGACTACGAGA
>JBMOHW010000302.1:0-2528 GCA_049317665.1 Terrimicrobiaceae bacterium | reverse complement strand
AGTGCCAGACCGGGTTCGGCGAGGCGAGTCGGATGACCCAGTTCAAGGACAAGTCACAAAAGGGCGGCGCCGACCGCTCGACGGTTGGCCTCTTTACCTATCCGATCCTCCAGGCCGCCGATATCCTCATCTATCAGGCCGATGCTGTGCCTGTCGGCGAGGACCAGCGTCAGCATCTCGAACTCACCCGCGATCTCGCGCAGCGGTTCAACACCACCTTTGGTGAGACCCTCACCCTGCCGGCGGGACTCTATGTGAAGGACACCGCGAAGATCGTCGATCTCCAGGACCCCACCTCCAAAATGAGTAAATCCAGCCCAGCCGGCTGTGCGTTCCTTCTCGACGACGACGCTGTGCTCGCGAAAAAGTTCAAGAGCGCTGTGACCGACTCAGAGCGTGAAATCCGGTTCGACCCAGCGGCGAAGCCCGGCGTTTCGAATCTGCTCACCATGCAGCAGGCACTCACCGGTACGCCCATGGAGGCAATCGTCGCCGGCTACGAGGGCCGCGGCTATGGTGACCTCAAGACCGAGACAGCGGCGGTGGTCATTGAGTTCATCCGGCCCATCCGTGTGAGGGTGAACGAACTCATGGAACATCCCGACGAACTACTTCGGCTCATGGGCCAAGGCGCAGGCAAGGCTCGCGAGACTGCTCGTCACACCCTCGCCGCGGTGTACGACGCCATCGGGTTCGTCGCGATTCCCGAGACCTGACGGGAGCCTCAGCGAAGCGTCATAGCGGTTGATAGGGCCGGTACTGACGTTTGGCGCGGGGTGCCTGGTGCACTCCTGCCCCCCTGTTTTCCTGTCGTCGCTTGCTCATCCAGCCCAGGACGAGTGCGCAGACCGCGAGGGTGATGATGAGCCAGAACCACAGGGGCGCCATCGAGTCTTGCGCAGCGGGGATGCCGAGGCCGGCGTTGGCGAGCGCTTCGTCCGATGCGCCGGTCGGGGTGTCGGCGAGCGCCGCGGCATCCGTTGCCGGCGCAATCGGCCCGACCATGACTCCGACCGGCGTCACCTTGCCGAGATTCTTGAAGCCCCACTTCAGGGCCTTCTTGGCAGCGGATTCGCTACCGTCGCGAATCCCCATTCCGACGAAGATGAGGGTCGTTCCCTTGCGGGTAGCGGCGCCGATGAAGGTACGACCGGCGTTCGTGGTGAAGCCGGTTTTCACGCCGATCGCACCCTTGAAGCGGCCCATCAGGAGGCGGTTCTGGTTGTAGAGCGTGTAGGTGCTGCCCCCGCCGCCGGGAAACCGGTACGTCTTTGTGCGGGCGAACGTCGCGAAATCTGGTCGTGCGAGCCCGGCGCGGGCAATGAGTGCAAGGTCGTACGAGCTCGACAACTGGCCCTCTGGTCAAGGCCGGTCGGATTCTTTGCGGTGGTGTCATTCGCCTGGAGTTGCCTCGCAACCTCATTCATGCGGCCGACAGTGCCCTTGATGCTGCCGGGAACCCGGGCGAGCGCCTGCGCCGCGTCGTTGCCGCTGCGCAGGAACATGCCGTAGAGGAGGTCTTCCACTGTGTAGCGCTTGCCGGCGATAAGGCCAGCCCGAGCGCCCGAGATGAGGGTGTCCTTCCTCTTCGCGACGTAGGTCTGATCGAGTGTGAGCTCTTGGAGGACCGTGAGGGCGGTGAGGGTCTTGAGGGTGCTGGCCGGCGGCCTGCGGTCATGTGAGTTCTTCGCGGCAAGCACGGTGCCGTTTGTCGCGTCGACGAGGATCCAGGTCTCCGCCCAGATATCCGGAAGTGGCTTGGCCCCCGGACCGGGGTTGACCTGCACTCCACGCTTGGAGAGTTGCTCGCCGCCGATTGTCTCGGCGTTTGCGGCTCCGGCCGCCCCGAGGGCGAGCGAGGAGGCGAGTGCGAGAGTGAGGAGGAGACGGTGCATGACCGCTTAATCGTAAGCCGGTGCCATTCGATGGCGTCCTGTGGGACACGCCTACTAGGCTGCCATAGCCCTGAACACGACCGTTGGAGGACCAATGTCATCGACCATCGCGCCGACCGGACTGCTCATCTCTGGTGAGTGGCTGCAGACCTCTGCTCGAATGCCCGTGATCGACCCGGCAACGGGAGCATCCATCGCTGAGATCTCGAATGCGTCGGTTGCCGATGGTATCGACGCCGTGACCTCTGCCCACGATGCCTTCCAGACATGGGGAGCGACCCCGGCCCGCGTCCGCGCCGAGATTCTGCGCAAGGCGTTCGAAATCATGTCCGCTGAGCTCGAGACCTGCGCACTCCTCATCAGCCTGGAGAATGGCAAGGCCCGGCGCGATGCGATGGGCGAGGCAGCGTACGCCGCTGAGTTCTTCCGTTGGTTTTCAGAGGAGGCGTCGCGTATCGAGGGCGGGTTCCGATACGCACCGTCCCGCGACAAGACGATCATCACCGACCACCGGCCTATGGGTGTTGCCTACATGATCACCCCGTGGAACTTCCCGGCGGCGATGGCGACTCGCAAGTTGGCACCGGCCCTAGCAGCTGGTTGCACCGCGGTGCTCAAGCCGGCTGGCGAGAC
>JBMOHW010000301.1:0-2531 GCA_049317665.1 Terrimicrobiaceae bacterium | reverse complement strand
GTGGTGAGGTATTCGCCCTCGGAAGCCCGCCGGTTGATGCTCGAAACCCTCCACTACGGGCCGTGGGAAGAGGCCGTTCTCTTTACTTGAGAAAACGGGCGTATTTCTTACGCGCAGCGCCAGTGAGAGCAATGCCACCCATCGCCTCAACCTTCGCGTCGAATTCCTCGGTGCGCGGAAAGACGCTCAGCATTGGAATCCGAACGGGCTTAATCTTGCCCGAACGTTTCGAGATAGCGGTGTGCGTGCGTTTTGAGGTCGTTGATGGCATGGTGAAATGCTTCGTCTAAATCGTCCGTTGGGATGATGATTTTTGCAAGGGTATTCTCGTCTTTATCCAGAATGTCCTGATGAGGATACCCGTGCGCCGTGTCGTAACGAGTAAGGCAGCGCAAACGTCCCCCTTTCTCCGCCAGCAGAACAACGCGGAATTTTCTGACCCGCCCGTTCACGGTCAGACGGGAAATCAGCAAAAACATTCCGTCGGCAAGCGGGATTTCCCATTCCTTATCTGGCATCTGGTCAGGCTACGAAAAATCCGCACGGTTTGGCGATTCCAGATTTTGATCGGTCCAATTTGAACCCCAAAAAATGGTGACAAATACTGATGGACTCAGTGTGGGAACTGCGAGAGGCCAAGGAAGATGACCGCAGCAATTCAACAAGACAGCCCGAAGGGAGAGCCCTTCAAAATCGGGGATATCGTCATCATCAAAGATGAGTGGGGCGGAGACGACACCCCTCATGTGATCGTTGAGTGGAACGGGGATCGAGGATTTATCAGCCCGCAAACGTGGGAGCATGGAATGATTGTTCCGCGAGAACTGGTCCGCGCTGAAATGCTCATGAGTGATTTTCGCGCCAAATACTACGCGAGTGGCGTAGTTGGCGGCGCACCAACGCAGCAACCAGAAAGACAAGAAAATGCCAGACGACAATGAAATGATGGAGGACCGTGAGGACCACCGCACGCCACGCCCGCGCCGCAGAGAGCAGCAGACCGCGCCGGTCGGCATCCTCGTTGATCCGCAAGCCCGCCACGACCTCGACCGCCTCGTGCTCCACAGCACGGTGCGCGAGGACATCGCCGCAGCCCTCCGCTCGATTGAGATGCGGGAGCAGTTGGAGGCGGTTTGGAAATTGAGCGAGATCCAGCCGCAGGCCGGGCGCTGCATCCTGAACTTCTACGGCCCGCCGGGAACGGGGAAGACCCGCGCCGCGCTGGGCATCGCGTGGAGGCTCGGCAAGCCGCTCTACCAAGTCGATTACAGCCAGATCATCAGCAAGTATCTCGGCGACACGGCCAAGCACATCGCAAAGGCGTTCAAGGAAGCAGCGGAAGCCGACGCTGTGCTGTTCTTCGACGAAGCCGACAGCTTGCTTTCCCGCCGGGTGGCGATGGGCGAGAGCTGCGCCACTTCGATCAACCAGAATCGTAACGCGCTCATGCAGGAACTAGACCGGTTCGGCGGCGTGGTCGTGATGACGACAAACCTGTTCGGCAATTACGACGAGGCGATCCTTCGCCGGATTGCTCGCCATGTGGAGTTCGCGCTGCCCAACGCCTCGATGCGCGAGAAGATATTCCGATCCCACCTGCCCAGCATCGACCGGGTGAGCGCCGACTTGCGGAACGTGGCCATGAGTTCCCGCGGGCTCTCCGGCGGCGACATTCTCAACGTCTGCTTGAACGCCATCCACGCCGCATCGGTTGACCCTGATCCGGCGAACTGGCGGCTGAGCGAGGATACCCTGCTCGCGGAGATTCAAAAAGTGAAGGCGGGCAAGAAAGCGCACGAAGGCCGCACGGCTGAAGTCAACCTGAACTGACCATGAAAAAGTTCACTGTGATCGTTGCCGCTGATGTGCCCAGCTACGGGAAGGTCCAAGTGGAGGCGGCATCCGAGGAAGAGGCCAGTCGGATTGTATCCGAGTCGTTCGAGCGCGAGGGTTTCGCCTCTCCCTTCTGGGATGCTGCGGGCGACTTCGACTCGGACTGGAGCAACTGCGACAACCTGAGAACGATATGAAATCACCGTGCGAAGGAGCCGCCCAAGTCGGCTACACGAAAGACTTCCGCGCCATCTGGCGGCGTGGGAAAGAACGCCCGTTCATCGTTGTCTATGACGCCCGCCTGAATCCGCATATCATTCCGGTGCGGGTCAAAGACATCGCGAGAAAATGCAACCCGCCGATACCCTACAAGCCATGACACCGCGCCAAACTACCATCCTGAATTATCACCGGGACGTTGCCTCGTTCGGCACAAGCCCGAAGACACCCGTATTCGTGATCCTCGATTTGGATGATTCGGCCGGGTTTGAAATCGCCTCGCATTACCAGCCAAACTGCGCGGAGAAGCGCGATGCGATCAAAGCAGGCGGGGCGTATCCGGCATTCACGCTCGCGCTCACAATCAAGGACGCAAACGCGCTTCTCGCCCACGGCTGGCCGAACGCGAAGAAGATCGGAACAATCCCAGAAGGCGTGATCCCCGTGATCCTCATTTCCGAGGAACGCTGCCTCTCGGT
>JBMOHW010000300.1:0-2539 GCA_049317665.1 Terrimicrobiaceae bacterium | reverse complement strand
AATGAAACCATTTTAACTGCAAATGAACAAGTACCCCAAGATATTGAGGTTAAAGCTTAGTGAGATACAAGGGGCTGGTTACAATCCTCGAAAAATTACTCCAGAGGCGTTGGGTCGCCTCACGAAAAGCCTTGGAGAGCTTGGAGACATTCAACCCATCACGATCAATGTTCGGACTGGAAACAGGATCATTGGGGGGCATCAGAGGTTTAAAATCTACCAAGCTATGGGGCGCACGGAAGTCGATGTCTGGGCAGTCGATCTACCAGAGGACAAGGAGAAAGTCGCCAACCTCGCACTCAACAACCTTTCGGGGGAATTCGACAACGAAGCACTCAAAAACCTACTCGAAGAGATTGACCAAACGGAACTAAACATTGAACTGACTGGATTCTCCAAAGAGGAGATCGAGAAAATGCTTACTGGTGCGCCACCAGAAGTTGAGGACATGAAAGAGGAAATTGAGACAGGCGATGTGGAAATGATTCCGCTTTATGTCGAAAAAAAGGATTTGAAGGATTTAATGGGGAAGGTCAAGCAAATCGGGGAGAGCAAGAAAATCGAGGGAATCGCCAATATCATCTTGGCATGCGTTCACGAAACCCATGGGAATCTCGGATAAGTATGAAAGGCCAGATGAGGCGGCCATCATCTGTTGCGGAGATCAAAAAAGCAGACACGCAAAATCTGCGATCTTTCTAGCTGAAGACTGCATAGGGCATACGATCTACCCGCATCTATTCTTTTTCTCTCCACACACAAGCACCGAAAAGAAAAACTCAAAGATACTAAGTGCCAAGGGCTATCCTGTGTGGTCTTGCGGGAACAGCCAGCAAGCTTGCATAGATATTATCTACAGGCTTTCAAAATTCAAAATGCGCTCTTGGGTTGGGATCGCCCCGAATCTTCCAGAACGCTACAATATTAGCAGGACAGGGATTGAATTCCTATGGAGGATGCGCCCATCCAGAGACATTATTTTCACTGACATGCAGATGGATGATGTTCTTCTGAACTGGTCATTTGACCTTCTAAAGTATCCCAGAAATGTTATTTGCCAGACAGAGGACGAAAAGATCCTTTACCCCACAGGGACTAAACTTCTTTCAATCTATGAGGATTTTAGACTGTGACCACGCAAGAGCTAGAGCTTCTCGCCCAGACATTCTGGATACCAAAGAAGGATCTTTCGGTTACGGAGTGGGCTGAGACAAACCTTTACCTTTCGGAGCGAGTGTCCTCGACTGCGGGGCCGTATTCAACCCTCCTAACCCCATATGTTCGTGAACCACTGGAGAACTTTAGAGACGAGCGATTGCGAACCATGATCCTGTGCTGGGGGGCGCAGACAGCCAAAACTACATCGATCCTAGCTGGGCTGGCGTACAGACTCGATTTAAAGCCCATTCCTACCATGTGGGTCATGCCAAACGAGAATCTAGCCAGATCCTTCTCAGAGTACCGCTGGTTGCCCATGGTGGACGATTGCGAGGCATTAGCACGGCACAAACCAAAGAATCTGGATAAGTACAAGCTAATGGAACAGCATTTCGATAAAATGTCTGTTTGGTTCTTTGGCAGTAACTCTCCAGCCAATCTCGCCTCACGCTCTGTAGGATTATTGATTTGCGATGAAACTGATAAGATGTCGGAGGCAACATCCAAGGAAGCCAATTCTATCCAGTTGGCAGAGGTTAGGACGAAGACCTACCCCTTATCCCTTACGGTACAAACATCCACCCCAACCACAGATTACGGCCATATCTGGCAAAGCTTCAAGAGAGGTGACCAGAGATACTACTATGTCCCATGCCCCTTTTGTAACGAGGAACAAATACTGACTTGGCCTCAAGTAAAGTGGGACGAGAACGCCAAGAATGAAGATGGTGAGTGGGATAACGAAAAAGTGCGCTCCAGTGCCTATTATGAGTGCGTTTCGTGCAAGGGAAGGATAACTGACGGCCACAAGACAAAGATGCTTAGAATGGGCAAATGGAAGCCAACAAACCTTAATCCAGAGCCTCAAGTCAAATCCTACCATCTTTCGGGCATCTATTCCCCTTGGGAAACATTCGGCAAGCTGTGCGTCCAATTTCTAAACGACAAGAAGAGCGTCATGGGGTTGCAGAATTTCGTGAATTCAGTGCTTGGGCAACCTTGGGTTGAGGTCGAAGAGGAGAATCAGATAAAGGTATCTGGGTCTGGGTATAAGATGGGGCAGAAATTCGAGGGTTGCGAAAAGCGAATCATCACAGCAGACATTCAAGAGGCGAAGGGGTTCCACATGTGGGTAGTCGTGCGTGGATGGAAAAATAATGGAGAGTCAAAACTGGAATGGTGCGGAAGGCTGGAATCATGGGATGCCCTACGAGCCTTGCAACTGGACTGGGGCGTAGGCGACAAAATGGTATTTTGCGATAGCGGTTCGAATACCAGAGAGGTTTACTTCCAAGCTTGTAGATGGGGATGGACTTGCTTGCTGGGATCTGACTCGGCGCAGTTCGTCCACATCACACCAACTGGGCGAATGATAAGGCCA
>JBMOHW010000299.1:0-2541 GCA_049317665.1 Terrimicrobiaceae bacterium | reverse complement strand
AGGCGGGCGCGGAGGCGTTGCTTTTCTTCAGAGATCATTCAGGATGTGAAAGCGTATGGTTCGTCGTTTGATCCGCAGAAAGCCGGCAAAAAAGCCAGCCCACCATGTGGACATGGCTTTGGGGGACGGCTGGCACAAGAGAAATTTTCTGGCCGAGGTCGTGATTCCGTCGATTTTCACCAAACGCCACGGGCAAAAAGTGAAGCCGGTTTTTCCCGAGCTGAGCACCGGTCAGTTGTGCATCACTTGGATTGGACATGCCTCGTTTCTCATTCAAACCCCTGAGCACAGCATCCTGATCGATCCGAATTGGGCCCGGTGGCTCAAGGTGATCAAACGGATCAAGCAGCCGGGATTTGAAATTCATGATCTCCCGGCCATCGACCTCGTCTTGGTGACCCACGCGCATTTCGATCACCTCGATCGCCGGACTCTTCGCGCCGTGGCAAGCGACCAACCGATTGCCGTTCCGGAGCATGTGGGCGGATTGGTGCATGGAATGGGATTCCGGCACGTTCGAGAGCTGTCGTGCTGGGAGAGCTTCGAGCACGGCAAGCTCCGAATCACGCTGACTCCCGCCCGCCATTGGGGTGCCCGGATCCTGCACGATAACCATCGGGGGTTCGGGGGATTTCTCATCGAATATGAAGGCCGCTCGGTCCTTCACTGCGGAGACAGTGCGTATTTTGAAGGCTTCTGGGAGATCGGAGATCGGTCCCAAGTCGAGATCGCTCTTCTCCCCATCGGCGCCTACGATGCCCCAACTAAACGCGACGTTCACATGAATCCCGAGCAGGCCCTCCAGGCCTTTGTCGAGCTCAAGGCCCAGGTCATGATCCCCATGCACTTCGGGTCATTCCGCCTCAGCTACGAACCCCTCCACGAACCCCCCGACCGCCTGATCGAAGGCGCCCAAAAGCTGGGGCTTCTGGACAAAATCTGCATCTTAAACGAAGGCGAACCGCGGGTTTTTTAAAGGCGGACACGAGAGGCAGAGAGCCAGCCCATCGTCCCCAGTGTTCCCGGGATATTTTCCTCGAAGGGTTGCGTTGGAAACTTTAGACAATCCGCATGGTCGTTTTTGTGATCCGGTTGGCCGATCTGGAATTTCTCTCTCAGGACGAATCCGGGGAATCATGCAGGCCAGGCACAATTCCGTAATCTCGAATCTCAACTAGCCAATGCCTTCCTCAAAATATACCGACGACCTGCTTTCGGAATCCCCAAGCCCGGTCGTTCGCGAAGGGGACATCGAAGACGCCTTCATCGATAAACTCCGAAGCCTCAAATACACCGTCCGCCCCGACATCCACGACCGCGCCTCGCTGGAGCGGAACTTCCGGGAAAAGTTCGAGTCCCTCAACCGTGTCCACCTCACGGATGCCGAGTTCGCCCGCTTGCTCGACGAGATCGTCACGCCCGATGTCTTCACCGCTGCCAAGACCCTGCGCAGCATGAACGCCTTCACCCGCGATGACGGCACGCCGCTGAACTACACCCTCGTCAACATCAAGGACTGGTGCAAAAACACCTTCGAGGTCGTTAACCAGCTCCGCATCAACACCGACTACAGCCACCACCGCTTCGATGTGCTCATCCTCATCAATGGCGTGCCGGTCACCCAGATCGAGCTGAAGACCCTTGGCGTGAATCCCCGCCGGGCCATGGAGCAGATCGTCGAATACAAGAACGATCCCGGCAACGGCTACACCAAGACCCTCCTCTGCTTCCTCCAGCTCTTCATCGTCAGCAATCGCGACCAGACCTTCTACTTCGCCAACAACAACGCCCGCCACTTCGCCTTCAATGCCGACGAGCGCTTCCTGCCCGTCTATGAGTTCGCGGACGAGGCCAACCGGAAGATTCGCCATCTCAATGAGTTCGCGGAGCGCTTCCTGAAGAAGTGCGACCTCGGGCGGACCATCAGCCGCTACATGGTGCTCATCGCCACCGAGCAAAAGCTCATGATCATGCGGCCCTACCAGGTCTATGCCGTGCAGCACATGGTGAAGTGCATCGACGACGACAACGGCAACGGCTTCGTCTGGCACACCACCGGCAGCGGCAAGACGCTCACCTCCTTCAAAGCCTCCACGCTGCTGAAGGAAAACGATTCCATCCACAAATGCGTCTTCGTCGTGGACCGCAAGGACCTCGACCGCCAGACGCGCGAGGAGTTCAACAAGTTCCAGGAAGGCTGTGTGGAGGAAAACACCAACACCGCCGCCCTCGTCCGTCGTCTGCTGTCCGAGGACTACGCCGACAAGGTCATCGTCACCACCATCCAGAAGCTCGGCCTCGCGCTGGATGAAACCAGCAAGCGCAACAAGCAGCGGAAAAAGAACGACCAGCCCACCTACAAGGAGTTGCTGGCACCGCTCCAGGACAAACGCATCGTCTTCATCTTTGACGAGTGCCACCGCTCGCAGTTCGGGGAGAATCATCAGGCCATCAAAGAGTTCTTCCCCCGCGCCCAGCTCTTCGGATTCACCGGCACGCCTATCTTTGAGGCCAATGCCTCCTTGCAGAAGATCGAGGACA
>JBMOHW010000298.1:0-2554 GCA_049317665.1 Terrimicrobiaceae bacterium | reverse complement strand
GGACGGGCACACGACGCTCTTGGAGTGGACGAAAATGCTTTCACGAGCTCCGTCAGGCAGCGTGGTGGTCTGTCAACCCAACGACGACACGCTCGCGCACATGGGCGAACTGTCGGCGGAGACTTTTGTTTACAAGGGTGTCCGCGGATACCTTTGCGATGGGGGATGCCGGGATACCGTGCGAATCTTGGAAACGGGTCTCCGTGTCTGGTTCCGTTATCACACTCCACGTGACGTCGTCGGGCGCTGGGTGCCGGACGGTTTTGGCGAGCCTATTGTGATTGGTGGCGTGAGCATCCGCACCGGTGATTATATAATGGCTGACCGCGACGGGGCACTCATCATCCCTGCGGAAATCATCGAGGAAGTCACCCTGAAAGTGGAGGAGGTGCTGCGCACCGAAAATAAGGTGCGAACGGCGATCCTCCAAGGCGTCGACCCGGTGGAGGCGTATATGAAACACCGCAAGTTTTAGCTCAATGAATACAATCCAACTCTCTCCGTCCGACAATATTGTCGTCCTCACGAAGAGCCTGCCTGTCGGCGCTGCGCTGGAAATCGACGGGAGAGAGTATCGTCTTCCTGCTCCACTTGGTCTGGGCCACAAGCTTGCTTCCCGATTTATTCACGTCGGCGAAAAGATCATCAAATACGGTGCCCCTATCGGTTCGGCAACCACCGGGATTGAGGCGGGCGAACATGTGCATCTTCACAACATGCAAAGCAATTATCTTCCGACATTCACCCTAGAGCACGGGCGCGAATTCCACTCCTCCAAATGACAGAGGTGAACGCAGGCGCATTTTTACGGGCTGATGGCCGCAAGGGGATTCGAAATACCGTTGCTGTGGTCTATCTGGTGGAATGTGCGCATCACGTGGCCCGGGAGATCCAGCATCCGTTCCGCGATCATGACGTTCATCTCTTGGGATTCAGCGGATGCTATCCGAACGAATATTCCCACAGGATGCTCACCAAACTCTGCACTCACCCAAATGTCGGAGCAGTGTTGTTGCTCTCGCTTGGCTGTGAGGGATTTAATCGCAAGGGTCTTCTGACTGCAATTCGGGAGTCTGGGCGTCCGGCTGAGTTGCTTGTTATTCAAGAATCGGGTGGAACTCGCAAAACAATCTCTTTCGGCCAGGAGTGGGTGAAGGCGACTTTAAGCGAGCTGGAGTCGAGCCCCCGCGCACCGATGATGATTAACGAGTTCGTTGTCGGCACGGTCTGCGGTGGAAGTGATGGAACGAGCGGAATCACTGCGAATCCGAGCATAGGCCGCGCCTTTGACCAGTTGGTGAACGAGGGATCGACCTGCATTTTCGAAGAAACCGGGGAGCTCATTGGTTGCGAGAAGATCATGGCTTCGCGCGCGGCCACTCCGGAGCTGGCAGAGATCCTCACGGCTTCGGTCAACAAAGCTGCGCGTTATTATGCAACACTAGGTCACGGGAGCTTTGCCCCTGGGAATGCCGATGGGGGGCTGACGACGCAGGAGGAGAAGAGCATGGGGGCATATTCCAAGAGCGGTTCTTCCCCGATTTCCGGATTGCTCAAGCCCGGCGATACGCCTCGCAAAGGCGGACTCTACGTCCTCGATGTGGTTCCTGACGGTGAGGTGCGCTTCGGCTTCCCCAATATCAATGACAACGCGGAAATCGCCGAGCTCATCGCCTGCGGTTCACATATCATCCTTTTTGCCACCGGGCGCGGTTCGGTGGTCGGATCAGCAATTTCGCCAGTCATCAAGGTCTGCGCCAACCCCGAGACGTTTCGCAATCTCTCGGAGGACATGGATATTGATGCAGGTCGGATTTTAGAAGATCGCGGCAGTTTAGATGACGTGGGAACGGAAATCATTGAGCTGGTGCATGCGGTTTCCAGCGGCAAAAAAACGGCTTCCGAAATACTCGGGCATCAGGAGTTTGTGCTGGGCTACAAAAGTTTTGAACCTATCGGCCCTGGATGTCACCCCACGTATCAATGAATCTCCAACTCCAGAACAAAGTTGTCCTCATCACCGGTGGATCCAGAGGAATTGGCGAGGCCATCACGCGAACTTTTGCCGCCGAGGGCGCTGTGGCCTGTATTCTTGGTCGAAATTCGGTGGATGGCGCGAAAGTGGTTCTCACGGAAAAAGCGAAGGGGCATCACGTTGAGTTCTATCATGTGGAAATGACCGATGAGGAGATGGTTCGGAGAGCGGTGGAAAACATCGTGTCGCTTCATGGCAGAATCGACGTGATCATCAACAATGCTGGCGGCAACGATGCCGTTGGTCTGCGGAATTCCCCGGACGACTTCCGCGCCTCGCTGGAGAAAAACATCGTCCAGTGCTTCTCTCTCGTCCACCACGCACTCGACCATCTCATTGCCTCCAAAGGAAACATTGTGAACATTGGATCGAAATGCGCGACCACCGGCCAGGGCGGCACAAGCGGATATGCTGCCAGCAAAGGTGCCATGAACGCACTCACTCGCGAATGGGCGCTTGATCTTGGCCGCCATGGTATCCGCGTCAACTGCGTGATTCCGGCTGAAGTCATCACGCCAC
>JBMOHW010000297.1:0-2554 GCA_049317665.1 Terrimicrobiaceae bacterium | reverse complement strand
CATCTATGAAAAAAGAAAAGCCAATTCTTGGAGTTAGGCCAGCCAAAAAAGGCGAAGATACCAAGGGGCTTGGTATGATTAAATTTGGCAAATCACGCCCCGATAAAACAAAATATGTGCTTGTTGATATTGAGTATGATGAAAAGGCGGGGAAAGAGCTTTACAGGATTGGGATGGAATTGCTTGCCAAAGACAAGGAGGCTGTGCTGAATTATGTCATAAATAAAGCCCTTAAATATACCGCAGAATTTTCCAAAGAAGGAAAGCAAAGGGCTTCTAAAAAAAGCAATGGGGATAATTTTTAATGCTTCATATTGATTGCACCCCAATCTTTAAGGAATATGGCTTTCCCTCCGGCATAATTCATGTTGGCGGCAACGATGCCGAAGAAGAATTTTTTTATAGATCAATCGGAGCAAAATCCTTATGGTTTGAACCTATTCCTTGGAAGGCAAAACAAATCGAGGATAAGGGAATAAAGGTTTATTGTTCTGCGCTTGGGGCATCGGAGAAGACCGGGAAACTTAAAATAGCCTCAAACTCGCAGAGTTCGTCCTTGCTTGCGCCAAAAACGCATCTGACTCATTACCCCGAAATATCGTTCATATCAGAAATCGAAGTTCAAATTAAAACTTTGGATTCTTATGAACTTTCAGATTTTGATATGCTTATTTTGGACACGCAAGGCTTCGAGCTTGAGGTGTTGATCGGCGCAAAAAAGACTCTTGAAAATATCCGATATGTTTACACGGAGTTTGCCGTGGAGGAAGTTTTCGAGGGCAATGCCTATTTTTCAGAGATTCAGTCTTTGCTTGGGAATAGCTGGAAGCCTGTTGAAAAATGGATGGAGGAAGGAAAGGGATGGGGGGAGGCTTTATTTGTAAGATGATTAAATTGCCCAACACCACGCTTTTGATTTTTAACCCCGCCCACGGCGCAAACATATCCGCAAAGATAATTTCCTTTGTATGCTCAAAGATGCATTTTGGGGATGTGGTTCACATGGCCGACACTCCACCGACAATTCAACTGGCAGGACGCCATATAAATGTTCCGAGGGTAGATTGGGAGGAAGGCCAAAGATGGCAGGCATACGAGCTTGGGAAATATTTTGATACCCAGTTCATGCTTCACATAGAAACAGACGGCTTCCCGTTTAACTTTCATCATTGGGACGATGATTTTCTTAACTATGACTATATTGGCGCACCGTGGCCTCCGCATTGCCTTAGGTTTGGGCAACACAATGTCGGCAATGGGGGCTGTTCAATACAAAGCAAAAAATTTAGGGATGTTCTTTGGGAAAACAGAAATTTTTACATAAAAGGACTTCCATCCGATGTCTTCTTTGGAATGCCGGAAATAATCAAGCAATGCCAGCTTGCAGATATAAAATTCCCCCCAATGGAAACGGCAATAAGGTTCTCATACGAAAACCCAATCCCAGAATTTCCAGACTGGAAATATGAGAAAAGCTTTGCCTTCCATGGCAAATTCCCAAGTTGCCTTCCCATGATCCAAAAAGCACTTTATGATTGAAAAAAACATCATCCAGACTTTTGTCTCCAACAATCTGCACCCCGAAATAAAACATAAAATACAAGGGCTTACATCAAAAAATCCCGGCTTTAGGTATCTCTTTTTTGATGACGATACCATTATTTCCTTTATCGAAAAAAGCTATGACTCTAAAATTCTTAGCTCCTATAAAAAGCTAAACATCGGGGCGGCGAAGGCAGATTTTTTTAGATACCTTGCCCTATACAATCTGGGGGGAGTCTATTGCGACATGGACAGCATGATCGACTTTCCCATTGAGGAAATTGTGGCCGATGACGACCAAGCCCTAATAACAAGGGAAAGAAATGTCGGCTCTTTTGTTCAATGGGCGATGTTCTTCAAGTCAGGCCATAGATTGCTTGAAAGAACCATCAACCTATGTATTGAGAAAATAAAGATCGGGAAGGGGGCATTGGATGAAATCACCGGGCCAAAGGTCTTCTCGCAAGCCGTGAGGGAACTTTATGGGCAAAATGCGTATTTTGAGAATGACACGGCTCTCAACCAAGTCTCAAAAGATGCAAGATTTTTTGGATATGATTATGAGGGGCTTTGCATATTTAAACATAATGCTTGCCAGTTCCTTTATTATCCATATACAAGCGTTATTCCGTGGAAACTTGAAAACAAAAGCGTATGCTAACCATCTTCACCATCGTATTGAATGGGGAGCCTTTTATTTCTAAAAAATTAGAGGCATACCAAAAACTAACTATCCCTTGGCAATGGAAGATTGTCGAGGGAGTCAGCAACCCTAGAAATTGTACAAGATGGTGCAGAGAGGTTCCGGGCAAGTGGCATAAGGATTTTGTCTCAATAGACGGAACGCACGAATACCTAAAAAATCTAAAACATCCAAAGGCCTCTTTTCAATATCAAAACAAGCCCTTTGATGGAAAGATTGAGATGATACAAAGAGCATTGGAAGGGGTGGAGTCAGGGGTTGTGATGGAGCAAGACGCCGATGAGTTTTGGACAGAAAAACAGATGGAGG
>JBMOHW010000296.1:0-2555 GCA_049317665.1 Terrimicrobiaceae bacterium | reverse complement strand
GGGGCACCCATACTTTGCCACTCGCGATTATGTCTGAGACTGAGTTTAAGCGGGCGATTTTGTCTTGGCCTTTACTAGGCGTGTACTCCTGCACAGGAATACCCATCGCACGAAGCTCGTAAATCAACGGCGCTCCTGTCGCCTTCTTCTCAATTATTAGACCGTCTGGCTCATACTCGTTGTATTCGGCAAACACGTCTCTCTTCAGCTCAACCCACTCAACACGCTTCCTATACGTATTCAAGAGAATAATGTGAGACGTATTGTTGTCTTCCTCATTCTTAAATATCCCCCACGTCGTTCCGGCTGAGTAGTCGGCGCGGTTGTTCTTCTCAAACGCGGTGTCCCATGACTGCAAGATGTACTCGCACACGGGCGGCTCGTCTTTGTCCCACCACTGCCACCAATCCCGCTTCACAATCGCGGACTCATTGCCCACTGGGTTCTGCTGGTACTGCGCTTGCCACTTACTATTAGGCAGTTCTTCCCGAAGCGCTGTTAATTCACCCAAAGACCAGAACTCTGGCCATAAGGGTTTACCACTAGGCAGGATGGCAGGGAACTCAATCACCTCCCACTGCTCTCCACCGCGGGCAGCGGCAGCTTTAAGCACCTGACCGGTCAAATCTCGTAGCGACCACCGTGTCATCACGATCACGATCGACCCGCCCGGCTGCAAACGCTGACGCGGACCTGACGTGTACCACTCATACACCTTGTCGAACACATCTGGGTTGCTCGCGGCGAGCGCGGCTTCCTGTTCTGAGTGCGGATCGTCAATAATGAGGATGTCAGCACCCTTACCGGTCACCGTACCACCCACACCAATCGCAAAATAGTCACCATTCTTGCTGGTATTCCACCGTCCGGCAGCTTTTGAGTCTGCACGAAGCTCTAAATCCGGAAAAAGGTCCTTATATTCGTCCGAATCAACCAAATTTCGTACTTTTCGACCAAAACCTACTGCTAATTCAGCAGTATTTGAGCACTGGATGACCTTTTTGTTAGGGTATTTACCTAGAAACCACGCTGGTAGGAGGTAGGAAGCAAATTCCGACTTCGTATGGCGGGGTGGCATGTTAATAATCAGCCTTTTACACTCGCCATTGGCCACTCTTTCAAACGCTTTGGCCATCTTCGCATGGTGTCTGCCCCCGATGAAGTCCGGCCACACCTTGGTGACGAACTCCATGTACTCATTGCGGGCTTTGTCCTTCTCGCCAAGCTCGACTCTACTGGCCAGCTTCTTCAAAACTTTGGCTTTCTCCCCCGGCGGGAGATGCGGGAGACTCGCAATGAGCGATTCCAGCTCTGCTTCTATAGTAAGAACAGCAGTCTCTTCACGCATTAGGGGTGTCCTCGGCGGGCGGGGCGGGCTCGGCTGGCTCATCGGGCTCGACTTCCTCGGCCATCTCTAGCTCCAGTGTTGGCCCGAACTCTTTGTCCAGATCGACGTCTATTGCAGTCTCCCTGCCACCGTAGAGACGCATGAGTTTGCGCACGTTGTCCTTAATCGCTTGATCCAAATCTGCACTGTTGGTGTACGTCACGCTAATCTCGGTCTTCTCGGAGAACAGCCCGACGTCACTTATCTTGCCAAGCATCTCCGTGGCTTTGATCTCGATCTTCGCGTCGCCGCATGATGCTAGGTCCAATAATTTGTTGGTCACAACCTGACGCAGTTGTGCAGCATCAGCCACAAACTCGTTGTTGTATTCTCGCAACATGTTGGTGATCCGGTCCGCTACTGGCAATTCATACAGTGTTGGCGGAGAGGCGGAGGTTTCTTTGCGGGGCCTGCCGGGTTCACGTTTCTGTGGGGTCAGGTCTTCGAACTGCTGCTTCGCCCGTTCTGCGAAAGCTTTGAATACATCGTCCGCTTTGTCTTGTGCTTCGGGGTCATCGTCGACTTTTGCGCCTAGGCCTTTTAACACCTCGGCGGTGTTTGACGCAATCTGCATGTTCTCACGGAGAGTCGAAGCCACCTCCGGCTCTAGCGATTCCGGATACGGCACGGTTTTGTCAGGCGTAATATGCATGCTCATAACGATAAAAGGCACCGAAAAATTATCGGGATGTTGGGTCGGCTGCTCGTCTGCAAGCTTGAAAGCCTTTGCACAGCTCCCCCAACGAGCGGACTGTAGCATAAAAAATACACCTAGTGCAAATTTTATTTTGGGTCCCCTTACCGGGGGGTGTTGGCGCAAATGCCAACAGCTAAAAACCGCCAGAAAAAATATACCCCCTCCCCCCACTTTTAATTTTTGCTCATCGACTGTGCATCACACAGTGTATGTGGTTGGGGAGTCCCTTAGTAGAAATCTGGGGTATGGGGGTCTCTCCGGCGAGAAATTCTTTTTTTCGCAGGGGTCTAGCCGGAGGAAGATTTTTTGAATTGAATCGGTCTAGCCGGAGGAAGGGAAAAAATTTTTTTATATAAGCCGTTATTGTTTGCGGATGACACATAGCAAGCGTGGCTCATGTGGTGCGTTATGCGTGTGCGGTTTTTCCCTTTTTCATTCACGTTCTGTCATTATAGATACATGGAAAGGCGG
>JBMOHW010000295.1:0-2567 GCA_049317665.1 Terrimicrobiaceae bacterium | reverse complement strand
GAGCAGGTGCACGACGTTCTCGTCAATGATCTCCAGGAGGTAAAAGGAAGTGCCTTCGGAGTCCTTCCATCCGGAACCCAGGTCGCCTTTCGATAAACCATGTGCAGGGCTCGTGATCCGGATGACATCGTTCGCCCCGTGGTTTGCGCCGATATACGTGCCGTTCAGAAGCCAGGGTGTGGCATCGTCGAATGCCGCATGGAAAGGCCACTTGGCTGCGGCCATCTGCGCAGGCTCCATCGGGGTTTCCGCGGGCACCAGGAAGGTGTGTCCGAAAATGATCTGTCCGTTGGCCGGGCCGATGTGGAGGGGGATTACCACATCCTCGCTGCCTGACAGTGTGCTCCGAACGTAGACAATCCGCCCTTCCTGTAATGCCACAATCCCGGAGGTGAGTTCTCTCGCACCGAGAGAAAGAAGCCCCGCTGTCATGAACAATAAAAAAGCTGCGACACGGCACATCCAATAGCCTCCCCCGCATTTATAGACAACACGGTTTCTGTGCCAAGGGTGGTGTTGCGGGCAAGACAACCTTGTAAGAAACAACCACAATGTTCTCTGGCAAAGACAAACCGGCTTATGAAGAATGGTTCAAGAGAACATTGCCTCTTCCTTTGAAGTGTCAGAAGCAAGATAATCCTTTACATAATATAGAATATCTGATACAGTGCCACCCCATCGGGACTCCCCGATTCCATCCATGAAAACACGAAATCTCTTTGCGCTTTGGGTCTTGTTGGGAGGGCTGTGCGGCTTGAGCGGAGCCGGGGCCGCGGGGAACCTGCTTCCTTCGGGTGACTTTGAAGACGAGGAAGCGGCGAAGAAGTGGGGGGACGCGCATTTGGTGGCGCCGTCGGGCGAGGAAAACCACACCGGCGGTTGGTGTCTGCGGTTTGTGGGGCAGACATGGGGCAATGCGCCGGATCCTATTGAGATTGACCCCGAGCAGAGCTATGAACTCCGCGCGTTTATCAAGGAGCCCAGGGTCCGCGTGCACTCCGAACTCGTTCCCATGGAAACCTACATCGGGCTGCGGTTATTGGGCGAGAATCAGGAACAGATTTCGCCGTGGGCTGTGCTTTCGGTGGCTCATACCGAGACCACGTTGGCGAAAGAGGCGGCGGTGGGCGACACGGTGTTGCGTCTGGCCGGGACTCCTTGGGAATCCGTGCCACAGCCGGCCATCGCCTTTGATATTAAGGACGACTTCAGCGATATCCCCAACGCAACGGCCGTTCCGCTCACAGAGATTCGGCCTTCCGAAGGCGGGTTCGAGGTTCAACTCGCAACCCCTTTGGCGACGGCCTACCCTGCTGGAACCAAGGTCCGCCAACACCGCTGGGCGGACTTTCCGGTCCTGTGGACCAACGACGACATCCATTTTGGCAAGGCTGCCGAGTTGAAGCGGCATCTCGACTTCCTGGACGAATTGGAAATTCCAGGAGTCTTTTTCGTGATTCCCCGCAGCGGCGGCGGGGACCTTGACCAGGATGTGGACTTGATGCGCTTGATCGAGTCGGCGAGGGGACGGGGGCACGAATTTCATCAGCACGGATTCCTTCATTTTGCGTTCGAGTGCGGGGTGCCGGATTTGGGCATGTTTTCTTTGGACCCGGCGGCGCACCGGGAATTCGACGTCCGGCGGGCCGAGGTTGAGGCGCTGCACACGTTCGAGGCGCAGGTCGGGATGCTCGACAACGGTCGGCGCATATGGCGGCGGGCCTTTGGCGACGATCCCGTCGGCTTCCGTCCGGGATGGGGAGCTTTTTGCACCAACTTCTACCGGGCGCTTGCCGCGCTCGGCTACCAGTGGGTGTCGTCGCGCCTGCCATGCATGACTTCTTGGCTCCGGAACGCCGGGAAATGGGATGCGCCAATAGACTTTCGCGACGAAATATCAACGGCTCCCCACCTGCTGGAGGAGGGCATTTGGGAATTTCCCATCGCCGGCGATTACGGGTTTACTGTGCCCAATGAGCCGGTACGGATCGATGCGATGGTGGACCTTGGGCTCGCAGAATTCGCTGTTTACGCAGGGCGTGGGCATCCCATGCTTGTTGTTTCGCATCCCCAGGGGCTGGAGCGGTCGGGCACCGGAGACGGAACATTGCCGCCCCATCCGCGCGGCACCGGTTACGCGGTACATTCAAAACTCTTTCCCGCCCTGCGCGCAACCGGGAGGGTGCGCTTCCTGAAGATGAGCGACTTGGTGCGCGAAACCATTGCGGCATGAACCACAGCATTTCCAGCTCCCCGTATATAAAACTTTATATGAATATGCGTAAAAAATCCCCTCCATTCCGTGTCGCCAGTGCACTTGAACGATCCCCGTCGTCAGCCGTCATCGCCTCCGGGCTACGACGAACGCTGCTAACATTAGGAAGCCTGCTGATATTTGGCCCTTTGGCTTATGGTGCGGCACGCGTTCCTTCCGCTGCGGAGGGGAGGGAGCCGAAGTGAGAACCTCCCGGATGAGCAACGGTTCACCGCTGCCAGGGTACACGCCCGGCCGGTTGAGGGAAGATCATGTTCTGCCGCCCTGAAATCCGAAGACCGAAGACCGAAAT
>JBMOHW010000294.1:0-2573 GCA_049317665.1 Terrimicrobiaceae bacterium | reverse complement strand
AGGGCGTCATCGATTTCCGGCATTGCGACCGAACCGATAACGCGATCGATTGCGGTTAAGGCAACGGTCGCCAGATTGTCGGCCATGATGACCGAGTCACCGAGTACGCCTGATCGACGGCCTTGCGTCGAATTCTTTTCGATGACGACCCGGCTCGGGTGACCCGCGCGGAACATTCGACCGCTGATCATCGCCACGATCACCTGTGGCATTCCGCTTAGGAGAGCGTCGGCCTGAACGACCACTGCCGGCCGGGTCTTGGCGGTCTTGAGATCCGAGTGGGGAAACAAGACCAGCACGACGTCGCCACGGTTACAGTGAGGTTCTGGCGGCATCGTAGTTGTCGTAGGCGGCCATCTCGGGGCTATCCCAGTCAACCGCGAACCGCTCGAGACGGCCCCGCAGTTCGGCCGCCTCGCGGGTGTCGATGCCCCTGCTGTGCAGATCGACCGCCCCGGATTCGAGTTCAGCCAAGCGACGAGCGATCACTCGACGCTCCTCCGGCGTCAGCTTCACCAATTCGTCGAGAATCTCTCCGGCGCTCATGAAATGTGCCTCGCACATGGACGTGAAAGGATGGCGACGATCACGTAAGGATAGCCCGGCCCATGGCACTTCCGCCAGCATGGCCCGACTCACGAGCGAGTCGTGAGCCGCATGGAGCTGGTTGCTCCCGTGTCGCAGGTCCCACAAAGCGGTTCCCGGAGCGCCAGCCTCACCCGCGGAAGTGGCGTTTTTCTCGTGTCGGCGCGGAGTCTCTCAGAGTCCGGCGTCCTGGCGGCTTTGTCGTGACCTGGCGTCCGGCAGCGGTCACAGGCTGTGGACGTCGATCGCCTGCAGCGGTGTCGAGAAAACCCTGCCGCCTGAACCGATGATTGATCAAGTTATCTTATTGCCCTGCCGTTGGCGTTGTGCCGGGCTGGGCGTCAGTGCAATATGATTCTGAATGAAGCCCCGCCCCCATTCTTGCATCAGATGTTTGCCGCTCATCCAGCGGATGCGAATCGGCCCACTTTCCATGGGCCTTTGCCTCTTGTTTGCCGCAGGTTCATCCGTGGTGGGAGCGGCGGAGGCTGGGGATAATCAATCCGCTCCGCCAACTCGTCCGAACGTCCTCTTTATCGCGGTGGACGATTTGCGGCCCGAGATTGCAGTATTCGGTGAAAAGGGCGTTGCGACGCCGAATCTCGACCGGCTGGCCGGAACAGGAACCCGCTTCACGCGGGCCTACTGTCAGTTCCCGGTCTGCGGTCCCTCGCGCGCGAGTCTGATGAGCGGGCTGCGGCCCACAGACACGCGGTTTGTGATCGATCGCCGCCAGCCCTCCTTGGAATCCGATGCCCCCGGAGCCCTGACCCTCAACCGGCATTTTCGGGATAACGGGTATGCCACGGCAGCACTGGGAAAAATCTACCACGATCGCGACGACGACCTGCCCGGCTGGAGCGTGCCGGGCTGGAACGCGAAGATGCCGCACAACCACTATGCGCTCCCCGAGAACCGTGCGGCGCTCAAGGCAAACGGTCAATACGGCCCGGCCACCGAATGCGCGGATGTGCCCGACAATGCCTACCCAGACGGGATCATCGCCGACGAGGCAGTCCGGCGGATCGAAGAGGCCGCCGCTGAAGGAACTCCCTTCTTTCTGGCTGTCGGCTTCTGGCGTCCGCATCTCCCCTTCAATGCGCCCAAGCGCTATTGGGACACGTATCCGGAGGATTCCATCCTTCTCTCAGAGAACTCGGATGCGCCGAAAGGAATTCCCGGTATCGCGATGCACAACCACCCGGAGTTGCGTGGTTACGCCGATATCCCCAAGGGAGATGACCCGATCCCGGAATCTCTCGCCCGTCGGCTGGTCCACGGCTACCGCGCTGCGGTGAGCTACTCCGACGCTCAAGTCGGTCGCCTGCTTGACGCTCTAGACCGCACCGGTCTCGGTGAACGCACAATCGTTGTTCTTTGGGGGGATCACGGATGGCACCTCGGGGACAATGGGCTCTGGGGCAAGGAGTCGCTTTTCGAAAGGGCGCTGCGGGTCCCGTTGATCGTCTCGGCTCCGGGATTGCCCGGGGGGCAATCGTCATCCGCGCTCGTCGATCTGGTGGATCTTTACCCGACTCTCTGCGAGTTGGCCGGGCTGAGCGTTCCTCCTCACCTCGAGGGCGAGAGCCTGGCTCCGTTGCTCTCCGCTCCCGACCGCTCGTGGAAGAACGCCTCGGTGAGTTGTTTCATCCGCCCCGACCGCAACAAGCGGGGTTGGAGCTTACGGGACAACCGCTACCGTTACTCGGAATGGACGGATGCCAAGGGTGGCGGGCTGGAAAGGGTGCTTTTCGACCTCCAAGAAGATCCGCAAGAATCGCGCAACCTCGCAGATGATCCGGCCCATGCTCAGACCGGTGCCGACTTGGCCGGGAAGCTTGTTGCGGAAAGAAAAAAGTCCGCAGGCTCGATGAGTCCGTCCGCTGCAGGGCCTCCGGGCCACCAGTAGTTTTATCGAGGGCCCATTTCATGTTCGACTGACCGGAGGCGATCCAGACCTCGCCGAACCAGGCGCAGCGCTTCTCGCG
>JBMOHW010000293.1:0-2583 GCA_049317665.1 Terrimicrobiaceae bacterium | reverse complement strand
CGGGACTAGACGGTGGTGAAAGTTCTCACACGATGGTGAACGGGCAAGCATTTTCTTGTCACTTGGGCATCGAGCCGCGATGAATAGGCGGTGAATAAACAACGCCCGGGAGACCGGAAGCCACGGGAGTCGTCTGCGAAGTCGCCGTCCCCATCGAGTGCCAACGAACCATCGCGTCGGAGGAGGAGGCGGGGACGCGGGGGGAAATCGGGTGTTGCCGGGCCGAAGTTGCCAGATGGCGGGGCTGGGCCTATCAAGCCGAGGGGCTCGGGGGTGCCGCCTGCGCGGCCGACGGGCGGCTCGCACCGGGATCCGGATGTGCGCGCGGGGATTTTGCGTCTTCTGGCGGATCGTCCGCTCGACAAGGTGGAGATCTCTAAGACGTTAAACCTGCCACCTGCGCAGCGTGGGCGGCTGGGGAACTTGCTGCATGAGATGGAGCTCGAGGGCGAGATTGCGCGGATTCGGAAGGATCGATACATCATTCCGAAAGAGGCCGATCTTTTTACAGGCGTGATCCAGTTCCATGCGAGCGGCGCGGCGCATGTCCTGAATGAAAAGGCGGGCGAGCCGGATCTTTTCATCAGTCCGGAAAACAGCTTCACCGCGATGCATGGCGACCTTGTGGTGGCGCGGATCGCGACCGAGCGGCCGGCCGAGTGGGTGCCGGGGCGTCCCACGCGGCGCGAGGGACGGGTGATCCGGATTCTGACCCGTGCGAACGAAACGATTGTCGGAACGCTTCAGAAGTCGAAGAACTTTTTTTACCTCGTGGCGGATGATCCGAGGTTTGTCCACAACCTGTATCTGCAGCCTCCGGTGCCGCCGTTGTATGCGAATGTCGGGGACAAGGTCGTGGCGCACCTCGATGCCTGGCCGTCGCGGCATGTGAATCCCGAAGGACACATCATTGAAGTGCTCGGTCCGGTTGGAAAACCCGGCGTCGACATGCTCTCGATTATCCGCAAGCACCGTCTGCCGATGCATTTTCCGCCGGAGGTGCTGCGCGAGGCGAACGAGGTGTCTCCGGAGGTCGATCCGCGGGAGGCTTCTCGGCGTGAGGACTTGCGGGGAAAATTCATTGTCACGATCGATCCGGATGACGCGAAGGATTTTGACGATGCGATCGATGTCGAGCGCACGGACGATGGTTGGCGGGTCGGGATCCACATTGCCGATGTGTCGCATTACGTTAGGGCCAAGACGGCACTCGATGCCGAGGCGTATGTGCGTGGGAATAGTGTCTACATGGCCGACCGGGTGATTCCGATGCTGCCCGAGTCGCTGAGTAACGGGATTTGCAGTCTCAAGCCCGGAGTGGACCGGTTGGCGTTTTCGGTATTTGCCGAGATCGCAAAGGACGGGAAAGTGAAGTCCGCGAGATTTGCCAAGTCGATCATTTGTAGCGCCGCGCGTCTGACCTACAAACAGGCATTCCAAATCCTGAGTTGTCCGCCGAGAGGGGACACGCTGGCCGAACATGTGCATACCGCTTGGGAGCTTTCGTCCACGCTTCGGAAAAGACGGTTCGCCGCGGGATCGCTCGACATGGATTTTCCCGAGCTGAAAGTCTGGCTCGACGATCAGGGCAAGCCCGTGCGTTTGGAGAGAATCGAGAACGACATCTCGCACCAACTCATCGAGGAATTGATGCTGCTGGCCAACGAGCTCGTGGGTCGCGAGTTAAAGGTGAAGCGTCAACCGGCACTTTATCGGGTGCATGAAAAACCCGACGCCGACAAGCTCGCGGAGTTCCGGGAATTCGCAGCCGGCCAGGGGGTTCGCGCGGGAGATCTTACGCACCGTCCCGAATTGCAAAAACTCCTCGCCGGTCTGCGCGGGCAGCCGCATGAGTCCGCGGTGAAGATCGCGTTGCTGAAGAGTTTGAAGCGCGCGCGTTACGCCCCCGAGGCTTTGGGGCATTACGGGCTCGCCAAGGCCGACTACACGCATTTTACGAGTCCGATCCGACGATACAGCGACTTGATCGTTCATCGCGCTCTGGAGCGGCTCCTGGGCCTCACGCGCACGAGCTTGGACCCAGCGGGTCTGGCGACAGCCGGGGAGCATATTTCGACCACGGAGCGGACGGCGTCCGATGCCGAGCGGGAGTCCGTGCGGCTGAAGAAGCTCGAGTATTTCCAGATCCAGAGTTCGAAACGCGACGGCCAAGCCTTTCGCGCAACGATCATGGACGTGCGGAACTACGGGATGTTTGTCGAGTTACCCGACTTTTTAATCAGCGGGCTTGTCCACGTCTCGTCACTGGAGGGAGACTTTTACGTTCTCGACCCCGCGAAGCGGAGGTTGGTGGGGAGGAAGTCGCGACGGGTCTACCAAGTTGGCGATGACGTCGAAGTCATCGTCGAGAGAGTGGATGCCTTCAAGCAGCAGGTCGACTTCCGGATCGTGCAGCCCGGATAGACGGGAAAAGAAAGACCCGGCCTCGAAAGGCGCGGGTCTCTCGGACGGCAACGAAGGCCGACAGTTACTTCGAGGCTTTTTCCTCGATGTATTTGATCACGTCTCCGACGCTCTGGAGCTTCTCAGCATCCTCGTCGGGAACTTCGACTCCGAATTCTT
>JBMOHW010000292.1:0-2586 GCA_049317665.1 Terrimicrobiaceae bacterium | reverse complement strand
ATGATTCCGTTTCCGATTTAGCGTAAGCAAATACTACCGGCTCATTATCAAAAAATTGAAAACACCATTCGGCTTGTTCAATTTCTTTAGTCGGCTCTACCAACTGAAACTCCGTATCTTGTGTTTCTCCCTCTGGGAATAAATTTAATTGTTCCGTCATTTTTTATTAATTTGAAATTTCTACTAAATAATATTTACATACAAAGTCATCAATTTGAAATTCAACGTGCGATAAACCATCGGTTGATACTTTCAACTTTGCCGATGTAGCTTCTTTGTTTGCTGTTAGGATTTCTTTGAGATATTTTGCTGAGAAACTGATTGGTTTTACATCACCAGTAAATCCTTTCTGGCAGCTGAATGTAACTCTGTTTGTTGAAATAGATGAATATCCAATTGCCATTTTAAGGTCACCACCTTCGGTAAATACAGTGAATGTATCAATATCACTTAATGCTCCCTTTGCTTTAATGAATTTATCAATCATCGTAGAAGCCATTTCAATATCAATGCCAAAATCAGGCAATGCTTTCAAATCTGGAACCGGTGGGATAACTCCCAAATCAGCCAACTGATACGATGTTTCGGTTTCATCTGATGATAATTTCAACGATACTGATTTTTCACCTGCCTTTTCAACTTTAAGTTGAATATCGTTATCCAAAATACCAATCATATTTTTCAATAATGATGTAGTATAGATACCAACATTCATTGAATTAGATGTGAATGCATTAAATTCAACTTCACCCAATAGGGTCTTATCATCGGAAATAAATCTTACCGATAATTTGTTACCTTCAGCGTTCCACGCTACCGATTCAATGAGTCCACCCAAAGAATACTTTTGAATAAATCTTAATAGATTTTGTTTGTTCATAATTGTTGTTTTAAATTTTAATTTTTGTTGTTATAACTAATATACGAAAAATATTTTAAAATGCAAAGAATTTCTTTGCTGTTTTTACTTCATTTGTAGCTTTTTCCCACTTTAATGCGTTATAAAAGTCATCAATCTTATTTTCCAATTCTGCTTTATAGAGTGCATCTCTATCCACAAAGTTTTCAATAAAATCAAGAACTTCCTTCGGGTCATTGTAATCTTTAAATGCCATAGTTTCAAGTCCCAATGGATTATTTTTAAGATATACCCATTTTACTTTATCACCATCCCTAATCGGTTCGTGCTTATATGCACAATTAAAGAATTTTAATAAACGATTGTATGCTATACCGGCTTTAACGTGTGCCGGCGTTCCTTTTTCAAATATACCAACTGCTTGTCCTACTTTCCAACTACCATCATCGTATTTACTCAACTCCTTAATTGCCCCACCCTTAGCTATTTTGTTTACGGGTAAGTTTGGCATATTCTTTTTGAACTGAATTAAACTCTCGTCAATCTCTTCATGCGATTTACCCATTAGAATATCTTTCAACATACCTGCCATAAATGTTTGAAATGCTTTTGGAAATGAACTACGAACTACATCAAGTCCTTTCACATCAAGCTTATCACACTTAATACCATTTTTTAGTATCATCCATTGAGCGTATCGTTTCTTTGCTACCCAAAAGCCTGCTTTACTAATATACTCCTTTTTGATTTCAAAACGATGCTTTTCTTTTGGAATAAAGAAAAACCTTTCGGACAATATATCGTAGAACTTATTTAAGAACGATTGAGTTTCATCTGCTATTGTGTTTACTTCAACTGCCATTCGGTCTTGGTCAAATGTTTTATAGTCCGGATAACGATGCTTAACTAATGGTTCGGCCATCATATAAATTGAATCCGTATCAATGTACACATTGTAGTCATCTTTTGTACCAAGTTCCTTCCAATATTTTATGTTAGCCATTTCTGCCGTTTTCTTAATTACAGTTTGACCTGTAAGTGTTACTGCTTCGGCGTTATCCACATCATAGAAACGAAATGCTGGTAAACCTAATACACCATACATTGAATTAAGAAGAATCTTTTGAACTAGCTGGCGTTTTGCGTAGAAATCATATTTTTCGGTATCACCCGATTCACCATACTTCTTCTCAAGCTTTCGGAACTCAACACGCTTATCAAACCAATCATTTAGAATATCTGCGATTAGACCAGGTCTATCTTGATTATATAAAACTCCATTCGCTGCTACACCCAAATTACTATCTTTGATTACATCGGCAAGTTCCTGACGAGTGTATTCGTATTCTTCGGTTTCATTTGATACCTTATACACTCTATCACCGCCTTTAATCCATTCTTCCGCATCCCAATTTGTAATCTTACCTATCTTAGTTTCAGGAGATATATTCAGAGTCATAATGATTGATGGATATAGTGAGGTCAAATCCAAATCATATATCCAATCGTATTTGCCTACAATCGGCTCCTTTACATATGCTCCAATAAATTTTTCTTCATTGTTATCACGCAAAGCCTGCATTCTTTCCTTACGGTCTTTCGGTTTATTGGTTGCTACCAATCCCTTCTTTTTAAGGTATGCCAAACATGCTCCTTCCAACCACTTTGAAGAAAATATATAATCCTCGTATGGTACGAATCCAGCGTGGCAAACTGCTCTACATAAT
>JBMOHW010000291.1:0-2593 GCA_049317665.1 Terrimicrobiaceae bacterium | reverse complement strand
ACCCAGGCCGAACTCGCCCTCATGGCAGATTTGTTCCCCCTCCTCACCAAACGCGTCGGTGGCCGCGACATCTCAGGACTCAGCGCGTATGAGCAGTAACACGAAAACCACCGCCTTGAAGGAAGAGGCCACGCCCGCGCTGGTGCCGAAGCTGCGGTTTCCGGAGTTTCGCGATGCGGAAGCATGGCACGTCACCACATTGGATTCCGTCTGCGAAGTTCTGAACAACCGAAGGAAGCCAATCACTGGCAATGACCGAACGCCCGGCCCATATCCATATTACGGCGCCAGTGGAATCGTTGACTATGTTGGGGATTTCATCTTCGACGAAAGGCTTCTCTTAATCGGCGAAGACGGAGCCAAATGGGGAGCGTTTGAGAAAACCGCATTCATCGCAGAAGGAAGATACTGGGTGAACAATCACGCCCACGTTCTCAAGCCATTCGCGGCCAGTGATACCCTTCTCGAGAATTACCTGACGATGCAGGACCTGAGTCCTTTCGTTACTGGAGCCGCTCCCCCCAAGCTGACATTGGGCAAGTTAAAGGGTATCCCCGTCCTACTGCCCCCGAAGCTCGCCGAACAACAAAAAATCGCCGAGTGCCTGAGTTCGGTGGACGAGCTGATCGCCGCGCAAGCGCGGAAACTGGACGCGCTCAAGACCCATAAAAAAGGGCTGATGCAGCAGCTTTTCCCCCGCGAAGGCGAAACCCAACCCCGCCTCCGCTTCCCCGAATTCCAAAACGCCGGGGAGTGGGTGGCGTCTCCGCTCTCAAAGTTCATTCACTCGCTGGATGCAGGAGTCAGCGTAAACTCAGGAGACAGGCCAGCGAACAAGACCGAATTCGGCGTGTTGAAAACGAGTGCCGTCACCAATGGAGTATTTGAGCCCGAGGAAAACAAAGTAGTTTTCGCAGAAGATGAGCAATCCCGACTAAAGGAATCCGTCTGCGGTGGAACCATCATTATTAGCCGGATGAACACTCCTGCTCTTGTCGGAGCCAACGCTTATGTGGAATCGAGTCACGACAATCTTTTTCTTCCTGACCGACTCTGGGCCGCAAAGCCAAGGGAAGGTGTTTCGATGCGATTCTTGGCGTTAATCCTCGGTTCTGACAAGGGACGTGCTGCGCTTTCCAAGTTGGCAAAAGGAAGCTCGGGCTCGATGAAAAACATCACCAAGCCGGAGGTTCTCGCATTCTCGGTTATGGCACCATCTCCCGCCGAACAACAACGCATCGCCTCGTGCCTCACCAGCCTCGACGACCTCATCGCCGCGCAAACCCAAAAGCTCGAAGCCCTCAAGACCCACAAGAAAGCCCTGATGCAGCAACTTTTCCCATCCCCGGAGGAGGTGGCGGCATGATCGCCGGATTCCCCGTGTCCCAAAGGGACACCGCATACCAGCCCAGGGTGCAACCCTGGGAACCATGCCCGGCATATCCCCGCGTTCTGAAGGAACGCCGCATAGGTTGGGCGTTGGGTGGCGATGCGACAGTATGCGGCGTTCCTTCAGAACGCGGAAAACGTGAACACGAAAGACCCAGGGCATTGCCCTGGGCTGGTATGCGATGCTCCGTTGGAGCCAAAACCCTCGTTGATTGAATCCTCATGCCACAATCACTATCCAACATCCTCATCCATTTGATCTGGAGCACGAAAGACCGGCACCCGTGGTTGGAAAAAGGCATACGTGAGAAGGCTCATGCCTTTCTCGCCGGGGCGGTCCGCCAATGCGATTGTGAGGCATATCGGGTGGGCGGTGTGTCGGATCATGTGCATCTCGCTGTTCGGCTTTCCCGTACCCTGTCGGTCGCGGACTTGGTGAAGGAGGTCAAAACCGCCTCCAGCAAATGGGTGAAGGCGCAGGATGTCTCGCTCCAGGACTTCGCGTGGCAACAAGGATATGGGGTTTTCTCCGTAGGGATGAGTCAAAAGGAGACTCTGCTCCATTACATCGACACCCAGGAGGAGCACCACCGGACGCGCACCTTTCAGGATGAATACCGCGCCTTTCTCACCAAATACGGAATTGAATACGATGAACGATATGTCTGGGACTGAGGACCCATTTTTTCCATGAACGATTTGATCCTTTACACCACCGAAGACGGACGCAGCCAGATCAAGCTCCGGGCGAAAGACGAAACCGTCTGGCTGTCCCAGCGGGAAATGGCCCAACTCTTTGACGTGAGCACTGACAACGTGGGGCTGCACCTCAAGAACATCTTTGCGGACGGGGAACTGGAGGAGAAATCAGTTACCGAGGAATCCTCGGTAACTGCCGCCGACGGCAAAAATTACCTCACCAAGCTCTACAACCTCGACGCTATCCTGGCCGTGGGCTACCGGGTGCGCTCGCCGCGAGGGGTGCAGTTCCGCCGCTGGGCCTCCACCATCCTGAAGGAATACCTGACCAAGGGCTTCGTGATGGACGACGAGCGCCTCAAAAATCCAGATGGTCGCCCGGATTACTTCGACGAGATGCTGGAGCGCATCCGGGACATCCGGGCCTCCGAAAAGCGCTTTTACCAGAAAGTGCGCGACCTCTTTGCCCTGAGCAGCGACTACGACAAGACGGACAAGGCCACGC
>JBMOHW010000290.1:0-2609 GCA_049317665.1 Terrimicrobiaceae bacterium | reverse complement strand
AAGAAAAGAAGGCAGCTAAGCCAGGCTCACCTAAAAAGGGACCAGGGTTTAATGCAGGCGTATCAGCTATGAATTCTGCTATTTCTAAAGAAGGAATAACAAATCCTGTAGCCCGTGCGCAAATTTTAGCTCAAACAGCTCACGAGTCGGGCGGATTTAAATATTCTGAAGAGCTTGCAAGGGGCAGGCCTATGAAGGCAGAAAAGATTTAGGCAACGTTGAACCTGGTGATGGTATCAAGTATAAGGGTCGTGGATTCTTACAGATAACTGGTAGAAGTAATTATGCCGCTATATCAAAAGATTTAGGCTATAATTTTGTTGAAGATCCTGATAAGTTATCTGATCCAAAATATGCAGCAGAATCAGCTCTCTGGTTTTTAAAAAGACCATTTAATGCACGAAGAATAAAAGACTGGGGGGATACTAAAGCAGTTACTAAAGTAGTCAATGGTGGATATAATGGTCTTGCAGAAAGAGAAAAATACTTTGCAGAGTTTAGTAGTGATAGTAAACTAGCGGATGCTGGTAGCGCTGCAGCGCCTTCCCCGGAAAGTGCTAGTGCACCGCAGTTGGAGGTTGCGCGACCCGGTAAAGGTCAGCAAATATCCGAAATGACTCAAGACGTCAAGCAAAAAACTGTAGAGGCTAAGCAGACTGCCCCGGTAATTAATAATGTTGACATGTCAAAAACCAAAGGAGTAGGGGGCAGCAAAGTTCCAGATATGCAAGCCCCCATTCCATCACCTATCGCTTCTCGTGGTTCACTTAATATTGGAACCACTCATAATGCATCTGCTTAATCTTCTTCTGCCAGCTTCTTAAAGAAGTCCATTGACTCATCGTCATCTTCTTCCATGACTGGAGCAGGCTTGGACTTAATAACCGGCGCTGCTTCTTCTTCCCAAGGTGGGCTATCCTCAGCACGCGTTTGAGGTTTAACAGTACCGGTCAGACCAAGTACTCGGTTAAGCTTATCCTTGAGTTCATCATACGATTTAAAATTAGAAGGATCAAGGAAAGGCTGCAGCTTATGTTCTGAATGCCAGATCTTTTCAAGTTTTTCATCATCATCTAAAAGAGGTGATGGAGATTCAAACTCTGACTTATCATAGTTACGATAACCTTCAACATTTCGAATCTTAAGCTTAAAATTAGCACCTTCCCATAGATCAAACGGGTTTACTGGCTTCTCGTCCTCAAATTGAGGGTTCATAGTCTCATTAAGCTTATCGAAAATCTTTTTACCATACTTGTATAGGAAAACCTTACCTTCATTCTCAGGGTGCGCAGGATCCTTAACAACGTAGATATTTGAGACAAAACTCAAACGTCGCTTCTGCTTACGAACAATTTCCTTATTTGCTTCAACCCCTGAATTCCAAAGCTGAGTATTATACTCTGATACAGGGTCTTTTTGACCTAGAGTGGTAAGAGATTTCTCGATGTACCAGCCGCCAGGTCCTTGGAATCCGTGATCCCAAACGCGCACAAAAGGTACATCTTCACCAGTAGGTGCAGGTAGAAAACGGATTACCGCATAACCATTACCTGCTTTATCTACTTCAGCCTTCCAGAAACGATTATCGTCTGAACTGTTAGCGGTTTGTTGAGTGTTAAGCTTGGTCAGTTCGCTAGTAAGCTGATCGAACTGATTTTGACGGGACTTCTTAAGTTGAGAAAAATCGACTGCCATGTATTTGCTCCTTATTAGCGTTGTATTAAAGTATAACGTCGTATCCACTTACTCATGACGATATAGTATATATTATACTATTTTTGTGAAAATTTATCCAGCACAATTTTTTTCATCTTATCTCTATCAAACTCTAAAAACTGCCTGTATTTCTTGCACTTTAAATTTACTTGAGGCCAAACTACTGTTTCCTCTATACGTCTACTCCACTTCCTAGAAAAACTTACCAGCTCATCTAGTATAACAAACGTCTCTATTGTTATTTCGTTCCGAAGAAGAAGCTTTAATAGTAATGGATGCTGACCGTCTACTACTAAAAAATTGGAATCGAATTCTGATTCTAATTTATCCAAGTCATTACTAAAGGTATATGAAAGAGATTCTTTTACCTTTAAGAACTGCTTGTATAGCCTTTCAGATTCTGTGTTGTGTACCAAGTCCCCGATCCAGTTGTCGCCGCTGTATACAAAATTGGATACGAGAAACTCAACGGGATCTTTTCGCTTTGAAAGCTTGTGGAAAAAGTACTTGTCAGATCTTTTTTCAAATGTTGTGCGGGAGGCTTTAGTTCGCCCGCCATATTTAAAGTAGTCATATGTTTTACTCGTAAAATGGTTCTTTAAAGCAAGATATAATTTATAAGCTTCAAACGCATCCATCAAAATTTAGGTTCTTAAAGAAAAGGCTTTGCTGTCTAATGTAGCGTTCCCGCATAGTAGACGCTTCTCGCACTTGTTGTAAAGTAAAGGGCATAGGCTTAAACCCATTTTTTTCCATCACATTTAACCAGTAGCCTGCATGCTGACAATTAACGTGATGGTGACCAGGTTGACCTGGTAGTGCATGAGTCATGATAACGTATTTGCAAGACTTAAAAGTCTCAATGAAGTTAGGCATGTATTCTTCATCAACAT
>JBMOHW010000289.1:0-2615 GCA_049317665.1 Terrimicrobiaceae bacterium | reverse complement strand
TCAGACTCCTCGCGCATCGGGATCTTGTATTCCTTACCACCCAGGGAATGCTTCGCCATCAGATACCGTGCGACGTATCGATCACGTGCCTGAGGCGTCCTTGAAAAGACCGTATCCGTGTCCGGGTTTTCGGAAACATGCCTGGCGGCTGCGTCGAAAGATTCGCGCATTTCGTCTGGAATCCTTCGTTCTCGCTCCTCGATATCCAGTCGATCGATCCCTGTTCCTACGCTTTCAAGGAGCGCCTCGGCGAAACCCAGGTACTCGGGGTTCCGGGCCAGCCGATTCAGTACATGTTCATGCGCCTGTTCCATGGGGATGACCACGAGCGTTCGCGTCAGCCATTGAACGACGGCCGCCATGGTCGGTCCCTGGCTGCCGGCACGCACCTCGCGAATCGAGTGCAGGAACAACTGCGAGTCGTTGAGGTCGTTTTCGCAGAGCGACTTCAGGAGTTTGAGGATCTTCGGATCGTCGGCGAACCGCTTCTTCACGACCGCTTCGCCGACGTTCGTCTGCCCCTCGGCATTTCTCTCGAACAACACTTCGTCGTCATCGGCATGGACGAGAGCGAGCCATTCACCGCGGATCGAACGCCTCACGACATCAAAGCCATACGCGAAGATCCTTCCGGCAGCGACGAAACGGAACTCGAAGCTCGACGGCTTCTCCTCCGCGTTCTGTTGAAAAGTAAAAGTATGAGCGGTCACAGGCCAAAGAGCGTCCGCCTGCCCGAGAATCCACTTCTGGGCATAGTCCATTGCCCTGATGAGATTCGACTTCCCTGCCGCGTTCGCCCCGTAGATCACCGCCGTACGAACGACCGAGCGGTCGACATCCGGGAGCGGCATGACGTGAGTCGGATGGTCCTGATAGCGACCGCTCGCGACCATGTTGAGGGTCACTTCCTCGCCGAACGAACGGAAGTTCGAGACCGAGAATGAAACGAGCATGGTAGGAGCCCCAGGAGCGAACTGTCTGGTTTCGGGGTAGGGGCCGGCCAGAAAAGGCAGGGAGCCGACGCCTCGCGACTTTTCCGCGATAATACCCCGATTTTTGCTCATCGGCACCTACAAAATGGCCGGAGCCTGTGAATTTTTCACACAAAGCCGATTTCCCCCGTCTCAGGCCCCCGGCCGCGCGAAAACGTCCGGTTTTCACGGGAGCCGTGCCCCCGGCACAACCCTCTGCTGCAGCAGACTCTTGGTCCACGGTCTGCCGAGTACGGGGCGGAGAATCGGCAGGGCAATGGCGCCTTCACAGTTGATGCCGCCACCCTGCGCAGGCTACAATTAAAGTTTCTGGTTGTTTTATTGAATAACGCTTCTCGGTATTCAAGCTTCTCCCATGGGTCGCAGGGTCAGCGGCAGCTATCGGACCACGGTCACGGCCGGGGAGAAGATACGCGCATTCGTGCCGGCGCCACTCCCGCCCGAGCCCGCTGTCCTGATCGATGTGCAGCGTCAGAAGCGCCTGGAACAGGCCACGGTGGCTCTCGGCCGGCTCGACGGAATCTCGGCCTTCCTCCCTGACCCGCAACTGTTTCTCTATTCCTACGTCCGCCGGGAGGCCGTCCTCTCCTCCCAGATCGAGGGAACGCAGTCGTCCCTCTCCGATTTGCTTGTCTTCGAATTGGACGATGCCCCCGGAGCGCCATTCGACGACGTCGTGGAAGTCTCGAACTACGTCGCCGCGCTCCAGCACGGAATGGCGCGGCTGCACGATGGGTTTCCACTGTCGAATCGGCTGCTCCGCGAGATCCACGGCCGGCTCATGCAGTCAGGGCGGGGAAGCGAGAAGTCTCCGGGTGAGTACCGTACGAGCCAGAACTGGATCGGGGGTACACGCCCCGGCAACGCCCACTACGTCCCCCCTCCACCGCACGAGGTGGGCGAATGCATGGCCGCCCTCGAGCGGTTCCTCCACGACGACCGGACGCCCGTACTCGTGAAGGCGGCGCTGGTGCATGTGCAGTTCGAGTCCATCCATCCCTTTCTCGACGGCAACGGACGACTGGGGCGCTTGTTGATCGCGCTGGTGCTCCGGCAGGGAGGTTTGCTCGGGGAGCCGCTGCTCTATCTCTCGCTCCACTTCAAGCGCCACCGTCGCCTCTACTACGATCTCCTCGATCGCGTCCGCTCCGCCGGAGACTGGGAAGCGTGGCTCGATTTTTTCCTCGAGGGAGTCGCCGACACGGCAGCGAGTGCCGTGACGACGTCCCGTCGGCTCGTCGCACTTTTCGAGGCCGACATCAACCGCGTCGCGAAGGCCGGGCGGGGGGCGGCCAGTGCGCTGCGGGTCCTCGCGGCGCTCCGTTCCCGCCCGGTGCTGTCGATCACCCATCTCCGCGACGGCTCCGGCATGACGTTTCCCACCGCCAGCAAGGCGATGGATTGCCTGATCGACCTGGGAATCGCCAAGGAACTGACGGGCAAGGCCCGCAATCGGGTGTTCTCCTACGCCGCGTATCTGGCCGCACTCCAGGACGGAGGCGAGCCGCTCTGACCGCCGTCACGTGGACCGGCGGGTTCGTGGATCGGCACGAGCGGCCCCGCCCCCGGTGCAAAGGGATCAAGGGACAAAGGACAAAGGCCATGGCTCAGCGGCCGTACCGG
>JBMOHW010000288.1:0-2636 GCA_049317665.1 Terrimicrobiaceae bacterium | reverse complement strand
GATAAATTTGTTATAGGCAGCAAAAGATTGGGTTGAAATTTCTTCTAATGCCGCATCGAATTCAGCATGCGGCGCAAGCGCCTCCTCTCGCTCAGACTTCAATGCATGTGCAAAAACGGAAGAAGCAAGCAGCTCCATTTGATAGGCTGCCGTTCCTCGGTTGGCGTATTTAAACGAAACGACTTCTCCTTGCTCGGTCACACGAAAACGTCCCCTTATTGAACCCGCGGGCTGCGCAGCGATCGCGTGTCCTGTCGGAGCGCCGCCTCGAGAGACTGATCCGCCGCGACCATGAAAGAAAGCAATCGCGACATTCTGCTCCTGACCGACTTCTGTAAGGCGCGCTTGGGCTTTGAACAATTCCCAGTTTGATGAGAAAAAACCACCATCCTTATTGCTGTCAGAATAACCAATCATTACTTCTTGCAAATCACCCTGAGCCTGCGTACTTCGGCGCACAACAGGAATTTGCAGCAACTCTCGCATAATCGCTGGGGCAGCTTGCAAATCAGAAATTGTTTCAAATAAAGGCACAATTGGAAGGCTTACGCCATCGACGCCTTGATCATCAATGAAAAGTCCGGCTTCCTTAGTAAGCAGATAAACACCCAGAACATCGACGGCTGAATGAGTCATCGATAAAATGAAACTGCCAAATGCTTCGCGATCAAGGCTAGTTCTTAGATCAGCAACAATCTCAAACATCTCGATCGTATCTCGCGTATCAGGCGAGAATTTATCTCGAGGAATAGGCGGCTTGCGTGGGGCTTCTAGTTCAGCCATAAGCCAGTCTCGCCATTGTGACGAGAGAATATCTGGTGGGGTCTCTGCACCCGTTCTATGTCGCCAAATATCATGCAAAGCAGCCGTTGTGCGCGTTGTATTCTGACGTAAATCCAAACGCACTGTACTGAATCTAAAAATTTCTACAGCTCGACGCAATGGACGAACGATATTGCTAGCAAGCGCCTCGCTCTTTGCGTCTGTTAAAACGCTTTCAAGCAGCAGTAAATCGCCAATTAACGCATCGGCACTTGCATAGCGCTGTCCAGAATTTACGCCGCCGCGGGTCGCAACAATCGTCTGATCCAACTTTCGCAACATTGTTGTTACGAATTGACGAGAGGGTTCATTTTGATTGCGGCTAGCAATAGCTTCTCCATCCGCAAGCTCGTCTAAGCGACGCGCCAACTCATTACGAAAGGCCTCAGGGATAACGGCTGCGCGCTGACTAATTGATAAAGTACGTGCAAGATCGACGATCCTGCTTCTATAATGATTCAGACTAGCAAGCGCATTTTCGCGCATCGTGCGACGCGTGACTTCATTGGTGACAAAAGGATTACCGTCGCGGTCGCCGCCAATCCAGGAGCCAAATTGAAAGAATGGCGTAACGTCAAAAGTTTCATTCGGGTAATGACGCTTCAACGCGCCTTCAAAAGAAGAAAGCAGCTCCGGCGCTAGGTCAAAAATGCTCTCAGAAAAGAAATGTTGTCCCCAAGCAACTTCATGCTCGACAGTTGGTTTTTCAAGATGCAGTTCTCCGGTTAACCAAACAAGCTCCACCTGATCATAAATAGACTTAACAAGCGCCTCACGTTCACGATCAGTCCAGCGCGTCGACTCAAGTTCTCGCATGAGTAGATAAATGCGACGATATTTCTCGAGAATAGAAACACGCTTAGCTTCAGTTGGGTGAGCTGTAATAACAGGACGAATACGCAGCGTTTGTAGCTGTGAATGGATTTCTTCTGGCGTCACGCCAGCCGCGGCTGCGCTTGAAAGAACATAATCAAATGTTCCAAGCAGTTTATCATGACCCTTCTCACGCTCAATACGACGACGTCGACGCATTGCGTAAGCCTGCTCTGCAATAGAAACAAGCTGGAATAAAATGCCTTGAGCCTGCAAGGCGCGCGCCATTTGTCTGGGCGCAAGACCTGCGCCAGCTTTTGAATCGCGCACGACAGCTTCAATTTCTGGTAAATGACGCCGAATGACAGCAAGTAATTGCTCGCGCAGAAAAGCGGAAGCCTCTGTGATTGACCTCGTTGCATAGGCTGACGGCAAAGCTAAGGACGTTTCAGCATTACCCTCACGCATTTCAACAGTCATGCGACCCTCTCTGCATAAGAAAACCTTAAGTGTTTAAAATATTGTAATGAAACATGTTTTTTAGCGACCATTAAGAACCCTGGCGACAGTAACGCCAAATTCTGCAGGATTTGACGCGACAATCAGACCAAATGACTTCATGATCTCAGTTTTTTCTGCTGCGCTATCGCCTGAAGCGGAAATAATTGCGCCAGCATGGCCCATTCGACGACCTTTAGGCGCTGTCAGACCTGCAACAAAGCCAATAACAGGTTTCGAAAAATTTTCTTTTATCCATGCAGAAGCCTCAGCTTCTTGCGGTCCGCCAATCTCGCCTATGAGCAGCACCGCATCTGTTTCAGGATCCTTATCGAATAAAACCAGATGATCAAGAAAAGAAGAACCGTTGATGGGATCGCCACCAATGCCAACAGACGTTGAAATACCCAAGCCCACCTCTTTTAACTGGGAGGCCGCCTCATAACCTAACGTGCCAGAACGGGATATTATACCAACGCGGCCTTTGCTATAGATGTGGCCAG
>JBMOHW010000287.1:0-2640 GCA_049317665.1 Terrimicrobiaceae bacterium | reverse complement strand
GCGACCGAGGATAAAAATATCAGAGCGTCCGTTGTGATTGAGTTGATGCGCTACTTAGTAACCGCGATCCCCTTTATAAAGCGCAACCCACCCTTTCACGACACGGCGATTGCCAAGTGTGAGCAGCTACGCAGTGAGCATCACGGAGAGTTCCCAGAGGTTGTGGCCGCTTGCACGGAGCTCCTCGTAGCGCTCGGCCGAACTCCTGCCACTCTCATCTCGGGCGACGACCTCATTCGCAAGCAATGGACTACACGCCTTCCAGAGAAGATCGTGATGGGTCTGCAAATCGCCACAGGCCCTCGGATCCTAGGAATAGTCTATCCTCGCACCAGCACAGTTCTATCAACCTTCTACCCAGAACCAGTTCCTCTGCAGCAGTGGGTCAGTAAATACTGCAAAACCTATGAACTTGACAAACGCACTCTGAGCATTCTGGAAATCATTCGCTATCTCCGCATTGGTGATCACGATGTCTATGCTTTACTGGAGAACTGGAAGCCATCCTATTCGTCCATTGTGCTCCAGGCGACTGCCAAGGATGAGGCCCGCATTAGAGAATCTTCTAAAGAGCCAGAGGAAACACCAAATGCAACCACTCCCATTGTTGAGGAGGAGTCTGATGCGGGTCCTTGCGATTGTGCCGGCTGCACTTCCTGGGAACCCCCCAAAGAGGATCCGTGTGACTGCCGTCAATGCAAACAAGAGACGAATGTGAATGAGCTATTCTATCGCACCGATCGTCTGTTCTGCGCCTTTCTGGTCTACGATGATGCAGACACCTGTAATTGTGTCCGCTGCTGCTATGAGGAGGGCCTCAATAAGAGAATTAAAGAGCTAGAGGGACAGATGAACATCATTCTCAAGCGCCTCAACCTGCAGGAGGAAAAAAAAGAAGATGATGAATGGTAATCAATACCTATTCGTCATTTTATTTTTTGCATTTAAATTTGAAATCTAAATGATTACTAATAGATCATAGCTCTCAAGCAAACCTATTAGTATCCATATTGTTTACAATGGCTTCCGAAAATCCTGAATCAGTTCTCCTGAGGACCCCTCACCAAACCAAGCTCATCTTCCAACATAATCCCCATCCACCTATGTCAGGCATTGTCCTTCTCAATGCCAACGGTTGCATTACATTTGATTTGAAAGGAGTGTCGGGTCAAGAACATAGGCCCTATCCAATTGGCTTGTGGCATCTCGTCAATGTGTATCGCAAACTGCACGGAATCAAGGACTCCTTGGATCCCCTCAAGTGCCTCTTAGTAGATATAAGCAATTCATCCGCCTGTAATGCCACTCTGGAAGCCTCACTCAAACAACAGGCGAAGCTGGAATTGAAGCCAGAAATCCCTGAGGCTCTTCGCCAAGCTGAGTCCAGAGCTCTCAGACGTCTTGCAAATGGCGAATCGTGGGATGTGCACTTCCCACACTTCACCTTTCCACATAATATTCGCCTAGAGTCAGATGGGACCTTTACAATTTCCAAGGAGCACCTAAAGCAGCACTCCTTGGAAGTTCTCTGGCATCTGAAACAATTCCGCTTGACACAGAATGATTACTCCTTCCGCCCTATCAGTCCCTTTATCACTCATAATCAGATGTATGCCTTGGATCTAATGTCCTTCTGCAACCAAACGCGGTCCCTTGGCACTTGTCTGTCTGAGCTTCCTGCCGAAGCAAATGTCCTCGAAAATATTCGACGTGAAGAACAAGCACAGCTGAAAGATATTGTTAAGACACGAACACCTGTCCGTGTTCCAGGATCCAGTGGTGCAACTGAAGCCTACCTGAGGCCTGATGGCAGATTTGAGATAGTATCCTCTAAGATTCTTGGCTGTCCATCTTGGACCGTTCTTCACGCGTTCAAGACGGATGCCTATCAGAAGGGAACACACGAGGATAGACTCAAGGAGCTTGAGTCTATGATAGAAAAGGACGCATCCTATGCCTTGAAGCAAATCTTTCTAGAAACGGACCCGACTCAGAGCCTGTATGCCATTGTTCAGGAGATCTATAGCGATATGCCGGCTTTGGAGGAGGTCAAGTCTCTTCCAAATGTAGTAGAGGCACGACCTGATGAATGTGATGGTGATCACAACTGTAACTGCAAATACTGTAACCCCATTTCGCTCCTCTTTGAGAAGATGGGCCTTCTAAGCCATCAGATGGGATCTACGCAGCGGCGCCTGAATGCCTTGGAACAAGCAACTACACTAGCAACAGTATCTAATGAAACATTATCAACAAATACAACTGCTCAAACCATTCTGGACCGTCTGAAGCAAAAGGAGGCAGCCCTACGAGCCGAGATCCAGGCCTATAAGGATATTCAGAGGCAGATACAGATAATTCAACAATTAGAGGCAGAACTGTTGCAACTTAGAGCGGCAGTAGGGTCTCCATAAACTCACCTTCCATCACTATTTTTTATAAACTTCAAAAAATTGAACGTATAGCTCTCCCTAAAGAGAGTTGCTCTCCTAAGCATCCTATCCATAATCAATATGTCTTACAATTCTGCTACAAAGACATATACCAAGACCTGTAATGGCAGACATCTGGAGGGTCCTGAACGAAGTGAATTCTTAAAGGAGCTGAAGACCCTTCCCCCAGATGTTGAGACCATTGAGA
>JBMOHW010000286.1:0-2643 GCA_049317665.1 Terrimicrobiaceae bacterium | reverse complement strand
AACGCTTTGGGGAAGCTTGGATCTGCAACGCAATCAACAGCCACAAGACGAAAGTCTTTAACTTTATTAACCCCATTGCTCATCTCTTCTAACCGTCCTAAAGCCCTGCTGCTCATACCAACTCTGACACCATCGTTTATTAAGCTTCTCACGATTTGTCCCATGGGGGTTGTGAGTACCTTGGACTTGCCGTAATATACATTGCCCTGACGGTTTAATTCAGTTACCAAATGACATGCACGCTCTAAATTCACTTCAGCTGCAGTGGGGTGATTTAACTCTCCCATGCTTCTATTTGTTCTAACCATTTCATCGATATATCTATGCACTTCGCGATCCATTTCTTGCGAATCGTACATTCTTTTATTCTTATTGACTTCTTCACACTGCATATAAGGCCCCTTAATATACATGGTGCTTGGTTGATTACCGTTTTTCTCCTCAACTACATACTCGTATTGATCATCAGGGGCTGGCGTTTCGACTAAGAGTTTAAGAGGCATATATTATTTATTTATTTTTTGGTCTATTTTCTCAATTCTTTTTCGGTCAAAACAGTAAATTCATAACCTCTCTCTTTACACCATTTCTTAGCAGCTTCCCATTTAGCCATATTCTGTATATATGTTAATTGTTCGTAAATCAAGGTTTTCTTATGTTTTCCGGGCGTACTCTCTGGTTTTATTGTCTGTTTATAAGGTTTGACTTCAACCAAAAACTTTTTAATACCACTAGCAGTCTTTAATTTGATTATTGCGTCGACAATATACCTATGCGATTTATTATCAATAGGGCTAATATATTGAATTACTATACTCTCACTTCCCCACTCGAGTACATTAGGGTTAGTATCGCACCAGCGAAATAATTTTAATTCCCAGCTACTTAAATACCGGGGCAAATCATGCCCTTTATATTTTTCAGTATGTGTTGGTTTAAAAATTCCCTGTACGTAGTTATTATTTCTTGATGTTAGTTTCATCCAACGAAGAAGTCTGGCGGAGCTGCATCACCAAACCCGGGTGCCCGCTCATATAGTTTTTGTTCTAAGGCAGCTTTTTCTGCTTTACCGTCTTCCATGATAGCAGCATTTATTGTACCACCCCCAAACAGTTGTGTATTTTGATATTTGCCACGAATATTTCCAATAGCAATTTTTGTTAATGCTAAGGCATATTGATATACCCAGTGCTCCTGAATAATATCTACAAGCGGTCTCTCTACATAACACGTAACAACACCATAAAATCTAGTGTTGTGTGGTTCAGGATACATGTGAAAGTACTGTGTCCGCGGATCAAACTTGGTGTTCCGTCTTAAGGCTAAAACTTTCTCTCTAACATCAAGCCAGTTCTTTAATACATACCAGCTAACCAAATCGAAGCCATAATTACCCAGGGAGTAACTAAAATATGTTTGTTGTGCTAACGTTTGCTCAATAGTAAAGAGGGTATTCACACCATCTGAAGATCCTTCCTCAAAGTCAACTACATCAATTACTTTTCTATAATCCCCTATCAGGTAATCATAACTATTTAACAGGTTCATTTCTTTAGGTCGCTTTTCGTCTAATACCTGAAAAAGATATGGATCCTGTGCATCACCAATTACCATTTTACCAATGTTATACAGTGTGTTTATATCGCCTGTATTTTGAAAATTGCCTCGAAAATTAAAATCTTTAGTTAAGCTAAAGAGAACATCCAATCTTAACCCCTCACCAGGGTTATATAGCTTACTATCAAAAATTAAATACTCCTGGGTATAACCGGCGAACTTAGTAAACATTTCACAAGCAATCCCAATAAATTCATTTAATTGATCTGCATGAATTTCAATGTTTACGAGCGGGGCACCTAATGTTCTACAAATACGTTGCCCAAGTCTATCATAGCTTTGAATCTTATTATTAAGATTTGTACTATAAAACGCACTTACCGGTTCGACTGTATTACAATTCATCATACTTCTATAATAGTTATGCCCGCACCCTGTGTATACGGGGCACCTCCTGCACCTGCTATAGTTAATCCTACAACTGGTATTAATGTTTCCCCAGCTAGCATACCTACTGGGTTAGGCGTTATTAATATACCGTCTCCTTCAAAATATGTAATTGCTCCAGCCAATCCGTAGTAATAGTAAGTTGGTTTACCGTATAGCTTAGTACCATCAGTAATAAAAGGTATTACAGTAACGCTGTATGATGATAATGAAACAGAATTTGTCCCACTAAGAGGGGTAGTCAAGATAAAGTCAGTATCAAAAACAACTTGTCTTCTGCCATCCCGGTCTTGTTTTAGTACTAAAGTATAGTTACCGCCCTTGCGCTTAAGAAGTGTAGATCTGTTTTCACAAAACATATCCCCGGTAAGTGCGACAAAGCAAACCTGCTGAGAAGATAAATCCCATGAAACAGTATTAATTTCATTTATAGATTGAAAATCATGCGCAGAAAGTGTCAAATACCGTAATGTATTATTATTAACCTTCTGCCTGTAATACCCTATACGCCGAATATACCCGCAAAAGCTATTTCCATCAGAAGCATCTGCAGATAAACCTATATAACAACTACTCAATGTTGTAGGTACTAGAGAGCTTGTATCTGTTGCTACTATTTGTCCGCTATCAGCCAGTATA
>JBMOHW010000285.1:0-2663 GCA_049317665.1 Terrimicrobiaceae bacterium | reverse complement strand
GAAGGTCTCTAAGAACCAGCGATACACATTTAACTGAAGTGTATAATGCCAATAATTCGCATCAGGAAGATGTGAGACAGGTCCAAACCCAGTACCGAAATTATTTTCCTTCTTGATTTCTTTTGAACGTTTCCAGTCATATATTACATAAGAATCGTCAGATTTACGATAAAAGACCATATCTATTGAGCCGGCGAGTTTATGTTCTTCACTCCATACTTCCCACTCACTTCTATAGGGGACTAAATCCTCTTTTGCATCTTTCCAGAAATTCGTGAAATACTGCCACTCAGGAGTTTGAAGAACACCCGGTTCAATCAACTCAGGATGTCCGTGAAGAAACTGTTCAATGGCCAAATGCATGGCTGTGCCGGCTCCACTTGCAGCAGCACCATTGTCATTCCACTCTTTTTGAATTTCTTCTGCCGTCTTTCCATAATATTTATTTTGAGGCCATTTTGGCGAAGCCATCATTTTTGCAATCACCGCCTTTGCATCAAAGTGAGGAAAGAACTCATGAAGAAACTTCGTGCACGAAATCACTCCTTTGGAACTCCCATTGACTGTATATACATGCGTAGGTTCATCAAACTGGATAAAATCATCGCGCGGATGCTTATTCACAATAGACAACTCTTGCCAAGGATGCGGCATTCTTTTTCTAATACCTTGCATATAGTTTAGGTGCGTTTAATTTTTTATAGCTGAATATATGGTATATTAGAAATGACAAGCCATGTGTATATGATTGCTATTAAAGATTCTTCATCGGATGAGTTCATCTATGCAATACCTGAGATTCCTGAGGCGAGTAAAAAAGTCTATATATCGTATGAGGAAGCTAAAAAAAGTATTATGGATTTTATAGGAGAACTAGATGATTTTATTCCCGTAGCATATGGTGATGCATATCCATACGAAAATACTACATTTGACAAAGAGATTAGCGAGAAGGGATTTGCCCTGATTGGATGGGTGCCTGTTCTACGAGATGAAGAGGAGCCAGCTCTTCATATTCCTATTGGACTTTTGAAGATGGAACTTATTCAGGATACCCAGCAAGTTTCATAATAGCTTTTCCGATTCTATTTTCTCCATCAATTTGCCCCGTGTCTTTATCACGCCTTCCACCCAGGTTTGTCGTAGCACCAGGGCTATAATATAAGAGATACTTTCCTTGGTTACGCGCAGTCTCAACGATTTTGCGAAAGCGCTTGTCCAATGTCCACCGTTGTTTTAATGCATCTTCTATAACTTTATCTTTTACAGTGGCCCAGGTAGCCTCATCCACTACAGCGCGGTGTTTTTTGAGTGAGAGAACACCCATTGCTGCTTTCACAGCAGCTAGTTCCGCATTCATTATATCATGGTCCTGTTCTTCTGAAAGTTGTTTTGTTCCACCGTTTGTCATACCAAGGCGATCATTCAGAAAGCGTTGATGTATAGTTCCTTCTCGACTAAACATACTTTCTGCAAGTTCAGGCTTATTTGTGGCAAGTTTTACGCGCATACCTCCCATATAATGTTCCATACTTGGATATTGAACATCTCCATCTTTGATAGGAAAGGGTGCAGAAGGTGATATCCAGCGAGCGGCACCCATATCCTCGATTCCGAGAATATCTTTCGCAGTAGGAGCATCAAAATAGAACTGAAACACTTCTCCAATTGTATAGCTCTTTGTGGGTGGTGCACCAGGACCTGGGGCAACACCAATCGTCCTTGAGGCGGGAATACCATTTCCACTCGCCATATCTAATGTTTGTGAGTTTTCTGTAGGCTGTGCTTGTATAGTATTTGCAACTTTTGCTACTGCACTTGCCCTGGCCCTCGCCAACCCCATTCTACCTAGATTCGATTGTATAGGAGTTGCCTCTTTTTGCTTCACATTTTGTGCTATTGCTGTTGCAACTGCAATCGTCTCTTGGCGCTTTCGTTTGAAGATGAACCATCGATTTAAGAAGGAAAACTCTTTCACCGCTGTATTCATTTTATAGGTAGTTCCATTCTTTTTTGCCATATCCCATGAGACATCAAAAGTAGCTGTCGAGTTTACCATACCAACTTTCTTCAACTCATCACTCGTAAGAAGTTCGCAACCAATCAATCGCATTTTCTCTTCCAAAAGGCGAAAGGGCACAAGATACTCGCGATGTGGCATACCAATAGATATGAAATTCACATCTACGCCTAGTCCGATGCTGTCAGAACCATCTGGAATATCTTCTACGTCATATTGTTTTGTAATCTCCCATAAAACTGTATTTCCTTCCATCCCTGATTTAGACTTTCCTTTTGGAACATCACGCAATATATCAAAGACTTTTTGTCCATCAAAACAGCATCCAATGAAATAACCGCCCACTTTTAAAGTTTGCGACAGATTTTCCAAGAATCCATTCAGTTTATCAGGTGTTTCAAAGAAATAGTGAATTGCAAACATACATGTAATACAATCTGCCCCCATTTTCAGTTTCGAAGCACCTACTTCCTCTACATAAGCTGGAACAGAGCCCGTTGGCTTCACCTTTCCAAAGACTGAGCGTAGAATATCTTTTTCCTGATCGTTATTACCCGCAGTTCCATCCACCAATGGTTTTGTGGAATCTGCAATCGCAAACACCATTGGTGGAATCGAATCTAATCCGCCCCGTTCAATCGCC
>JBMOHW010000284.1:0-2677 GCA_049317665.1 Terrimicrobiaceae bacterium | reverse complement strand
GCTTTGCACTCAATTGCAACGAACCGTCCGTGAAGACAACATAGAATGTCAGGCACCCCTGAACGTCCGAATACGCCAGCGACAGGCATGGTGTAGTACGCACCCAATGATTCAAGGATTGCCTTTACTTTCTTTTTTACTTTTGCTTCAGGTGTGTCTGCCATTTGCTACATCCTCCAAAAATTCATTAGGTAACACAAGCATGTACATGCTTCGGTTAATGCGCCAACCAATATCATTGAGTTCGGGTGTCTGATGATTGATATACACATTGATGGGATTGATTTCCCAATCCACATAGTCCCTCGTGGGGTATGCGTTAATCATGGATAGTGCGGTTTTGATGCGAGTCGGTAGTGTTTCATTGGTGAACATCCTGCAATGGTTTTCTCCAACACTTACCTCATAGTCATCGTCTGCCGCCCACATTGGTACACGATACGAACCATTAAGAGTCGTATGTGTGATGGGGTGATAGCCTTTTCTCATGGGGTGATCTTAGGAATGAGAACCCACATGTTGTCAGATGCATAGCCTGTAGCCACATCAATGTCGTGATAATAAGTATCAGAGCGTGGTAAACCAAGCTCATTGCCTTTGTCGTATAGACCGCCCTTGCCCTGCATGTATGCATTAATCATCACCACATCAGCAGATAGCTCGGGGATACTTTTCAAACTGTTATAGCGTTTCAGGTTACCGTGAATACTTACTCCACTGTTACCGCTTAGATTCCTATCGTATGAGGCTTCACCAACAAGATAATATTTATCGTCGTACTCACCAACAATACCAATAAGTTTAGCGCCCTTGTTAAATCTAGCTCCATTAGATTCTGCTTCTTGATATGACTTCATTTTTGACTGATATTCTTTATACGTTGATTTAAGTTGTTCATTTTGTTCGTGCGTTACTAATTTGTCAAGTAACACGTGCTCAATTAAAGCTATCGCCAAGTCATCTCTGATAGAAACATCGGGTTCTCTATTCCTAACTACTTGATTAAACGCATACCTAATACCACCAGCAAATGTGTTGTACATAGATTTGACATCAGGGATTTCTTTGTTCTTCTTAAGTACTGTCAAGAGACTTCTAATCTTGTTAGCATCCCTTGTATTACTGTCAGACCTTGACGTGGCTTTAGACTTTGTAATGATATTTGGAGAATGATAAAAGTAAACATCCTCGTTATTACCACTAGACCCAACGTATTTTGCAGTGTATATCTCACCGAGGGGTATGCCGTCTAATGATAAGATTCTGAATGTAACTCCCTCACCCCTTGACCGTTTATATTTACTCACTTGTACATTGAACTCTGTGCAGAACTCATAAGCAAATTTTGCTACTGGGGTTGACTCATTCAACGCTGTTGTTGTTGCTATCGTGTCACCATAGGGTGAAACTATGTTTGTCATGTTACTCATTGCATTCTCCTGTTGATTAAATTAAAGACGCTCTACACCTTGACCGTTTGAGGTCACACGAATTCTCCATTTAGAAGACGTGATGTGTCCCCCTGCGGGTATTTCTCTGTAATCAAATACTTGCTGACTTCCATACTTGTATACAACTTTCTTAAGACCATCCTGTGCAAACTTACATACTTGTTCTTTGAAGTGGTTAATGTCTCGGTCTACGGCATACTTAATCCACCAAAACCCTCTATCAACTACATTCAGATACACCGCCGCATCTACATGGCGTTTGCTCTCCACCATCTCATGGAATTTGTTTATGTCCCATCTATGTTGATGTTCCCAATGTTCGCCAATTTCGTTGTGGAAGTCTTCAAATATTCCGTTGATACCTTCTTTACTCATGGGGTCGAGAAACACCTTGTGAAGCTTCAAGAACTCGTCGTACTTACTCATGGTCTCTTTTGCTTTTTTACGATTCACCCTAGGGTGATGCCATTCGTAGGGAGTCAGGCACTCGTATGTACCCAATGAAAATCTTGCTCCCTTGAATACAGGATGAATGGTTTGTAATGAGTTTGAGACTATCGTGCCACCGTACTTCACATCATGTCTTACCCAATACCCAGTCAGTTTGGTCAAGAAGCCAACATCACTAGAGCGATTGAACTCTACTGTGTTGTCGGGATGTATGTACAGAAGTGGAGCAATCGCCGGTTCACCTTTTTTCTCTTTTTCTTTCTTATAAGGAAGTCCAGTGTAATAAACCTCCACCACGCCATCGTCCCTCATAACAAAGTGCCTAGCGGAGTAACGTCTACTACCTACTGGATAGGCGTTAGTCCCACGATAAGGCTTGTAGTCCTTCACACGCTTTTCGTAGTCCTCGTATTTCATCTTGTTTACGTCATAGAAAGTCATTGCATATCTCCTATTTGTTAACGAAAACCATCTTGCCAGTTGGCGGTGTCCAGTGCTTGTTCTCAGTCACCAACCACAGAGTTGGGCTGTCGATGTTCCACACCACATCATTCTCCAAGTAACCGTCGGTGAACACCACCACGCACTCTGCCTTTATCTTCTTCTTGTTTATGTATTCAGAGACACATGAAACCCTAGTTCCACCCCCACCCTGCGGCTTGAGCATTGAACCGATTTGGGCGTAGTTATCTGTGAAGAGTTGTTCACCGTGTACCTTGGTGTCCCACCAGATAATGCGAATCGCTTCGGGCTGAACAAGCTCGGCGATTGAGACC
>JBMOHW010000283.1:0-2680 GCA_049317665.1 Terrimicrobiaceae bacterium | reverse complement strand
ATCAAATTAAGCAAGTTGGGAATGCTGTTCCTGCTCTTTGGGTGACGCGGATGGTTCAAGAAATGATTCAAACCACTCCTTAATTTCCATATGCCTCTCTTCACGTCCTTCATTTAGATTCAACTTAGTGAACTCTTGCTTAGGATATGCCACACAAAGGTTTTTCTTTCCACTTTTCTTTGCCTGAGCATTTAGTTCATTAGCAAGTTCGCGTTGAAGTTCATCCCATACAAGAGCAATAAGGAGAGACTCCTTATCACGAACATGCTCTCCGAAGAAGCAATGGACCTCGTTTTTCTTAATCGCTATGTACATCATAGTGCGATCCATTGTTTGAATATGAGTATTCCATGTTGGACCTCCACTCTTGACTTCTATGCCAAACTCACATACGATCTTTCCAGAACGAACATCAAGAATCAGGATATCTGGATTAGCTTGTGAACCAAATGGTTGATGAACAACATATACGCCATCTGCTTCAGGCACAATAATGTTACACTTGTTTGGCTTCTTAACGGTTCTCTTAAATCCATTATAATAGCCAGGATTCATAGACAAGCAAGTCGAGTTCTCTTTGGGGTTTTTTACCTTAGGGATGTTTGGCAGTCCTAGTATAGTGAGTATGTCCTTTTCGGACTTCAGAGAACTTTTTTGAGTCTCTGATCCACCTGATGGTTTTATTTTTGAAATATGTAGAGCCTTTAGTAGTTTCAGGGCAACCATAGCAATAGGAGGAGTGATTTTGGTTTTAGGAATTGTAACTAGCATCTTTTCTTCAATGCTTCTTAGTTTTGATTGGATAACAGACTTCATTTTAAGGTTATTAAGGCTTCAAAGTGATGTCATCCATTTTGCTTTAATTAGATCCATTTTTTAAGAAGTTTTCAAAATGGATCTTATGTTCACTTACTAAAACCATAGTAAGTATGGAAGTAAAAATGTCTAAAGCAAATTCAAAAGTTAAGGGTACTAAGCATGCAATGGATTTCTGGGAAGAAAAGTTTCCAGAACTAACAAAATTTGTAAAGGATGGTATGCATGAACATGCCTTAAGAAAGGCAATAAAGAAAGTAATTGTTCGAGCAGGAGTAAAGTCTGGAAAGAGACTACTTGCAATGATTTTCTCAGCATACACAGACGCTGGTCCTGCTGGAATAGTAACAAACGTATTTATGTCATGTTACAAAAGAAAGGCAGACAACAATCAACGCTATGATCTTAGTAGATACATGCATGTATGTTCGGTGAATACAAAGAAAGCTGCTATTGAATGTCTTAACACATTAAAGGATCTTTCTAACAAATATCAAAACGTTATCGTTCATTACGATGAGTTTGATCATGGTAGTGGAAATGAGCAGTTGATGGGTTCATCTGAAGGACATGCTAACTTATGGGATTACATTATGTCAAACAATAAGATCAAGGTTATAAAGTACTCAGCATCTCCAGAAGAAGGTCTTGTTGCGGATCCAGACGAGATATGTCTATTGATGCCTGATCATCCAAAATATCGTGGAGCTTCATATTACCTAGACAATAATATTGTGATTGAAGCTGAGAATCCTGTTGTCAAGGATGATGATGGAGATATCATTGGTATATCTGATCAAGTCAAAGAACTATTGGTAAAAGCGAGAAAAGCATTTACTGATCGTAAGGGTCAAACACCGATATTAGTTATCCGTGTAGCTGATGACTTTGCTGGATTCGCAGAAGCAGTTAAATCAAATAAGATTGATGAACTTATCTACGATGTTGAATCTGAAGACATAGCTGTAAAATGCGACTTTATTGCATCAACTGATGCCGCAACAGCAAGTGTACCTTGGGACGATTATCAGTTCTGGAAGAACACAGCGGCTAGTGCTAAACGTGGAAAGCAACTACATGTCTTCTTTATTGATAAGCAGTGTATGAGATCAACTGATTGGTTCTTACACCCTTTCTTGTTTGCTTATCATGATTACCATGGTGAATCATCTGCTCTGAATACAGTTATCCAATCTAACCTTCGTGTTTCATATTTCCTTGGAAAGAAGGATTCAGATGGAATTTCGGTGTATCCAGTAGATACAGATTTCCAAATCCTTTTATATGGAGACATAAATGTACTTGAGTATGTAGCTGGAAAGAGAGCACTTGAGACAGTTTCTAGAAAGGTATCATCTAGAGCAGTAGTATCTGAAACAGATCCATCAACATTTGGACGTCCATTCTGTCTTCATCTAACAGATGATCAGATTAATCTTGATTGTATGCAGGGCAGTATCAATGATACTAAGCGTCCTTTAGTTAAGAAACTTCTACTTGGATTACATGGACTAACAAATGAAAATAGACAGATTATCCAGAATAGAACATTACTACATCGGCGTAGGTACACCGGTGAGAATAATTTAGGTGGTATTCATACTGTTCATAAGAGATATGTAGAGGGACGCGTATCTAAACCAGGTGGTGGTTGTGAATGTCCTAGTGAACATTGGGATAATCGTCATAAGTACTTCTGGATGGACTTTGCAGTAGAAGATACTAATGGTATCCCTAAAGGAACATTGTATATTACGTATGGTATCGCAGATGAAGAAGGTGAAGAAGAGCAGTCATTCAATCATAGGATAGCAAGAGATAGGAGCGGTGTAGCACAGTCTGTATTTGCTGATAATTAGATTGT
>JBMOHW010000282.1:0-2685 GCA_049317665.1 Terrimicrobiaceae bacterium | reverse complement strand
TAATTGTTAGAGCGTCATCTCCAGTGTTAGCAGTAAGCGTTAATGCTCCTCCTGCTGTTTCAGATAGAATACCGCTACCAGTAATCTTATTTGCAGATGAAAATACAGCTACCCTATTTACTGAACCTGAGATAGCTGTATTTATCGAAGATGAAATAGATCCGGTTATGAACAAGAAGTTATTATCTAGTTCTGTATATGTTAGTGGAGATCCTTTTTGGAGTCTCAAAGTAAGTGAAGTAGCAGGCATAATATGGTGAGCTTATTTAATATAAATATCTCACCTTTTGATTAACACCTTCCTCTTGTTCTACTTAAATGCTGGAGATGCTTTGCCGTTGAACTATCTCGTATGATCTGTAGGGAGTTAGTTGCCTTAGCATCTGCTATAATCAAACCTGAATACCTTTCGGTTGAGGAATGATTGACACAGGTATCTGGGTATCCTAATGCTACTCTCTTGGGGTGGATTACTGTTCCACAAACTTTACATTGATGTGTTGCCATGGTGTATAACTTTTATTTTACTAAAGATATGAAGACATTTTCAGACTAGCAACTTTTTTTAAAAAAGATTGTATTTTTTTACTAGCAGCTTTAATCTCTCCTGGTCTTCTGATTGTAGGCTAGTGAGTGGGGTTAACTTTTTAAGAAATAGCTCATCCTTCTTTAAGTCCTTTAATCTAACTTCGGAGTGTGGGGTGTGTTTACTTCCCCAAAATATTGTCTCCTCTTCTACCTTCTGGAGTAGGAGTTGGTGTTGATGTCTCCAGTCTCCTTTTTGGCCTAGCTTCTTTAAGGCCTGAGCCTGGGTTTGAGATTTTAGAATCTGTTCTGATATCTTATTTAGGTATTTGGGATTAAATTTCATCGCTATTATTATAATCGGTCAATGAATTTAGCTGCTGGATTGTCTTCTTCTTTAGATAGTAGACCTAATTGACGGAAATGTTCTTCGTAGAAGTCATCCAATTCCCAAGCCGTTTGATTGGGCTGTTGTATGGTTGCTCCTGCATCTTCGAGGTAATTAATTTGACGGGGTGAAAAGATATCACCAACATGTAGAAAGTAATGATTGTAGCATAGTAGGTGTATATTCTCCAACTCCCAATTATGTCTATTACCATCTTTGAAGGCCAGGATTAGCGGTATCTTAAAATCCAATACCCTAGTCTCACAAAATCCACATACACCACACTCTGGTATTAATAGACCTTCGTGTAACAATCTATTCTTTAGCTTCTCTATCGAATAACTTTCAGTACTTATACCTCTTCTTAGTAACTTCTCCAAGATAGGTTCATTAGCTTCATATTGAAATTTAGGAATACCTTTACCAGTCCTATTCTTATGTATCTCAAATAGACTTGCCTTCTGTACGGGGTCCCAGTACTGTTTAGCATATAACCGGTAGGTGGGATAGGATACGTTTAGGTAGCGTGACGCCGCTCGATTACTCTTGGTGAACTTCATCGCCTGACGGATCTGTTGTTCGGTTAATAGCTTGGAGGGTCGACCGTAGTGTTTAACATTATCTACTTCCTCACTCATCTATCTTTGGGTTTACTTTTAATAAAAGGTTCCATAAATCCTGAGCATTGTCTAGAGGGATTGGATTGTTGTTCTCGTCTAAAGGATAGTTGATAGTACCGTCACTATTCTCCCTCTCCCATAGATAGAAATTTACCAACTCACATGCCTCTCTTCCAAACTTCATCAAGAATAAAGCATCAATGACCTCATAGAAAGGTTCTTCGTAGGTTCCAAAATCTAATCTTAGATCAGCAAACAATAAAGTAGACCTGGTAGACATCATCTGTAGACTGGTAATGATACCAACAAACAAATCTCTAGTCTGGATCTGTTTAGTTTGCTTCTTTCTCTTAACTGTTGACTTTATGTTTAGTAGATGGTCGATGGCTTGTCGTATATTTTGGTATGGGTCTTGAGACATAACTTGTATTATAATTTGGGGTTAAACTAATTGAGGTTCTAGTCTAGACTTCATCTCCTGTAACTGTATACATAATTCGAAGTCTTCTTTTATGGAGAAGTATTGGATGCATTGATCGAGTGCATTAGGCCAATCCTTTCTTTCGATCTCTATAAAATGATTACTGCCATTTATCTCTACCAGGGTAGCTGTCTTCTTTCTAGACTTGATTGCATCTTGAATAGCTAGGTGAGCTTCTTGATAGACGATCCTGGCTAGATCGGGTGTTTCCAAGATCCTATCCACCGGTGTACTCTCTAGAGGCTCTATACTGATATTCAATATCTTTCTAACTTCTTTCTTTTGCTTCTTTGCTGACATGCACTATTGATTGACTTTGATTAAGCTCCTTGAATTACTTTCTTCATGATGAAATCTGATATAGAGACTAGAGGTATGGTAAAGCCTATGATCATAGGGTTTCTAACCTGAGTATCTCTATCGATCTGTATGCCGTAATCAGCAAACTTCTTCTGTAATATAACAGCAATCTTATTTGCAATCTCAGATAACTGTCTAATGTCTATGTTTTGATTCTGAGGTACAAATCTCATCTTGATACCTCTCTTAGTTTCATTTAGATTTACATCAAAGACTACTCCGAACAATTCCCCTTCCAAGGTTACTACGTATTGCGGCTTTGGTATGACTGTTGGCATAATATGTTTTATTTAATATAAATAGTTTAAAAG
>JBMOHW010000281.1:0-2687 GCA_049317665.1 Terrimicrobiaceae bacterium | reverse complement strand
TCAAATGGAGCTCCACTTGCTTTGGATTTTAAAAATCTCTGTTTGGCTGCAAACTGTCGCTTGATAAAGTTTTGGACCTTTGCAGGTTCATATTTGTCATGAATCAACTTAGAAGGAACAAAAGATTGAAAATATTCATTCACAGCTTCAGTAGGTGAGATCACAAGACCAGCGGGAAAGCAGTCCTGAACATTGAACAGTAAATCACGAGCTAAGAAGGATTTACCTGTATCCTTCTTTCCAATGATCACAATCATAGGACTTTTACGAGAATCCATTCCACATCGGTCTTTGATCATATCCATATTGAACTTTTTGAGTTGAAAATTCATCTTGTTCTTCCCGTCGTTTATTTTTTCACATTCATCACCGAGACATTTCATAATGGGAAAAGATTTGAAAACAACTCCCTTGACACTTAAACTTCAACGAATGCCGAAGTTAGATGGAACGCATTGGTCGATGAACTCGTTACAACCTTTTTTTCCGTGCCTTGAAAAGCTCTTTAAGACGGATACAATTGCTGGAATTCATGAGTATGGAGTTAAGCTTAGCAATCCAATTGAATCCATTGTAGATGCGACACATGTGAGGGTATCAGGTCAGACTATTCCTATTCATCGTAAGACAACAATGATTTTATCGCCATTTAAAACGATGCGAGGAGATTACGGATCATTTGGAGTTCCTAAACGAACGGATGTAGCAGATGATATGCAAGAACGTATGCAAAGTCCTCATACAGCTGCATATGTAGGAGCAATCACATCGATTGCTTTATCTGAATCTGGATGCGAACATTTCCCTAAAGTCTATGGTGTTTACGTTGGTCTTTCAGACTCTCATACGATTGATATTTCAGATGACTATGAAGATTTAACAGAGAAGTCTTGGTTTGCAGACAAAATTGGAAAGACTTTTGAACTTAAGCTTAGAACAGAAGGTCATGATGCTGAGTTCAGTCATACACGAAGAGCTCGTATTGCAATGGAAATTGCAGATGAGATTCAGTTGGATGGAGTTGAAGAGATGGATGTAGAGACAGTTTTGACGCCAGATGAAGAAGGTGAAGTTGAAGCCTATGATATGGCCTCTTCTGAATCTCCTGAACAAGAAGATGATGAATCTGATGAAGATGACGTCTATGAAATTGAGTCTTGTGGATGTTCAGATCTATTTGATGAAGATGAAGATCAAGATAATGAAGACCCTGAACCCTTTGCATGGGCTACTTTCAAGAATGTTCCAGTAGTTACGACTGTGATGGAGCCTTGTGAAGGCACATTCTACGATCTTATCAAACTTCATCCTGAACCTGAGAAGCATGTTGCTTGGGTTTCACAAATTGTGTTTGCTTTAGCCTATGCTCAGCGTAACTTTGGATTCACTCACAATGATCTCCATGGAAACAATGTGATGTATGTAAAGACAACTCAGACCCATTTATTCTACCAGAATGGTTCTCAACCCTATAAAGTTCCAACGTTTGGATACCTTATCAAACTAATTGACTTTGACCGAGCGATTGTAAATGTTCGTTTGGCTGGATTAAAAGAGTCCAAGCTTTTTATGAGCAGTCAGTTTCAAGAGGATGAAGAAGCAGGAGGACAATACAACATGGAACCGTTCTACAATAACAAATATCCTCATATCAGTGCATCTTCATCCTTTGATTTAGTTAGATTTGCTACATCAGTCTTTTGGGATATGTTTCCCAAAGGACCGAAGGAGGAGACAGACCATCCATTATTTGCTTTGTTTCTGCAGTGGATGAAACAGACTGATGGAACTTCAGTCATGTTCCGCAAAAAGATGGATAATCATGATCGTTACCACGGATTTGATTTATATAAGGCGATTGTGAGATATTGTGGAGATTCAGCTGTTCCTAAGAAGGAAATTGGACGCATGATTCAGTATCGTGCTACACCTTCTGCAGCTCAGTTAGGAGATGCATTGATTATTGAAGCTTAAAACTCTGGCTTACCAACGAACATCTCTTGTGCAGCAGATGCGGCAGATGTGACTGTTTCTACAACATCTGAACCTGCTTCAGTTCCCAAAGAATACAAAACACCACTCGTTAGAACACCTGAACCAGCAACAATCTTACTTAGATCTGTGTAATCAACCGGCTGGGTTTTTGCACGGCGATCTAAAACATACAATAAAGCAGCTACAATCATTACGGCACCTACAATCATCGCAAGAGTCTGGTATTCCATTTGATTTTCAATGTGGATTGGTTTAGAGATACTTAGACGCACCCGCCTAAATATCCAACTTGACAACCCCTGTAGGTTCGGCGGCAGGTTCTTCTTCATCATCACTTAATTCAAGCTTCATGTCTTCACCAATTGTCAATCTTGGTCTATCTTCTTCATCATCTTCGTTATCGGTCTCAAACTCAACTGTCTCAGATTCACCAAAAGTTAATTCTGGTTTAGGGGGATCAATAACTTCAGCTTTAGGAGGAATAGGTGTATCCGGTCTCTTTTGTCCTTCAGGAACAGTCTTTGCTTGAAAATAAGCCTTGCTAATATCCTTCCATGGAATGAAACTATCAACAACTTCATCCAAAGTTCCACTTAACATGGTTTCAATATCACGACGATTACGGGATTGTTGCTCCGATGAAACATCAATGGTCTTGAACATATACGCATTAGACCAGCACTTGCGAGCAG
>JBMOHW010000280.1:0-2691 GCA_049317665.1 Terrimicrobiaceae bacterium | reverse complement strand
GGTTTACGCGAAAGGCTCCTGCGTATTTGCAGTCACCAACTGTTCTGCTTTCAACCTGCACTTGGCCTATCCACAGACCAACCACAAACATAACCACAGCAGCGAGAGACTTAGCCCACACAGCGTTAATCCAAGCAAAGATTTTACGGTAGTCAATTGTGTCAACAATCACTTAGCGTCTCCATAGCGTTTAGCAACATCAATATCAGCATTGAGTGGAATCCCCAACATGTAGTCAGGGGTAGTAATCATCTGTTCAAGCACCCACGGCAAAGCGTCTGAAACGTGAGTTTCAGGTACGAGAATAGCAACTTCATCATGTACGGTTAGCACGCATGGAAAACGCTCTTGTATACGCAGCATGCCATCGGTCATGATGCAACGAGCTACTGCCTGAACAATGTTTTCAGTCAGCTTCCCACCGTACAACTTCTTTTCATCGGGACCATACGACCACTGCATACGGCCTTTGTCGTCGGCTTTACCTTTCAAATCAGGATAGCGCAAAGACAGACCGCTTGGCAAGACGATTTCTTCTTTCTTAAATGTTACGCATTTGTGCGTGTACTCAAAGCCATCCTTCAAGCTACGTGCAATAAGCGCCTGACACATCTCCCAGTAATCAACCACAGGCTGCGCTGCTGTGCGGTACTTATCAATGATCTCTTTTGCAACTAAGCAATGTACTAACAACTCCTGCTCGGTGCATGTGTGCGGGATAGCACGCATCTTCTCAATGTTCACAGGCCAGTCAACAAACTTGGCAACCTTCTCTGCTGTCACACCAAGCTGACGTGCATCTGCTTTCGTATAGCGTAGTGGTGGCGCACCAAGAAAGCCTGTCAGTAGCTGTGCTGCAAACGATGCCCAGCCTAAGTTATATCCTGCACCAAGCAGCGCTGACTTAGCCGACTGCCGTTCCACAGGATGTGTGTCCTTTGTCATGCCGGGCAAGTTAAACATCTGCGCACCAAACGTAGCATACGCATCACCGTCCCCACGAAACACATCAAGCAGCGCATCGTATCCAGTTAGCCAAGCCAATACACGCGGCTCAATCTGCGATAGGTCAGAGACAATCAGCATGTAGCCATCTGGTGCAAGGATAGACTTGCGCAAGAACGAACCACGCTTCATGTTCTGCATGTTGATACCGCTGCCTCGGCTAGCAGACCAACGCCCTGTGTGTGCGCCGTAGTAATTCAGCGGGACTGGGAGTGTTCCTCGTTGCGAGATGTCATAAAATCGCTGCGCTCTCGTACGCTCCAATGTTGATTTAACTCGCAGTCGTGCTTGGCATAGGAGTGCAACGTCCTTTCGTTCTCCATTAAGTAGCGCTTGGAAATGTGCATCATTCTTCGCAAGTGCCAGCGTCTTTTTACCTGTAGTCTTGCTGATCTTAGTCGGTACTTCGCATCCCAAAGCTTCCAATAAATCTGCGAACTTCGGGTTGCTAGCCAACGCTGCATCATCAATCTTAAGACGCGCCAGTAATTCTTCACGTTCTTCTTTCTCTTCTAGTATGGCGTCGCTGAGCATGTTGGGGTCAAGCTCAAGGACAGGGTGGGTAAACATCTTCAACGTCATGTCAATCAACATCAGCTCTTTCGCCGGATAGCCCTTGACCAAACGCTTGAATACTTCGATGCACAGAAAGACATCATGCGCACAGTACGCTGCGAGTTCAGCTTCGACCGCCTCAGAAATCTCGGATAGTCCGTCTGTGGAATGTACGGCTCGACCTTTCTCTGGTAGTCCGAAGTCGGCTGCGAGTTTTGCAAGACTATTGCCAACTTCCACACCTCGTAAAGCACGGGCCATACTGAGAGAATCAAAAATAAAGCAAGGACTAGCACCGTAAATCCAGTCCAAGATAGACACATCAAACTGAGCGTTATGAGCAAGTACGGCAGTACTACGCCAATCAACTTGAGCGATGTAATCAGGTAAATTTTCATGTGTTACCCATTCAGTAGTGTCTTCATCAAGATAGCGGAAGCACGCGCCAAACGCTTTAAAACGTGGGTCACGTATGTACTCCTCAGTTGTTAGCTTCGATAGCGTGTAGTCCTTGCTAGACCAGCGCGTCTCGAAGTCAACAACAAGAATACGTTTGTAAGGCTTCTTCAATTCAGTATCCTCTTCTCTCCACCACCAGCTTCGTTAACCATCTCGTACGCGCTGGTTATCATCATCAATAACGTACGCAAGTTAGCGTTGAAGGTATACGTCTGTAGGTTGCCATCTGTTTCATCGTAGACAAGAAACACGGCGTGCTTCTTTTCATTAGCCTCGTTCAACGTCTTGCTAAACGCAGCTACCGCTTCTTTGATGAACTGCTCCTTGTCTACGGTATCGCTACTCTCTAGCGTCTGAGCTAAGTCTTCAGTCATGTAAATCCTTTCAGTATCTGCTCAAGCAGATCAATGTTGTCTTCGTTAATTACCGCAGCCACACCATGCGCTGCGCGTATCTTTTCCATCTCAGCTTCTTGCAACGGTGTTGGTTTGTTCTTGCCAGCCTTACACTCGATAGCAATGAAGCGCCCTTTGTAGCAACAGATAATGTCTGGCACACCAGACCTACCGTACCCACCTGTTTGCGGGGAGAAGTAATACACGCCCCACTCTTTCATGATCTTGTACAGCTTGGCTTTTACTTTCGCTTCAAGAGTCATAGCCCACCCGCCGT
>JBMOHW010000279.1:0-2698 GCA_049317665.1 Terrimicrobiaceae bacterium | reverse complement strand
CCAGAGGGCTCTCCGCACCGCCTTCCATCCATGTCAACAAGCCCTGCAGACAGTCGGCCCAGGCCGAAGGATAAAATTCTTCGGGGGGCAGCTGATCAAATTTCTCCGTTCGACTCCCCTCAGCTGAGATCACCCGAATTTCCATTTCTCCCTGCATGTGGATGACACCTTCCGTGCCTTCGATCGATGGCCACATGGAGTTGTCGGGCACCATTCCGCATCCGCCGTCCACTACTCCACGGACCCCATTCTCAAAACCAAACCAAGCGACAGCGTGCTCCTCCATGGCGTGCCCGTAGCCGCGTGTATCGCGGACTCTGGCCTGTCCCAGTACCCATTGGGCGGGAGCATCGCCGTTCCAGAAACGGAACATATCCAGCCAGTGCGAACCCCATTCACTGAGATCCCATCCCTCGATTCCGCCCGACATGAGACGCAGTTTGCCGAGTTCGCCCGAGTCAATGATTTCGCGGACGCGCTTATACGAAGACATCATTCGCCGGAGATGAGCGACGATAATTTGCACGCCCGTTTCCTTCGCGATCTCCTGCACCGCGACGAGGTCTGCAGGAGATGCGACGAACGGCTTTTCACAAAAAATTCCTTTTACTCCCGCGTTGGCGCAGTCCTCGATCATGCGCCGGTGAAGCCCCACATAAGTGCAGATGGAAACGATGTCCGGTTTTTCTCTCTCCAGCATCTCGCGGTAATCGGAGTAGCCGCCGACGGGTGAAAACGCAGCCTGAAATGCCGCGAGGTTTTCGGCGTTGATATCCGCCGCACACACCAACTCAGTCTGAGAATGATTTTGGTACGCCCGAGCGTGCGAGTAGCCGATCTGGTGCCCTCCGCCTTTGATGCCGCCTCCTATTGGTGCTCCTGCACCGATGATTGCTGAACGATATTTATTCATAGTTGTGTGAGGTGGATCAGGCGGTGAGCCAGGCGACGGTGGCCTGCCAAATTTTGCGGACTTCCGGTGGCTCCATGGCTTCCACGCTGTGACCGATCATAATGTAAGCGGTCCTCCCAGACCCGGGTGCGGGACCGGTATCGGCTGTGATGAGCATCGGGAAACGCACTCCGCCGTGGAAAGACCACGCATGCAGATCGAATTTCCATCGCGGCGTCATCTGGAGATTCAGATACGTTTCGTCCATCGCGGTGGTGAATTTCGTTTCCTCGGTAAATGCATCCACCACAGGGTGACCCGTCGGGGTGACCAAAGATTTCGTATCACCAATCGGCCCGTGAGTGGTGACCTGCCAGTCCCAGCGGACCCCGCACAGTTCTCCGAACTCCGGCCAATCGTTGAAGCTGGCAACGCCGCCATGAAATCCCAGCAGCCTGCCGCCGTTGGACAGATAGTTCCTCAACTTCGTCTTCTGAGCTTCCGTCGCCGGGATATACTCCATGGGGGGATTCCAGAATGGATTGCTCATATCCGTATAGTGAAGGCCCGCGACGACCAGCAGATCCGCACCATCGAGCGCGTCGAAAGCTGCGGCCCCCGGGCGGCTCACGATTTCATATTGTTCCCCGAGCAATTCGGAGATGAGGGCAGCTTGAGCATCAACAGGATGGCACTGGCCGCCGCCGAGCCAAACAATTTTTTTGCGAATAGTCATAGAGTTACGAGGGACGAAATTTGAACTGACCTTCTTATCATTCACTGTTGAGCAGATAAACCTTGAAGCATTGACACTAAATCGCTTTGTATTGACCGAAATGCCAGGTTCCACGAACTACTGGAGTGCAACTGAACCCGAGGTTTCCGGAACGATGGATACGCTTCGCATCGAGGCCATAGGCCACATTCTGCACAAGCAGGAAAAACTGGATGCGGTATTTCCATTTCAGGGATTGGGCATCGTCTTGAGCGGCAGCGGATCATTTCAGGTCGATGACGGACCACCCTGTGAACTCGTCGCACCCGCCGCATTTTGCATCTGGCCGGACAGTCGTTTCCGCTATGGTCCGCATTCCGGGACCACTTGGGAGGAAAGGTTCATCTGTTTTTCGGGATCCCGTGTTCAGGATTGGCTGAGATGGCGTTGGCTGAAACATTCTGAAATGCCGGTGCCGCTTCCGCAGTTGGAGACGTTGGTTCAATTGCATCAACGGATTTGTCAGGCGTTTCCACCGGCGCGCACTCTGGCCTTGGACGAAGCGCGACTCATGCTTGAGCACCTGATTTTTTTACTTCACGAGGCGGCGGAATCCCACGCCCAAGAGCACCACGCATTGCAACGACTCATCGCCGATTGGAGCGTGTCGCCTCCCGCAACGGTCGATCTCCGGAAGACCGCCGCGCAGCTCCATTTCAGCTACAGCAGTTTCCGAGGAAAATTTTCGAACCTAACGGGAGTGGCGCCTTACCAATTTCTTTTGCGCATGAGAATCGATCACGCGGCCAGATTGTTATTGGAAAATAATCTTCCGATAAAAGCCGTTGCGCAAGAAGCCGGGTTTGGCCACGTGGAAAGTTTCTGTCGGGCGTTTCATCGGATCAAAGGCCACACCCCCGGTGCGTTTCGAAAGCGCTTTTTGGCTTTCAGGCATCCGCCGGAGTTATGGCAGTCGCAGCGGGCGGAGGCATAAGTTTAATACTGCTGGTCGCGGCCATTGCAGGGGCGCACGTCCATTAGAGCGTTTCAACAAAAGCTATAGCCGCATGAGACGAACCAATTGAAGGCGT
>JBMOHW010000278.1:0-2703 GCA_049317665.1 Terrimicrobiaceae bacterium | reverse complement strand
CTGTGCCGCCGCTTGTAACGGGCAACAAAGCACCCGCTGGCGCAACAATCGTTGTCCCATCGCTGTATACAGCCTTCTCAGCAGGGTAAGTCACAAACACAGTCAACGTGCCGACAAACGATACCTTTGCACCCGTAGACGATGAAATCAGCGTAGTCCGCGCCAATGTACCTACGCCAACCGTACCGATACCGACTTCCCATTGGTTTGTATCAGACGTAATCGTGTAATAACAGGTGTTCCCGTTGCCAATACCCGCTGCAAACGTCTGAAACCCTGCATACGCACCCGACAGGGTAAGCGTACCCGTGCCTGTGGTGGTCGAATATTCCTGTACGCGATCTGCGAGAACAAGTGCCATTATTGGATCACCTCTACGCCAATTGCCTTTCCGTCTTTGCCGCGAATGATTCGTTTAGGCGCAGCCATCACGCCAACCGCGCCATCAATGCGGTTCATCGCCTGACCAACCATATCTGCCATGTTGCTGTGCAATTCATGCATTTTGCCCATTGCCATTGCTAGATTATCGCCCAATTCTCGCGTGACTTTCTGACTTGCAGCCTCTTGTGCCTCAAGTAAGGGAATGTCCGTGCCAGGGTTAGCAGAAATCCTTGCTACCGTGATCTTGGTGGCCTGCTCTAATTCAACCTTCCATCGCTCTAACCGTTCGGCGTGATCTAACTCGGCTTGTTTCATCTGCGCTAAATGCTGTTGTTTTTGCGCCTCAAGTGCTGCGTCGGCTTGCATCTTCATCTGAGCAATCTGCATCTCAGCCTGTGCTTTGGCTTGAGCAATCTGCCCGTCAACTTGCGCCCGCATCTGGTCGGCCTGTGCCGTGGCTTGCATCTTCATTTGCTCAGACTGTGCCTGTGCTTGCAATTTCATCATCTCAGGATCAGGTGGTGGTGGGGTAGGATTAGCCGCCATTTGCTGTTGTTTCTGTTTCATCTGTTCCATAGCTTGGTCAATAACACCCTCAATTGGTTCGGCTTTCTTATACGCACCAATACCGAATTTTACCAATTCCACCAACATTGGGATCATTTCCGGTGCTTGCTGACCCATTGGCAACGCTTGGTTTAAGAACCCGCCCATCGCTTGCAGAAATTCAACGCGATCACGTTTATTCTGTTGCTCGTCAATCTGCACCAGGCTGTCCGAATCAACCTGAATCCTAAACGAACGTAAAGGCTTGTTTTTAAGCAACTCTAACGCTTGCGGGATCATCGCTTTATCAGCATCGCTCATTGCCTCGGCAGCTGCGTATTGAATGATCGTAGACGGTTGGAACTTGGTACAAATCACCTGTGCTTTTAACTGGAATAGCGCACTCGCAAACAAGGCAACGTCCTCTTGCATCGAGCGCAAGCGCAGTCCGGCATACTGTCCCTTAATCTGTTGGGCTGTAGCTGTTTCAGATGCTTGTCCTTGTCCCCGCACAATGTCAGAAATTCCGGTTATTTCGTAGATCGTTTGTTTAATTTCATCTTGCGCCCGATAGCATTGCAACAATGCCGTTGCCAATACGTCTAGCGGTAGCAAATCAATTGACCCTTTCAGCCCGCCTTTTTCTGAGAACGCCATCCACTTATCAACAGGGATGAGTGTGTTGTTATCACCTTCAGTTAAAAGACGCTGCAAGGCCGGTTGTGACGCGTCGTAGACCCCACGCACACGCAAGGCTTTAATCATGCCATCGATGCGGTCAGTCAAAATGTCTAGATCGTTTGCTTGGTCTTGATATAGCGCAAAGTCGGCAACTGGTACAAGCGTGTCACTTGTCATCGTTGCATACAAAGGTTTGGGACACGGGAAGAAGTTCTCAAGCTCTAGCGGATCGTCACGTTCGTCAAGAATGTCTGGGCAACTCTTACTAATCCAGTACACTTTGCCGCTTTCTTTGTCCCAAATCTCGCAAATCTTGGCGCGAGTGAAATCTTTGGATTGCGTCGAATACTGCTTATTGGTTTCAGGCCCTGCATCTAGCGGAATAGATTTAGCCGCTTCTTCGCCAAATCGCTCTGCCAAACTTTCTTTGGTCATGTACACCCAGCGCCAGACGCTAGTCACTTCTTCCCATGTTCTAGCGACTGAATGACCGAAATCCTTCCAGTAAACGTAGTCGGTAGGCGCACATTCGTACTCAATTTCTTCTTGTTGCTCGACTTCTTCACCAATAGCGCCATCAAGCGTCATGGTGTTTTTAACCTCGTCAATGTCCTCAGTTACTTGCAGGCCATCGTCGGGAATGTCTTGCGCCCGAACGTGCGGTTCGTACCTGACCCACGCCACGCCTCGACCACCCAAAAACCTGTCCTCAACTGCGTTTTTCATGGTCGATCTGAAATCGGAGTAATGCTCAATCTCAAAATCAAGCGCCCGTTCGATCAATTGGCTTGCAACTCTAGCAACAGGATCGTTATCCCCAAATCGTCGAGATACGTCAGCCTTGGGTAGCCTGGCATATACAGCAGGGATTAGCGTCTGTACGTTAGACCACAGAATGTTGAATTTAGCCGTTTCGTTCGTGTTCTGATTGCGGTTATCGTCGCGGTAACGCTTCACAATCTTCTGTGCGCGAGCTTCCCACTTCTTAAACTCGTTGTCGTATTGGCTGATTACGTTTAGCCACTTCTGAACGCCGGTGAGTGCTTCCATCTTAATCCTCTAAATACTTGATTCTGGTCTGTTCCCACGGCC
>JBMOHW010000277.1:0-2716 GCA_049317665.1 Terrimicrobiaceae bacterium | reverse complement strand
GAAAAAAATGCTGCCTCCGCCCGGGGCATCCCGAACACCGATTTGGCCGCCGTGTTCTTCAACCGCGAGTTTGCAAAACGCGAGGCCGATCCCGAATGACTGCAACCCACGTTCGGCGGCAATCGATCCGGTGAAATGTTGTCTAAAGACGGCGTTCTTTTCGTCGTCCGGAACTCCCGGGCCTGCGTCGGTCACCTCAAAGAGCCATCCCTCGATTCCGTCAACCGTGTCCCGCCGTGCCGAGAGCGTGATCGTGGAGCCGGACGGGGAAAACTTCCCGGCATTGGTGAGCAGATTCAGGAGCACACGCTCGACCGAACGGGGATGAACCTCCAGCGTGCTTCTGGAGTCTGGAAATCTCACCGCAAGGGATATCGACGCCGCTTCCAGCGTGGGCTCGACCATTTGTGCGGCATGGCGGAGAAGCTCGGAAACAAGAATCGTGCGGCGTGGAGGAGGCGTCTCGTCCGAACCCATCCGCCCAATTTCCAAAAGATCCCGGATCATGGACAGCAACTGCTCGGCGGACTCCCGACTCGTTCGGAGCAATTCCAATTGATCCGGTGTGAGTCGATCCGGTGAGGATTCGATCAACTCGGTGGAGCTCACGATGGCACCGGCGGGCGTTCGCAGATCGTGGATAAGCATCCGTAGAGCCTCTTCGCGTCGCTGCTCGGCCTCCCCGAGAATGTCGAGGGACTCCTTGAGAGCCAGTGATCGTTGCCGCAGCTCGATTTCCGTCGAGACGGCCCCGGCGAGATCCGCCAACTGGGATTGGTCGGAGTCAGACCAAACTCTCGGGCTGCTCTGGATCGCACACAGCGAGCCAAGAAAAAATCCATCCCGAGTCGTCACAGGCATCCCCAGATAGGCGATGACGCCCAAGTCGCGAATCCCCAGGTTTTCGCAAACCCGGCTGTCCGTTCGCGCATCTTCCACGATTAGCACCTCTCCCCGCTCCACCACATGTTTACAGAACGAATGCGTCAGCGGAGTCTCGCGCGATGTATCGTAGGGTGCCGCCAGTCCGACCTGGCTCTTGAAAAATTGGCGGTCCGAATCCACGAGTGAGATCAGCGAAACGTCTGCTCGCAACAGGGCCGCCGCGAGTCGAGTATAGCGGTCGAATGACTCCTCCGGAAGCGAATCCAGCAGATTCAGTTCCGCAAGTGCAGCCAGCCGGTCCGGATCATCGACGGCCTGACCACATGAGAAGATTTGTTTCATCGAGGAGGGATTTTAACGAATGGATTGGCGCTTCACAACCCTGCGTCGCCCGCGGCGGCGGTCACTTGGGGGAAACGGGATACTCGTTCACCTCGGCGGCAAAGAAGCCAAACAACAAGACAAAACGTGGATCCTCCGCTTTGAAGTTTCCCACCCGCGGGGTCGAGTCAGTTCTGATCAGCCGCGTTGGATCCCGGGAGTGAGCTCCGTTCCCGTCCGCCGTATACTTCGAGACCGATCAAAAGCCCGCCGGCAGATTCGTTGATTTGAGTCAAGGGTTGGGGCGGTTGTCCTAGCCGGACGTGCCTTCGCATTCTAAATACGGATTTTAGATGCACCGGACTTCCCCCTGGCCGCAGATGATCCCCCGCTTTCTTCTCGCTGTATTGCTGTGTCCGGCGGTCTGCTCGGGAAGCGAAGCCATGCCGACCGAGGATCAGTTGGAATACGGGACGCGCTCGAAAGACCGCCGGTTCCTTCACGACGTCGCCGCTGCGAAAGATTTCGATTGCCCGTTCGACTTGCTGGGGCAAGGGCAAGCCCTTGTCCAGAAGGAAGCTGGGGTGAGGCTATATTTTGACTATTACGGCGTCTTTCTTGGCAACCCGACCGGCGGGCTCTCGCAATCAGTCGGTTACTCGCACGAGATTGTTATTGGCGGGCATTTCGATTTGGAAAAAATCATGAACTGGCACGGCGCGATGTTCACTGCGTCCTTCGCCGAGGGGGCCGGACACAACCTCTCGCAGAACATCGGGAACTACTTCATTGTCTCGGAGTCTTATGTTCAGGACGCTGGAGTTCTTTTCGACCTCTACCTGACGCAGAAGCTTTTTGACGACAAGCTCGACCTTCGGATCGGGCGGATGAGTGCCGGGCAGATGTTCGCGACGTTGCCCGCATTCGGTCTGCAGGTGAACGGCGGAATCAATGGCAACCCGAACAACTTATTCAGCAACGCACCGTTCCATGCCGGGATCACGGCGACAAACGCGGCGATGATCAAATTCAAGCCGGTCAAGGATGCGTATCTATCTGCGGGAATTTTCCAGGCCACCCCGCGCCTCGGAGTCTATGCCTACCACGGGGCGGATTTTTCGATCCGTCCCGGAGACGGAATCCTGATGATGTTCGAAGCTGGATGGAAGCCGACCTTCGGGGCAACAAAGTCCGGGCTGACGAAAGACAAGGAGGTGGTCGATAGCCCGGGGTTGCCCGGGATCTACAAGCTCGGGGGGTATTTCTCGAACTACACATTCGACGAGTTCTCAGGTGGCCAGATCGCGAACGTCTATGGATTCTACGGGATGGCTCAGCAGATGGTCTGGCGTTCCCATGCGAACAAGAACGACAACTTTTCGGTTTGGGGCGGCGCGGTTTACTCCCCACAGACCAACATCGCTAGCAACCCGTTCATGGGAATGGCAGGAACGATCTGGCAGGGGGTGATTCCCGGTCGAGACCAGGACCAGTGGCTCACCTGCTTCCT
>JBMOHW010000276.1:0-2734 GCA_049317665.1 Terrimicrobiaceae bacterium | reverse complement strand
GCAAACATCCCGGGCGTAATCGGTGGGAACGGCGTGAGTAGCGCAAGCATGAAGGTAAAGAGGACGAAAGACGGCGGTTCGCTCGTTCCTCAGACTTCGCTCAACTAAACCTTAGACCCCAAAACTAGCAGATAGCGACTGGCACTGGGGCAACCCAGTGCCAGTTTGCTTTTCTGGGCATGGTGCCCTAACCTTTCATCCAGCAACCGTAATCCCAACATGATCAGGAACACGTTGATTGCCGCGCTCTCGGTTAGCCTTATCGTTTGTGTCACGCTCCTGATGACGCGGGAGGCTCCGTCTCCAACGACCAAACCCGCTTCGACTGCGCACACCCTCTCGCCTTCGTCGGCGGACACGAGGGCCAATTTTTCAAGTCCGGAAACCTCTTCGCCCGTTCCATCGCAACGGCCCCAAGCCTCTGGGACGATTTCTGCCAATCCCCCGAATTCCTACCCTGACGCGGCCTCCTCCGTTAGCTCAGGACAGGCAAGCCATCCAGCCAGGTCAAATCCCCCAACTCCCGCCGCGATAAGCTCGGGCAATCGTGGAATCGCTCAGACAGCACCACCCACCTCCAACGCTCCAGCGGTAACACCACCGTCCGCCACAGGCGTGACGATGTCGCTTGCACCAGATGGCACCGTCGATATCGAAATCCCCCCTCAAGCTGTTGTCCCAGCCGTGCTGGCATCCGACGCCACTCAGCCAGCGGCATCCGCCACAGGATCCGCCCCGAATTCCGGTTCGTTCACCGCCTCACCCACGACAGGCGGATCGCCCGCCAGTGCGGCCGCAGAAAGGATTGCCAGCGATTTCCTCGACAACATCCAACCGGCCGCCGGAAACGGCGAAACCTCCCTCGAGCAGTGGGACAACGCCGCCTATCTCGCAGACGAAAGCTACCGTTCTCTCTACGGAACCGACACCTACCAGGCCATGAAGCTCAAAGCCGCTAAGGAAAACCTCACCACCCAGCCCGCCAGCACACCATAGAGACCCGTCAGAAATGGATTTTTGACGGAATTAACCGAGATCCAGCTATTGAAGAAGTTTTGACGGAATTAACAGAATTAACAGAATTAACGGAATTGATAGAGTGACTCAGAGAGGGATGAGCTGGCCCCATAAACAACCACTGGCTTTTCCCTGCCTCTCGCTTCTTTCCAATTCTGTAAATTCCGTGAATTCCGTCAAAAAGTCAGGACTTTTGGACTTCCGTCGCGCGGACCTTTGGCCGGAACTGCTTCGCGCGCTTTGTCGCCTCTTTGATGATTTTTGGATCAAGATTCGGCATAAGTTCCTCCAAGGGATTTGCGCCCGTGACTTCACCCTGCTTTGCGGAAAGAATGTAGAACTTTATTGCCTCCACCTTGTCACGTTTGATCCCGTTACCCCCGAGGTAGCACCGGGCAATCGAGGCTTGGGCCTTGGCGTGGCCCTGTTCAGCAGCCATCAAATACCATTTTGCGGCCTCGCTCCTGTTTAACTTCACACCCATTCCATAGGCAAACATCGTTGCTACAAAGTTCTGGGCATCCGCATCCCCGCTCTCGGCCGCGGCGAGGTAGAGCGGAAACGCCTTCTCATGGTCCGCCTTCTGACCATACTCGCCGAAGTAGTAAATGTGGGCGAGGGCCATCTTTGCCGGCATGAGGCCTTGGGATGAGGCTTTCTCCATGGTTGCAAGGCCTGCCTCGACATCAGGATCGCCACCGATACCGAGGGCCAGGTAGCGACCGTAGTTAAACTGCGCCTTTGCCAGACCTTGTGTCGCCGCCTTCTCAAACCATTTTCTTGCTTCGCCGCGATCGGTCGGGACTCCGATACCATTGTCATAAACATACCCCAGGCTGTTCTCCGCCGGGGCATAGCCCTTCTCCGCGGCGGTGCGCAGGAGCAACAAGGCCTCAGCGATCTTCTCCTCATTTTTCGGATCAGAAAGGAGCGGCATCGCTTTCTCGTAGAGTGCTTGGGGATCGTCCGCGGGTGCAACCTGCGGCGCCTCCGACTCCGCGACAGCTTGCTGGGCCGACAAGATGCCGCCAAAGGAAAAGACGAAGACCAGAAAAATACGGATCGCTCGGAAGAGTTCCGTCCGGCGTTGGGAATGGGTTACTTTCATAGGGCCGTAGAATATACCAGAGAACTACTCATCGGAATGTTACATTTTTGTCACACGTTAATTTTTTTCGAGGCTCCGGCTTGACGGCGCCTCGTGCCTCTGGCCTTCGGCGTTCGGACGAGCCCTTGCGTTTTTTCATTGTCCGCCGGCCCGGACCGCATCATCGACATCCTGTCGGAGCTTTTGAAAGCGAGGCTCTCCGGGAAACTCCAAATCCGCCTTCGCGAGGAGTTCGCCGGCGCGATCGAGTTGACGGGCATCGATCCGGTAGATCGTCTGAGCGAGGAGCGAGTCCAAGCGGGATTGGTCCGGAACGATCTCGAAGAGCGAGACAGATTCGCTCTGGAGATCGAAGGCGGGAGGAATCGGGTAATAAAGCGGGCGAATCCACTGTGGCATCTCGTTTCCCTCAACAAGCCGGGTCACAAACATTTTCTCACGCCAAATTTTCGCTTCCTCAGCCCCGATCTCCCGCCCCCAGAGCTCCGAGAAATCCTTGCTGAATTCATCCCAGGAAAAGAGGAGGATGTGCGTCACGCGGCGAGCCTCAAGCTTTTGCCGGGCGGCTTCCTCCGTCGGGGCCGAAAAGATCTCGGCGGCAGCCTTCAA
>JBMOHW010000275.1:0-2736 GCA_049317665.1 Terrimicrobiaceae bacterium | reverse complement strand
TGCATTAAAGAGCTTCTTCCTCGATGTCTGCTAGGTTAACACCAGTAGGTTTATACTCGATCAAATCTTTAACGATGATCTTGCTAATGCCTACTCCTACACCCTGCTTACCACCAACATTGTAGTTGTATGGTTTAATCAAAGCTACACCTTTAGATCCGTTAGCAATCTTAACATTGATCTGATTACCCTTCTCATCTACTGCGAGGATAGGATATAGCTTGCTCTTAGCAGTAACGAAGAAGCCTTGGTCAGGTTTCTTAGCATCGTTCTTTACATTGATGCCCATGTCCATCAAAGTCTTGATAGCATCCTTGGATAGGTTGCAAAGATCTACCTGAAACTTGTCAGAGTATTTGTTCTTCTCATTTAATGAAGCCCAGAAGAGGTCGGCTTTAATTGGTACTGGTTTTGCTTGTTCCATTTATTTCTCCTTAGTAAACAACTACATATATTATACACTATTTTTAATGCAAATGCAAGTTTTTATCTGCTTCTTCCTGTTCTATTTCAAGGACATGTAAGGATCGACGCAGTATTTCGATAGTATCTTCATTGGATAGACAAGTATATACAGTCAAGTAATCGTTGTCATTTCCTAGAATAACTAATGGTTCTACATGCTCAGGTATATCTTCCATCTTCATGGTGCAAAGTCTGCATCTTTGATAGCTTCTAAGTATTCCTGTGCTTGATCTAGTTCTTTCTCTGCTTCACGTAGCAGTGTTCTAACAGTCGACACATGATTACCTTGTCTTAGAAGTTTAAGTACTGCTTGTTTAATTTCATCCATCAGTGTGTTTCCTTCCATGAATTTCCTACTCTGTACTCGCCAGTGAGAGGGCATCGCATTTCTAATACACGACCTGCTTGCTCGATAGCTTGTACTCCTAACTTACCTACCATATCTGCGTATGCTTCTTCTACTTCAATCTGCCAGTCGTCATGCACGTTAGCAACAAACTTATAATCAACACCGAGTTTGGTTAATCGTTCATCTAAGATTACTAGTGCTTGCTTCATGACAATCGCACCCGCACCTTGGAGAAGTGTGTTGACTGCTGCGTGGTCAGACCTAACGTGTAGTCTACGTCCATCAAGACCTGGTAATGATCCCGACGACTTGCAGACTTTAGCCACGTTCTCCCTAAGTGCTCGTAGCTTCGGGGTGTTTTCCAGAAAAGAATCAATAAGTCGTTGTCCTTCTTTCGCTCCAGCACCCACAACTTTCCCGATCTTGGCAGCCCCTGCACCATAGAGGAATGCATATATAAACGTCTTTGCTTGAGCACGTGTTTCGAGTCCAGCAGCTTTCTGGTTGGCTGTGTGGATATCACCTTGTGTGACCTCATAAATATACGCATCGTCTTTCATATAGTGAGCAAGCATCCTAAGCTCCAGTCCTGAAGCATCGATACCAACTAACTTATATCCTTTCTCTACAATCCAAAGATCCCTACAGTCTTCTCCGTAGGGGCTACCACAACTAGGTACTTGTGCCATGTTAGGACTATGGTGTGTCATCCGTCCTGTCACTGCACCATTCGTTATTACTCTACCATGTACTCTACCATCAGGTTGTATCACATCTAACCAAGATTTAATCTGTGCTATTCTTTTTTGTAGTAACAAATATTCAGCAATAGCTTTTGCTTCAGGAAAATCTAAGCCTTCGAGCGTCCCTTCGTCGACGATTGGTTGACCGTTTTCTGTGAACTTCTCTGGCTTCCAGCCTTTCTCGATGAGCCTTTCACCGATTTGCTTGCGACTGCCTGGGTTGAAGACTTCGACGAGGGGCTTAAGAGGCTTTCCTGTTTTCTCTGAGACTCGTGGGGTTGTCTTGGTTGGAAAAATGTTTTGAAGCTCAGTCTCAAGAACAACCAACTTACTTTGCAGCGTTGCCAAAAGAGTGACAGCAGCCCTCTCGTTGAGTTTGAATCCGTTTGTTTCTTGCGTAGCGATGACCGCTTGTACATTGTGCTCAAGTTTAATACTCCTCTCATCAAATTTATTTCTAGTAAGTTCAGCAGTTAAATGCTGGTACAGTTTCTCAGTAACTAAAGTATCTTGAATGCAGTACTCCTCCATCTCTTTGGAATAACCTGCATCAAAATCTTTGAAGTCTCCCTTAGCAAAACCTAAGCGTTGACCCCATGCATCTAAGCTATGTCCTCCCTCTAGACTTGGACTTAGGAGGCGACTTAGTACGAGCGTGTCGCACATCTGGTTCTGCTTCATCGTAATGTTCCAGTTCCTTTTCAGTACTGGGGCATCGAAGCATATTCCGTTGTGCATTATAATCAAATCGCAACTGTCCAAATACTTTTGTAGTCCGCTTGCTTCCTTCCATACTTGTACATCTCCTCCTATTTCCCTGGTAACACACATCCAAATCTTATCATGTGCTATGTTTGTTTCTATGTCTAATATTACACGCATACATTATCTTACTCGATTTGTTAAATTTTTATCAATGAATATCAAGTTAGAACCACATCGAATAACAGAATGATAACCGACACTAAACATTAGAGTCCTGATATCTTCTTCACTATATGGTTGTATCTCAACGCAGATTACTTTAAATGGATACCTGCGATAATCAATACTCTGTAATACATCATAGTCCATGCCCTCAATATCAATCGTTAAGAAGTCAGGGACACTGCGATTACGTAATACCTGCTCGATTGTAAATACTGGTATCTGTTTTATTTCTGTAATACTAAACTGAGG
>JBMOHW010000274.1:0-2736 GCA_049317665.1 Terrimicrobiaceae bacterium | reverse complement strand
ATTGCTCGGCCTGGCTGCGGGCTTTGAGCATGGCTTCATCCCATGCCGCGCTGCCGCGGCGGGCGGTGCCCTTTTTAGCGGCGCGGGCTTTGGCCTTTGTGGCCTCGGCAAGCGCCTCGGCGGCCGCCCGTTTTTCAACTCCCTGCTTGGCTTCCAGAACGTAGCAGCCGCGTTTGTAGAGATCTATGCGCCCAGTGCTCGTGGCGCCGTCCGGGTGATGGAAGGTGACGCTGCGCTCGAAAACGTAAGCGTTGTCTGCGTCGTCGGGCCGGGTCGGGTCCGGGCGCGGGACGCCGATCACATCGCAAAGTTCAGAGAGGAAAAGCTGGTAGTTTGCGCGCTCAGCCGCGCCTGAGCCGGCCCAGCGGGCGATGAAGGATGCGATGTCGGAGGGCGGATTCAATGCCCGGCAGCATGAGGCATCGAAACGCATCCCTGCAACGGCGAAATGAATTTCTGGACGGATCTCGCCGCCGGGGTGACGTTGATGCCTACACCCGACTCCGCTCCGTTCTCCCGCGCCAAATGGAATCAGCGAAAGCGACACCCTTTTGACGGTCCCGCGCACACGGCGGAATGGCCCGGAAAACGCATGACAAAAACAGGACAAACGGCTTCCTTTTTATGCTGGCCCATGCTATTTTGCTTTTTGTGGGTAGGTAACAACCTGCACACAATCAACTACTAGCGAACACACAAGAAATTGCGGCAAGGCTTCCAGAGCCACTTACCTCCGTCCTTGACCCGGTGCTCGCTTTCCATCTGGGCGAGGTAGTCGTCGTCGATGTCGTCGGGCACTTCCCAGGTCGCCCCCTTCTCCGGGCGTTGGTTGCGCCGGAGCCGGGCGAGGATGTCTTTGCAGTTGAGGTTCGACCAGTAGAAGACCGAGCAGCTTTTGTTGTGGCCGAGAACCACCTTCCGGCGGGGTGAGTAAAACCGGTGGACGGATTTTCCATCGCGGCCCCGGTGGACGAATGTCGGGCGGCGGTCGCCGATGAGCGCCGTCCATCCGTATTCCGCGCATTGCCGATAGACCTCGTAGGCGGCGTGGCCGGCATCCAGGAACACGAGGTTCGGGTGGACCGTAAACCGTTCCTGCAATGTGCGGATGTCCTCGAACGTGAGGATCCGCTCGTTCCAGATAAGCCGGGAGGAACCGTTCGCGCTCCAGGCACGAACCACGGCAAATAGGTGGTCCATCTGCACGTCCACGGTGAGCACGCGCAGCGGGGCGGAAATTGCGGCCGGGTCATACGGGCCGGGGATGATGCGGCCGGTTTTGTCGAATGCCGCCTCCTCATCCCATAGCTCGCCCTTCCGGTAGCCGGTGCGTTCGATTTCCAGTTTGTAGTCCTCGCTGGTTTCCCGCCAAGGGATCGCGAGCCGCTTCTGGTAGAATTGTTGGAGGAGAGAAAAGTCGCCCTGACGTGAAACCGCCTTGGCCCGCAGGTAAAGTTCTGCCAGCCGTCCCCAACTCATCGCGCAGAGGGAATTCCAGTGGAACCCGGCGTTCTCGGGCGAAGCATTCGGATTCTGGGCGACGAATTGGCCGGTGGCGTTGAGTTCCCGCCGGACACGGTCGGAATCCTCGAAGTAGTGATTGCAGCCGTCGCAGTGGAGCGATGCTGTCTTGCGCACTTCCCCGTAGTCCCATTCGTAGTCGTCCCGGCGGGCAGATTTACTCCACTCGACATTCTCCCACTTGAACGGCTGGCGCACTCCGCATTTCGGGCAGGAGAACGTCCATTCCCGTTGGTCGGTTGTCTCGAATTTCCGGGAAGTATCGTCGCCTTCCTCTCCGGCCTGGCTCATGAAGAGGCATTTTCCGAGCCAGCCGAATGCTGTGACGCGCGCTTCGGCCTCGGCCATGTGACCGCTCGGCCACCTCCACGTTTCGTCTCCCACGAGCCAACGGATCGACCTGCGTTGGAGGTTCGTTTTGTTGTGCGCCCCGAGGATCCAGAGCGTCATGCCGTTGGCGAAGTGGATCGTGGCGGTCTTCTTTTTGTGCCGATCGCGTGGGTAGAGCGTCCGCACCGGGGCGCATTCATCAAAGAGCTTTTGAAGCCGGGATTCGCTTTGGTCGCGGGCGTCCTCGTCGGTCTGATCGAGCCAGAGCGCTGGGCCGGGAAGGTTGGCGATGATGTAGGAAATACCGATCTCTCCCACGCTCGTCTTGCCGCACTGGATCGCCGCAATGATCGAGACAATCCGCACGGATGGATCGACTAGCGCCTCCAGCGGCTCCCGCAGCCAGGGCGAATGATCTGAGCGGAACCGGCCCGGGACTGGCGAAAACGGGATTGAGGCAATGTGCTCCTCCGCCCATGCCCACGGTGGCCTGCGATCCGGCGGACGCCAGACGTTCCTCCAGATTTTATCAAGCTTGTTCACTGTCGTGGAGGAGTGCGGCGAATTCATCCACGGCAATCGAAAGTTCCTTCCTGATCCCGACTGCATCGAGGCCGGAGAGGATTGGAGGAATTTCGTTTTCGAGCCGTTTCCTCAAGAGCGCCACAGCCTGCCCGACGTGGTAGGCCCACCGGGTTTTCACATCATCAAGGAGCACGTATTCGCCCTGCTTCACTTGGAGGCGAAACTCGCGTTCCATCACCTCGGCGAGCAGCTTCCGGGCTTTGAGCGACGACTCCACATCCGAAACGTCCTCGTCGTTCTTGAGCCCGCGTTGTTTGACGAATTCCCGCCAAGCCGCCACTTCGTGCGTGCCGTTGGCAT
>JBMOHW010000273.1:0-2745 GCA_049317665.1 Terrimicrobiaceae bacterium | reverse complement strand
CGTCCCTGGTGCTGCACGCTGTTCGTTGGGCTCACTCGAGCCCTATTTTTGCGAAGAGCCGTGGACGCGGCATCTGGCAGGCATGAGCGTTTGTGTGGTGCATCCCTTTTCTGAGTCGATCTCCCGCCAGTATGAATCTGTTCGTGAGAAAATATTTCCGGGGACCGGCATTCTCCCCCTCTTCTCGCTGCGAGTGGTCAAGGCTCCGCAAACGATTGCAGGAAATACTGACGGTTACTCTTCATGGTCGGCAGCGTTGGAAGAGCTTAAAGTCTCGGTCGTCTCGGAAGACTTTGACGCCGCGATTCTCGGCTGTGGAGCTTATGGGCTTCCGTTGGGGGCGTTTCTTAAGGCGCAGGGCAAGACGGTTATTCACCTCGGCGGGGCAACTCAGCTCCTTTTCGGAGTCTCGGGTGCGCGTTGGAGAGAGAATCCCGCGTTCGATCGGATCATCAATGACGCCTGGAAACCGCCGCTTGAGTCCGAGCGTCCTCCCGGCTGGGAAAAAATTGAGAAGGGATGCTATTGGTAGAATCCGATCTGAGTGGGCGGCAGGTGGTCGGAGCGGATTCCTACATCTCATGGTGCGGATCCGTTTTTTATTCGGATGCCATGGCGGGATCTGGCGCGTTCGGAACCTTTCGTGCGGGTGACACGGTATTTTGTAAAATCGATGAAGTGCTTCGGTTCTTCGAACGCCTGAGACTCACGCGGAAGCGGATTGTTTTGGTCACGGGCGAGGGGGATCTGCCATGCGATGAATTTCGACAGAGGTTCTTGCCCGCGAATGTCGTCCGCTGGTTCGCGATGAACGTCACGTCTGCCCATCCGAGGGTGACGGCGATTCCGCTGGGTCTCGGCCCCCGGGATGACGGGGTGAGTGCGAAGGAGGCCGAGATTGCCGGCGTGAGGCGGGCCGGGATCGCGAGAGAGAAGTGGCTCTATGTAAATTTTCGTCCGGAATCCAATCCGGGACTGCGGGAACCGATCTTTCGACATTATCACGATCTAAGGTTTGCCGGGGCAGATTGGATCACATTCCAACCTCCCGAGCCGCGGGGATCCCACGGGCGATACGCTGATGACTTGGCATGTCACCGGTTTGTTCTGTGCCCGCCGGGAAACGGAGTGGATACGCATCGAATGTGGGAGACGCTGGCCGCAGGCGGCATTCCGGTCGTTGCAAAATCAGTGGCGATGGAGCCATTTCGATCGCTGCCGATTCTTTTTGTGAACGATCTTTGTGGGGTGACGCTTGAGTTTCTTGAAGCTGAGTGGGCGAGGATATCCGGGATGCCGGCAAATCTGGCGATGCTGGAGGCTGAATACTGGAAGACGCTGATTTTGTCCGCGGCTGAACCGTTGCGGGCGGAGAGCGAGATGGGATGGATCGAGTGGGGGAGCGAGGCGGTTGGTTACGGTCTCGGGATGCTCAAGCGCCGTTTGAGAAAAAGCAGGTGACGAATATCCCATCGAGCGGTCAGAGTATAAGCGCGGCGCCCATCCTGTTCATCCATTACGGTCCGGCCGAGTATCTTCGATGGACATTTGACTGTGCCGCACGGACCAATCGGGGCGGGCGGATCATCTTCCTCGGTGACGAAAGCAATCGAAGGTTTGCGAGGGGGCAGGTGGAATTCTTCTCATTCGAGAGGTTTTCCAAGTCAGAAAAGATTGCCAGGTTTGAAAGTGTTTTCCAAGTCGTGCAGGGCGAGCGCCATCGTTATAAAAAGCACGGTGGAGTTGAGGTTTGGTTGAAGTTTGTTTTCCTTCGCTGGTTCCTGATCGAAGAGTTTTTACGGGTTGAGGGAATCGATGCCTTTTGGACATTTGACAGTGATACCTTGATCCTCACGGAGCTCGCTTCACGGGAAGAGCGGTTTGCCGATGTCGAGGCGAGCACACAGTGCCGAGGGAGGTGCCTGAACGGGTGGGTGGGATCGCGGAGACTCGTCGAGCGCTACACAGATTGCATCATCGAGCTTTTTTCGGACCCGGCATACCTCGCGAATCAGCGGGAGCGTCTGAAGACGCAATCGGGTTTATCCTTCAATGAGATGGATGCCTTCGCCGAGTTTCAGGCCCGTGAGAAGATTCGAACTCGCCGAGCTGCCGATGTGATCGATGGCGAGGCGTTTGACGACGCGCTGGCCTTTTCCGAGGACTATCAGGTTTCGCCCGATCAGATTGTCGCGCGGCTCGAGGTCAAGAGGCTATGGGCCTCGCCGGCGGGTGGCCTCTTCGCACGTCTCCGGGAATCTGGCGCCCTCGTTCGGTTGCTGACATGCAATATGAGTTGGATGCCGGACTACCTCACTCGTCGTCTGTCCCGGTATGGTCGTCGGTCTCCGGGTCGGTTGAGCGATGGGACCCAACTCCGTGAAGTCTCGCTGAAGGAAACCGGCATGGAAAAGCTCCGGAGATCGATTGTTTCCAAGGCCTGGAATTGGAGGGTCTGAGGGAAGTTTTTTGTGGAATCGATTTGCGAAAAGTTATGCTTAACTTCGTAAAAATGATGCTGAAAAGCAGGCAAGGACTGACGCCGGTTCGATTGTCCCCGACTGGTCCATGCCGCGGGAGCGTGGCGATTTCCTACCTCAGCTGGCCCTTTCGTCAGGGTTGGGATTCTCCGAAGGCCCGGGGACACACGAATGCTTATGAAGTGGTCGCGATGGCTGAGGCTTTCCAACAATCCGGATACCGTGTGGAGATTGCGGACTGTCAGGATCTTGATTATCAGCCGCC
>JBMOHW010000272.1:0-2746 GCA_049317665.1 Terrimicrobiaceae bacterium | reverse complement strand
CTTCATTAACTAAATCTACTGGAAGCCGTAATTTAGTTTAGTGACGACGCTCATCCCAGTAAGTCTCATATTCTTCAGGCTGCTCATCCCACGCCGACTCTCCTTCTTCATCCTCAATAGGAGCGTCATCATTATCCAAGGCTTCCTGAACCTTGTCACGCTTAATACGAATCTTGCGTTCTACCGTTTGCCACTCGCCATCTTCAGTCTTAGGTTTGGTCTGTGGCGTTACTTCGGTCCCTTCCTCTTCCTCTTCGTCTTCATCTACATCGTACTCATCATACCTCTTTTCGTAACGAGAGTACCTTGGCCTAGTTATAGGGATTGTTATTTCCTTAGAAGATAGAGTATCTGAAGCGGGGGCTTCAGACATCTTCGACAAGAAACTTGGACCCTTGAAATTATTATTCATAGGCTTATGGTTTGGTACAAATACAGGAAACTCGGATTCAACGATCTTAGTTTCCTTCATTAGATGCGGCTGCTTCTCCTTACGATTGCGCATGTGTGGTGGAACGTACGACATGTTAGTGAGATAAGTACTTATTAGCAGAGAAAATCCGTTTTAAAAACGAACTTACACTCTCAAAGCTCTAGACATTCAAAGATGACGTACGGAGTTTCAATTGCCGCTAATGGTACAGTTTCAGACATTCAAATTCCGGCAAAGACCGCGGATGTTCTGGAATGGATTCGAAAGAAGTACAAGTCCCCCGAGTTTCAGTTTCAGGGAAAGATTCAGGACCCTCTGAATGAAACTCAGTGGCTTTCTATCTTTGCATGCGCGTGCGACAATCCTGAAATGATGAATAATCACATGCTTCCTTCTCCGTTCGACGAGGAAACTTACTCGGGTAATATTATTGTACTTGCAACCCTGTCTGAAGATCAAGATCAGTACGATCTTCCCATTTCTGACTACAAGAATCTAAAAGCTTCAGATTACAACGCTTTGTACCAAGAATGGACATTTGCCGATAATGAAGAGGAAGGTGAAGCAGATGCAGAGGAAGGTGAAGAGGAAGACGAGGAAGATGAAGAGGAGGAGGAAGATGAAGCTCCTCGCGAACTTGTTCATTCGCGTCCTATTCATACTAGATCTAAGAACGTCTTTGTAGACTGCGCTATTCGCGACAAGGTCGTGGAAAACTTCACGGAACTTTTGGAAGCAGATATGGCAAAAACGCTGGAAGAGTCCGTTCTCCACGTCATCAGCGACCAAGCTTTGAAAGAAGGTATTGATGTGGACTGGACAAACAAGGTGTTTTGGAGTATGTATCGCAGTCGCGCAATTTCCATCTATGAAAACTTGCGTAATGGATACGTGAAGAACTCTGAGAACTGGATTCCAAAGTTGAAGTCTGGCGAAGTTACGCCTCGTGCATTTGCAGAAATGACAGCTGTGGATATGTGTCCTTATCGCTGGAAGGCGTCAATTGAACACTTTATTGAAACTGAAAAGAAGATGTACTTGAAGAACCAGAACGCATCCATCTTTCTCTGGTGCTCAAGGTGCAAGAAACAAGCTAAGTGTGATTATTATCAGCTTCAGACACGGTCGGCAGACGAGCCGATGACAACGTTTGTAACTTGTCTAGAATGCGATCGGAAGTGGAAGTTTTGAGTGGATTTCCTACAGGTTGTTTAACATTAACTACAGAATCGCCTGGAATCAGGACTGAAGGACGCGGGCTGCGGTACATTGGATCAAGCATCATTTCCGACATTTTTCCTTTCATTCCCCCTATCATTGGAGAATCTAGGTCTGAGGGGTAGACGTAAATTGGATCCAAACCATTTGTGATTTCAGGTTTTGTGACTTCAGGAGTTGAGTCGCTAAATCTCTTTTTAAAGTCTCTAATCACTGTATCCGGCACTTGAGGACTTGTTTCTTCTAATCGTTGAGTTTCGTCTCTTACTGTTTTCAGCATATCTTTTGCGGACATACGTTCACTTCTTGGAAGAGATAACTCTATCAAGATGAATTTATAAACTTTTTTGTACGTTATATCGGCTATATGATGAGATTCTGATCGTTTTGCCCAACTGAAATAGTTAGATACTGTTGTTAACAGACCTACTGACAAGGTTATAATACCGATAACTACATTTGCAATTTCAGTCTTTACAAATAACGAGTTTGTCCCAATAGAAGCAGACCCAGCAAGAGTTGCCATGAAAATTGACGGCAATGTTATCGCAGTATGTAGTCTAGAATACCTCTTTTCAGACCTGTCATGAAGCCATGAAAAACATAAACATCTTTCGCCTTCGTCTGATAGTATTTTTTCTAATTGAGAATTCCAAGATACGACACCCAAACTGTCGTCCATTGTAAATTTGTGTGTAATAATTAATGGGTCAGTGGGAGCTTCATGATAAGCATCCATCTACATCTTTTGGAAAAATAGTTAAGCGCCATATTGGCGCAGCAGACGCAGACAATGTTGATCGTATGCTGAGTGCGTACGAAGCTCTGTACAAGGGCAAGTACAAATCTCCCGAAGATATTCGCCGATCTTTCGTGAAAGACGGCCAGCCTCTTTTCACGTCGGAACAAGCTAAGTCTGTATTCCGTCAAATACGTAAGGGACAAACTGGGGGTGAGGTAGACCATAAAGGGATTGGGAGTATTTTCAATAAGTTTGGATCAGATCTAGTCGATATGGCGGCTGGAATTACGCAGCCTCCGCCTCCTAACGCAGCAGTTCAGGGAGCTGTAAAATCCGTCCAGCTATTTATTCGT
>JBMOHW010000271.1:0-2767 GCA_049317665.1 Terrimicrobiaceae bacterium | reverse complement strand
TTTGTGCTTTGTAGGCTGTATCCTGCCTGATAGCCAATGGCGACGGCATTGTATTGTTGATTGTCGTACCCTGCCTCTTGACCGATGGCAATGGATTGGTAGCCTTGTGAGAACGAACCTGCACTGGTACCGATGGCAATGGCGTGTGAATTTTGATTGTTCGATGCGGCCTGTTGACCGATAGCGATGCCATTGTTTCGCTGGTAAAACTGCGCGGCGTTGTTTCCAATGGCAATCGCATTGTTCTGCTGTGACACTTGACCCGCCACCGTGCCAATCGCAATTCCATCGTCTCTCTGGTTCGTTTGTCCTGCTTGGGCACCAATCGCAATCGCGCGGCGCCCCTGATTCCCTTGGCCTGCTTGCAAACCAACGGCAACGGCGTTCAAAGATTGTACACCCTCTCCTGCTTCGGAACCAATTGCAATCGCATTCGGACCCTGATTCGTCTGTCCCGCCTGATAGCCGACGGCGACTGCCTGCAGGCTTTGACTGGTGCGTCCCGCGGAATCACCAATTGCCACCGAGGATACACCCTGGTCCGTATTTCCTGCCGCATTGCCAATGGCGATGGCGGCGGATTGCTGTCCTGTACGACCTGCATTTAGACCAATCGCGATGGTGGAGAATCCCTGTTGGGTTTGTCCCGCCTGTGTTCCAATGGCGATGGCGTTGCTGGACTGTGAAACGGCTCCTGCGAAACGACCAATGGCGACAGTTTGTTGTTGTTGTGAAAATTGGCCTGCTTGGTAGCCGATCGCCACGCAGCTAACGGACTGCGCGGACAGGCCGGCACGATTTCCTATTGCAATGGAGTTAGCAAATTGATTATACTGTGCTGCACTGTAGCCAATGGCAATGGAGGCGGAGAACTGGTTGTTTTGTCCTGCAAGTGAGCCAATCGCAATCGCATTTTGATCCTGTGCAATCTGACCCGCGTTACAACCAATCTTGATTTCCGTACCACCTGGAATCCATGCCAACGAGGTCGTGTTCCAATACAAATAATCCGCCCAACAATTGCCATCGGCAATCGCTTGCCCCCAGGTCCTGTGGGGCCAGGTGGACCACCTGAAGGGCCAGTGGGACCATCGGGACCAGGTGGGCCAGGTGGACCACCAAAGGGGCCCGTTGGACCGGTACAACAAGGCCCTGTTTCGCCTTGCGGTCCCGTGTCACCTTGTGCACCTGTTTCACCGATATCGCCTGTCGGACCCAATGGACCGTCGGAACCTGTTGGGCCGTCGTTGCCTGGCGGGCCTGGGTCACCTTGGTCTCCCTGCGGGCCCTCTGGACCATCTGGACCTTGTGGGCCCTGTGGGCCCTGTGGGCCGGTTACACCCGAGGAGGGTGTGGGACATGGAGGAGGGCAATATGGAATACAGGGAGGAGGGCACGGAGGAGGGGGGCATGGAGGACATGGTGGTGGATAATAGGGAGGGTAGTACGACATTCTATCTTCATTCCATTAAAAAAAATGGATAGTAAACACTACGTTGGACACCCTGCATAGTTCAATGCAACAATTTCTCCCGTGATAGCATTCCAATAAATATTTCGGAACGCCCCATTAGTTGCAACTGAGCATATTCCACCATCGGAACTGATGGTTGCAGTGTTCGCCAAACGCATAGGCTTGACATAGAACCGATTTGGTCCCGTTTGAGCATTTAATATGGTTCCTGATGCATTCAATACAATCGTGTTAGGTCGTTGTAGAAAAAGACCTGCTGCATAGCCAATGGCAATGGAATATTGACCCTGATTGGTCACGCCTGCTTCTTTTCCAATGGCGATGGCGAATGATGCCTGATTATATAGACCTGCCGAATTTCCCATGGCAATGGCATTGGTACGTTGGAATTCACGCCCTGCTTCGCTACCAATTGCAACACTGCCCGCACGTTGAAACGTAGAACCCGCAAGGTAGCCAATGGCCACCGTGTTTGCGCTTTGTTGTGAATAACCAGCCCGCGCACCGATGGCGATAGCGTTATCGGATTGTGCATTGTAACCTGTACCTGTGGCTCCAATCGCAATGGCATTGATACCCTGTTGTGTGAAGCCTGCAAGTGGACCGATAGCAATGGATTGCGTTCCTTGTAATAGATACCCTGCTTGATAGCCGACCGCGATGGCACCGCTACGTTGTCCCGTAGTACCCGCCTGATTGCCAATGGCGATGGCATTTTGGGATTGACTGACATTTCCTGACGAATTTCCAATAGAAATGGCATAGGGTTGCTGGTCCTGACGACCCGCCTGATTGCCAATTCCTATTCCATACAACCCTTGACGTGTTTCTCCTGCTTGAATACCGATTGCTATAGCACCGATGCCCTGTAATGTATTACCACAAGAGGCGCCAATGGAAATAGCATACACCTGTTGTGAGAATTGACCTGCTTGGCGACCAATTGCAATCGCATTGCCTTGCTGTGAGAATTCTCCTGACTGAAAACCTATCGCCAAGGCTTCCGTTCCCTGACTATTTTCTCCTGCCTGGAATCCGAGGGCAATGGCGGCCGATTGCTGGCTAATGGCTCCCGCACGACGACCGATGGCAATTGCGTTTTGCTGTTGGCTAAAGCCACCCGACTGAAGACCCATGGCAATGGCATTTGCCTGCTGGCCGTTTTGTCCTGAACCATTTCCAACGGCAATGCCACTTGCTTGCTGTGTGATGGCTCCCGCCGCTAGACCAATTGCGATGGCACTCGCTGCTTGTGAATACTGTCCCGCAAAGGGGCCAATAGCAACGGCATTG
>JBMOHW010000270.1:0-2770 GCA_049317665.1 Terrimicrobiaceae bacterium | reverse complement strand
ACGCCTGATACTAATTTCCTTTACCTACGCTCATTTTTAGCACCATGCGTTTCAGAAAATTCGGACATTGAGCGTGTATTGCACCATGCGTTAGCAGGTATTTCTTTTCGCACTAGACCAAATTTAGACCAAATTAGACCAAATTAAAGGCGTGTGAAAATTTACTAGACCAACCTCTACTAAGACTTTAGGGTGGGTTTTTTGAGGCATATTGGAAACCGTAGCCTCCCATTTCCTTTTTCTAACCCGAATTTTATTTTTCGGGGGGAGGGAAAAAAATGACGGCGGGGTATTCTTTAAAATTATTTACAGGGAAAAAAATAGTGTGTAAGCCACTCCAAAAACTCCAATTAGAAGCGCAAGCCACTCCAAAAAAACCAATTAAATACACCCCCGATATAACTAGACATGAATTGGCTTATTTTCCTAGAGGACTAGCACTCATTGGCTTAAATTGGCTAGGACTAGCACTCATTGGCTATCTCAGGGAGAGATGAAGGAAATGGATACAAGGGGGGTTGCCACCTATTAAAAAAAACTCATTTAGTAAGGTCTTTTAATCCACTCCTGCACCCATTCATCATCTAATTTAAAAGCATTTAAATAGATAGTAGAGGTCTGACTACCTACTGTTTTAGATATCCAACCTTCGCCATAGGTAATAATTGGCTCACTCATAGTAAATCCCTTCATTCCGATAATAGATTTTTGCCTTTACTTTTTTCCTTGCTTTAGGCAAGCCACGCCTGCGGGAAAAATTGCCTACACAATAAGAGGACTTTCTGCCATGAGCAGGGCGCAGATTCTCTATGGTGTTAGAGCCACCCTGAGAAACCATTACTAAATGGTCAATAGTGTCTGCGCCTTCCTGCCCACATAACCAACAAATATCGCCATAGGTTGAAAATACTTTTTGGCGTAAGGTCTGCAACGCTCTTCCTGTTATTCGTTTATTCATGCGCCCCTGTATGTGATACATGTGCTACATGTGCTACAGAATCAAGCGTGAGCGTGGGTAATGTTTCAGGTGTAGCGGGTGTAGCAGGTAGCAGGGGGTCAAGGTATCGCCTTACGGCTACCGCCACCTCATTCCTTAAATAACCTCTAGCATTCTGACCGTCTTCAAATCTCATCTGAATAGGTCTGATTCCGTAGGTGCGCAGTTTTTTCGCTAACGCTTTTTCTGAAATAGGTTTTCCGTAATTGTAGGTATTCCATTCAGAATCTTCTAAACCTGTTAATGCAATAACTACATGAGAAGATTTAATCTTTTCCTTATCTGCCTTCTGAAATATCTTCCATACATCTCCTAACAATTCACGCTCTCTAGGTAATGAATCTTCTGATTTATCTTTCTGATAATTGGTTAATGCCACCTCAACCTTTTTAATCCATTCCTCACCTGCAAGGTAGGCAATTTTAAAAAGCGGTAGCCACACCTCCCTTTCTCTATCTTTTACAGACATCTCAGGGCGTATAAATGAAACATCTTCAGCGCAGTAATCTGCCCAATTTTGCAATTCTTCTCTAAATGAATCGGCTTGATGAGCCACTAAATCATCTTCTAGAAAATCCTCTATCTCTTCCGCACCCATTCTTTTTTGAAGCCTGATTACTATTGCTCTAGTCATTACAGATTCAGGCAATACCTCACCTTTTCCTGCTAATGCCATAGGTGCGAAAGTCTTAAATTCTGTAGGTGTTTTTTTCCTATCACCTTCAGTAATGCCATAGATTCCACCTATTCGGTAGCCTGTATTAGCGAATGCCCTTAATGCCTCACTACATTCATCATTTTTTGAACGGAATACCGAATCTATTTCATCTATTAAAAGGGTAGGAGGCATTCCATTATTGGCAGTTATGTCCTCTACCTTTCGCATTAAGTAAGAGCGTGTCTGGTGGTCTAGTTTTAAACCTTGAAAACATAAAGTCTGCAATACCTCTAAAGACCTAGATTTACCGCAACCAAATTCAGGTGAGATAAGTGCTAATCGTGGCGTAGTTTTTAATTTATGCATGAAATAGGTGTGCGTTATCCATAGTGTAAATACGGTGTAATCGCTTTCTGTTGGCAGAATTAAAAATCTTTTAATGAATGTTTCTATTCTGTCTAATGGTGGCTCATACGCCATTTATGCACCTTTTTCTAATGCCTGATATTGCAAGGCGGGCACAATAGGGCTAAGCCTTTCCTGTAAGAGGTGGTCTGTTGCAAGGTGATACGCCTTAACCTGCCCACGCATTTTCTTTAATTCTTCTGAATCGTGGTCAGTTTCAGGGTGTGTAAGGGCATAATCCATTAAAAACATTTCCTGCGTGGTCATGCGTTTATTGTCGGAATAAACCCTTATACTTTTAGCGGAAGGAATTGCCCCGCCTAAGTGCGGGGTATTTCTGTTTATCATTAGATTTTTACCTTTTCCTTTTTCTTATAGGCAGGAAGAGAAGCGATATACCTTTCAACCTCATCTGTAGAAATCCGAACAGTTGCACCCACATTTAAGGCTTGAAGATTTCCGCTTTCTATCTCACGCCTAATATGTGAAGGGCTTACCTTTAATTGCTTACTTAATTCACTTACCTTTACTAATTCAGCCATTTATGACCTTTCTTTTACATCATGCGCCCCTTGCGCACCATGTCTTACTTAGTGTGTATAATCGCATTTATGGCAACGCATACACCGTTTCATTACACCGTTTCAATAGGTGGTGAGCAGGTATTCCCTGCAATTAGGCAGGCGACCTTTAAAGAGGTGAAGAAAATT
>JBMOHW010000269.1:0-2805 GCA_049317665.1 Terrimicrobiaceae bacterium | reverse complement strand
AAGCTGGTCCTAAAAGGCACCTGATTGGTTTTAAATGCCCGGGTCCACTGCAGGCTGTGATGTTTCAAAGCCGCTTTGTTGACACGATAAGTTTCCCAACTGGGTTCGGGGGCCACTATGTCTTCACTGCCACTGCTGCCAATGTTTATGATCCACCCTGATTTGTTTTGTGTTTTCCATTGATCGGCGATTTCGAACAGCAGTTTGACCTGCCCAAAATCAGCCCAGGTTTCCTGGAACGGTCCATCAAAGGCATTGTTGATAAACACATCGTAATCCAGGCTTAGCTTGGCCAGCTCTGCCCTATGATGTATGATATCGTGCCCAGTAGTGGTTCTGCTGTAACAGTCGCCCTGGTAGTGTTCTACCAAACGTTTTCCTAGGCCTCGATTTCCGCCTGTAATCATGTATTTCATCTTTTACTTCCTCCTTGATCCCACACCTTGGTCAACTTAGATCCACAGGTCATGGCACACTCGAACAAACGTCCGTTGCTCAGTGTTTTGTTCCAGTTGCTTTTTAGATCCTGCCACATGCGATTAGCAAAAATTTCGTTCAGTGATTTGTGTTTAATATTCAACTGATCTAACCCGTAGGTTTCTAAAAATGTCCTTACTTGATTTTTGCCATCCACGGTGCTGAGTTCGTTGGCTTCTGGAAGAACATTGGGTTCATAAAATCTACGATCATACAAATTATGATTGAAAAAATTACAGGGCAAAACCAATCCCTCTGCATTGACAGCGACTTTTTGTCCTATTAAAGCATCGCACTGTATAGGAGTAGAATCAAAATAATCACGCATGCTATTGTATTGTTTTTTTAACTGCGGTAACAGCATCATGCTGCGATTTTGATACTGTTGATCTTCGGGAGGTTTTAAATCGGGTGCTCCTTTGACCGGCCACGACGACATCTCTTCTATGGTCTTGTGATTAAAAAATCTTCCTGTGTTGCGTATCAACACGTTGAAAAATCCCAAGTCTTGGCCCAACTGACGCACCTGTTCAATCTGATGTTCGTTGTGTCTAAACACTATGAAATTCCATTGTGCTCGACCCCCGGCTTTGATGAATGCCCGAGCGTTTTCAATAACTCGACTGTATTTTACATTTTTTCTATACAGGTGTAAAGTATCTTCTAACCCATCTATGCCAAAATCAATCTGTCCGTATCCGGCCATGATTTGAGCAATCTCTGCCCAATACTCTGGATCGTGGACACCGCCGTTGGTATGAACATACAACCACAGGGTGGAACTCTTTTTCCTAAAATCTCTTAGAATATCCAGAAAGTCAGGATGCATGATAGGATCGCCATAGCTGCCGCAAAAGAATATTTGGCGCAGGCGTCGGCACAGTTCTTCGTCAAATGCTTGATCGATCACAGATCTCTCTAGATGACACAGTGGCATCCTGGGATTGATGCCATGCCCGTGATCATTTCTAGGGCACTGCGGGCAGGCCGCATTGCAGTAGCTAGTTATTTCCAGCTGATATTCTAATATGCTTTGATAATCAAACGGCATACTTCTCCGTCATGATATCATCGGGGTTGTTGGTGCATAACTCTCGTTGGCAAGTGACCGGTTGTGTTTTGATTTGAAAACTGGAATCCTCCAGATATCCCAAGAAGTCGTTTTGACATTCGGCACTCCATACTGATGTGTCTGGTAATACGAAAATTCTATGCGATCCAGCACGACACTGCCATCCTTGAAAGTGATGTAAGTTTAACAAATACATCTTGGCCGAGTAGATATTAACCCGGTGACCGTTGTCATAATATATCTGTGCGTTGTAATTTTTGTCTTCTTCGATAAAGTTTGTGGGAAGATTCAAATAAGATTTGATGGTATCATCGATTTCTTGCACCAGTTGTTTGTTTACTTGTTCGTTACCCGCGACTTTGGTTTTATCTTTGAAAATTGGATAGGTTCTGGTGCCCGGGAGATTGTATCTGATTCTGCTGACGTGAAAATTTATATTTTTATCCTTGCAGATATCTATCAATCTTTTGTTGGCATCTAGATCCCAATATTCTTCCATGATGTTGATCATGAAACTTTTGTTGGTATGCGAAGCATATTCCTGACATTTTTGTGCCGTCTGGAAGAATTTTCGTTCGTCCAAGTATTCGGTATGTGTGCTAAATGACAAATAGTCCAGACTTGAAAACAGTTTGAGATAATATTGTGTGCTGGCGCTGCCATTGCTGATAGTGCCCATTTGCTGTATGTGTTGATTGTATTCACAGCGAAGCCAGTTGATTAGAGCCGAAAAATCTCTCCACACAGTGGGTTCTCCACCAGACCAGTTTAATTTGTATTTCAATCCAAGGTGTTGAGTTTTGGCAAATATTTGTTGCCAGTGACTTTTCATTCGATCGAGATCTGGAAACTTGGTGTTGTTGTTGTGTCGGTTCTCAGGACAATACATGCAATCATAGTTGCATCTTATGTGTGGTATCCAAGATATAGAAAAAACCTGTTGCGTAGGAGTTATCTTGACAATTTTGCTCATGCGATTTCTACATCCGTGTTATAACTTGTAAAGCCACCTTCTTTGACCACACGGAGTATGTTTTCTACTCTCCCGGCCAGTTCATCTCTGTGACTGACCAACCAGATACTCTTATGACGTTCACGACTCATGTGTTTGAGCAAGGCCAACGAATTCTCTACACCCTGTGTGTCCAGGCCCGAATCAATCATTTCGTCTATGAACAACACATTGATGGGCTGGTACAGGCTTTCAAACACATCACGGAAGGCCCAGCTCATGCTCAGGATCAACCTGTTGCGTT
>JBMOHW010000268.1:0-2807 GCA_049317665.1 Terrimicrobiaceae bacterium | reverse complement strand
AACTCCCAAGGTCTTGTGGCTGGATAGATAGTATCGTAGAAGTAATTGTAGATGCCGCGCCAGGCGCCAATGAACAATGGATCACTGTTGAGTTTGTTTGAGGCTGTGCTGTAATTCCAAGTAAACTCGTTGGTGGCAACATAATCTTGTGTTTTGTAATCAAGTTTGTTCCAGCCCACCCAAGTCAAGAAGTCCTGATTTAGAATATTTTGTATTTCTGTTAGACTGTAATCAGTGGTGCGGAATTGGCCTGGAATCACGTCCGCGGCAGTTAATGGCACAGGATTGCCATCCAGTTTCAAGTTGTTGTAAATTCTAGTTTCAAATTCCAACAACAACTGATCACGGAAGTCATTGAATGCTCTAGTAATAGATCCATCATGCCCTCGAATAACAAATGTGGGTGTTACATAGGTCTCATCCAAGAATATTTCAGGCACATACGCAGGATACAATCCCAGTTTAGTGGGAGTGTTAGGAACATAACTACCAAAAGTAGCTTCGTACTCTTGAATAGTCACAACTTCACCCACTGTGAGAGGTATCAAGATTGTGATAACTGGTGCATCAACACTCACTGTGTATTCTACATTTCTGGTCAGCAGTCGATCATTGATGTATACCAACAATGCTTGATAATTGGCTGAAGTGTAGTTGTATACTTGTGTGAGATCAAATACCTGCGAGGTGATTGGTGTCACAGTGGTTTGAAGCTGTGTGTATACTGTGCCAGTAGGCAACATGTCTGACCAATAGAATGGATTTGAACTGGTACGGCCTATGTTGATTTCAGAAAATACTGCATTGAGTATTTCTGCCACTGACATATTTGTGTAGTCACCCTGAGCTGCTGTGTTTAAGAACTGTGCTTTGAACTTTTCGTATTCTCTAGAATTAAATGCCAACGACGCAAAGATATCGTAATCAGGTTTGCGCAAAAAGTACCCAGCCAGTGTCATGGGCGAGCTTTGTTGCAAAATACTCAAACCATAAGGAACAATATTGCCTAGGTCTCTTGTGTTGTTAGCACCATTTATATCACCAGTGAGATTGACTAAATTTTCTGCAATGCTGTCATAATGTGTTCTTATTGTTCCCAATGTAAAGTATGGGCTGTTGCCGTTCAACGGGTTGTTTTCTAAGTTGATCGGCACTTGATAGAAGCCAACAGCACTTACCTGATCGCTTAACACCAATACTTCAATGATATCTCCCAACACTATTTTTGTTGTGGGATTGAATCTAATAATTGTGGTGTCATCTGTGGTAGTAACTGTGTAATTGCTTGGGTCTTGAAACAAACTACTGTAGTTTTGACTCACGCTGGTGGCATAAACTTTGATACTGGGTACCACGCCAGTTGGCAGTGCAGCCACATCCAGAATCAATGGCGTGGTTGCTGTGATGATTTCTGACGGCACAGTTTGTGATGGCGTGATGGTATAAGTTCCCACTCCGCCGGTGCCAGTGATTAATCCTGTGATTTGAGTACCAGGTGCAACTCCTTTACCACTAAGACTTTGTCCAATCAACAATGAGCCAGTGGCTGGACCTTGTGTCACGGTCAGTGTTGTGCCTGAAATAGATGCTGTTATGGGTGTGGTATTGTATGTGAAGCTAAATTGTTGATAAATTTGACTTTTGACCGCAGCTTTTTGCCAACCAAGTTCTTTAACATACACAGTTCGATTTTCATATTGTCGAACATGTCCTATACTGATATTTTCAGTTTGTTGTACGTTGTCTTTGACGTAGATAAAAGTGTCTGCATAAAGATTGTTGTCAAACACAATATCGCCAATGTTGTTCAAGCTGAGATACCTTAAAGGAAATCCCAACACTGTATCTGCCACGGTTCCTGGTCCAATGGCATAGCTGAACAACGGACTACCACCGGTTGTGGTGCCAAGATTATTTTTGGTCGTTGAAAAAGTTGAACTTGGGTATACCGCACGATTGCCTAGGCTATATCCTGCTTGATCGTAAACATCAAACATGGGATTTTGATTCACAGCAGTTTTTTGTTGTGCTTGAATCCATTGTACACCATCATAATAAAAAGTCACACCGGTCAGTGTGTTACCGCTTAAACAAACCACACACTGATCAATCAACGATACTGCATCATCTGCAGGCACTAGGTCAATAACAGGCTGATCCACTAGTGAACTATCGGGCAATGGTACAGAAGCTGGGCTAATAAAATTCACCACATAAATTTTGTCACGCACTTGTGAATCAGTATCTCGTGCAAAAATAACTCTGCTGCCTTGCTGTAATTGATATCCGTCTATAAAATACTCAGTAGCGCCGTTGACGTTAGACAATGCATCACTTTGATTTAAATCAATTATGTTCACTGGATCTTTGGCTTCAGTACCCATGTTGTACAAACGTGTGCCGCCACGGAATTCAACGATTGGACGTTTGGCTCGGAATCTGTTATCCAATACTGCATTTGTATTGTTGTAAGCGGCGGCTGCGTTGATTACATCAATATGAAACCAGCGATTTGATCTTGTCCATGCGTTGAGATCTGGACTGTCCAGTGCTATTGTGATATAGTCAGGATCTAATGGTTGATTTAATGTTCCGTCCCAGTTGGCACTATCCCAGGGAACAAAATCCCAAGGAGTGCTAGCAGTACGTACAATCTCTGGAGTGATATAATCAGATTCCAACAACAATTGTATAGCTGTGCCCACACCGGCCACGTAATAAGTTTGGGCTTGATAACTAGCAGGAACTACACTGCCTTGAAAAGTGATCTTTAAATTGTTAGTAAACACCACTCCATTGGGAGAAGT
>JBMOHW010000267.1:0-2808 GCA_049317665.1 Terrimicrobiaceae bacterium | reverse complement strand
ATGAATTTTACAATCTGGCTGCGCAAAGCAACGCCAATGCCAGCTGGCAACTGCCTGGATATACCACCGATGTCAATGCAATTGGTCCGCTAACTGTGCTAGAAATATTGCGAAATATCCAGCCTGACTGCAGATATTTTCAAGCAGGTTCTAGCGACCAATTTGGAAGTCTTTCTGCTGTGCCAGCAGATGAAAAAACTCAGTTTTTTCCAGAAAACCCCTATGCTGTATCAAAGTTATTTGCCCATCACATAACAATTAACTATCGCAAAGGTTACAAAATGCATGCCAGCAATGGCATACTATTCAATCATGAAAGTCCAATTCGGGCTGAAAATTTCATCATGAGTAAAATTGTACACGGAGCGGTACGTATCAAACTCAAAAAACAGCAACAAATTGCTCTGGGCAGCACCGATGTGGTGCGCGATTGGGGATATGCTCCAGATTTTGTCGAAGCAATGTGGAAAATAGTACAGCACGATGTTCCAGATGACTATGTGGTGTGTACAGGACGGCCTGCATCTTTTGAAGAATTAATTAAAATTACGTTTAACTATCTTGGGTTTGATGACTGGCGTCCTTATGTAAAAATTGACCCAGCATTGCAACGACCAACTGAAGTTCTAGTCCGTTATGGAAATCCTGATTACATACAAAAGCAGTTGGGCTGGAAAGCTCGGACCAGTTTGGAAAACACCTTGGCACTCATGATTGAACACACCTTAAAGAATCTTACTATATGACAACTACCTATATCGGCACAACTTTTCCGTTGAATCAACAATATGGTCGAGACGAACAGGCAGTCGTCGGTTCAGTACGGCAGCAAGTTGACGCAAAATTTACCACTGGAAAAAATTTAGTAATCAATACCACATGGTTTGGTCCGCAATTTTCCAATGGATCATGGAAATCACTTCAAGAACTAATCGTAAGCGGACAACAATACGATCGCTTGTTTTTAATCATTGTGATTGACCCTATATATGTAAGTGACGATGAAATTGTTAAAATTACAAAAAGTCTCGGCATAACAGAAACTTATATTATGGGACATCGCACAAACAGCCCTTATTATTTTAATTTTGAAAGCATGGTGTTGGCACAACATTGTCCCCGGTACACCGAGGAACAATTGATGATGCGTCTGCCAGAATATGTATTTCTGTGTTACCAGAGAAAGCCTCGAAGACACAGAGTAGAGTTAATGCAACAATTGTCCAATCTGCAATTGACTAACCAAGGAATTATCACCTTGGGTGAAAACAACGACCAATTTAATTGGTCCGAAGATCTATCAGCGCCGTCTGTCAAGTTAGATGAACCAGTTGACACTATTAATCCGCCTACTGACAATAGTTCTTTTGGTATTGTTAACGATTTGTGTTCTATCGGCCGATTGGATATTTGGCAAAAACATTTCTTGAATGTTGTCAGCGAAACAGAATTTAACAATTGGCATGATTTATTTGTAAGCGAAAAAACATTCAAACCGTTGTTAGGACTCAGACCGTTTGTGATACATGGACAAACCGCAGTGTACAAGTTTTTGTCCGACAATGGATTTAAAACGTTTAATCAATATTGGGAAGGAATCGAGCCCGAATCCGGAATGGATCAGATTGGCGACATAGTCAAGATTATACAACTATTGTGCAAAAAATCTCGGCAAGAATTATTTTCTATGTATCAGGACATGTTGCCAGACTTGGAATATAACAAAAATAGATTCTTTGAGTTTGCCAAAGAACAGCAATATAAAATAGAGAACTTATTTAAATGAAATTTTTTATCTTGGGCGACAGTTGGGGCGTTGGAGAATGGACCAAAAAAAATGGTATTTTTGAACCAATACCCAACACTGGATTAGATTACCACCTTACTCAACTTGGACACGCAGTAACAAATATATCAGCAGGAGCTGCCGGAAATTTTGGGCAACTGAGACATGCATACTGGACACTACAAGAAAAATCAGACTATGATTATATCATTTGGTTTCACACAGAATCCATGAGAGACATAGAAGAAATTCTTATCAAGGATCCAGATGAAGGTCAACGACATTTTCCAGATTTTGATATTGGCAATTTTGAATCTGGATTAGATTATCTGGATTTTGAAAATTACAAATATGCACAAACAATCGCCGATGAATACAATATACCTTTTATTGTGATTGGAGGGCAATGCCCAGTCAATCCAGTGATTGATCAATTCTCCTTTGCACAACATATAATACACAGTTGGCTTGCAGAATTGTTAGATTTAGATTTTACTCCACCAAAAAATACTTTTTTTTCATGGGATAAAATTAAAAGAATATTAGATCATTATAATGTCGACGAAAAAGAATTTATTGTCAATAATATAGATCAATTGGATCGTGCAAAAATAATACAAACCATGGCTATAAAAAGTCCTTTGTTTCCAGATAACGGTCATCCTTCAAGTGATTGTTTAAAACAATTGGCACAGAGAATACTGGCAATGATATGACTGACAAGTTTGAAAGTCGACTGAGATTGTTACAAGACCCTAACAAGTTTCGCAATTATCAACCATTGGCCGTCGGACATCAAAAATGGGCTCACTACGTCCTGGAAAATTTACAAAAATGATTTCCAATTCTAAATTTGTAATCGATGTTTTTGGAGAGGTTTACGATCTACTTAAACCATGGGCAGACGAAGAGTTCTACGACTTTAGCAAACATGAAATAATACCCGGGGCTGTCTATTTGATAGGCAGGGCACAGTTCAATTTTAATAAACACAGTATCAGAGATTTGGTAGAAAACAATGT
>JBMOHW010000266.1:0-2812 GCA_049317665.1 Terrimicrobiaceae bacterium | reverse complement strand
GAGGCATGGATACCCCTGGTGTTGATGTGCCTGATATTGATACTGCTGCAGGAGGTGAAGCTGCAGGCAGTAATGCTGCAGCAGGTAGCGGAGCAGGGGCCATTTCTGGTTCACAACAATTCAATCCATTAATGAATCCTCTGTTGAATCCTAACCTTGTGCCACCTGTAACTTCCTCTCCCCTGCCTTCACTAGCTACACCAATAGGAAGTGATATCACTCCCTTTCCTAGATAGTCAGGTAAGACTGATTTTATTTTGTCATGCCAATCAGCACCTGATTGGGTAGCCTGTAAGGATAAAATCTTAATTTCCTATACCACCCATCTCTGGTACCTGAGGCAAAATAACTACCAATAGTTATGGGCTGAATACTACTTGTTGATTTATCAAAAAAACCGGTAGGTACAGAAGAACCAGCAAACACACCATTTTTATATACAGCAGCGCTATCTCTATCCCAGGCTAAAGCTATTTTATTTACAACATACGGTGAATAAGTACCAGCAGTAAAATTTAATGTATTAACGTTATTTTTTTCTGCACGTATACTTAACGCATAAGTACCATCGCCTCCTCCTATGCCAATATAATTAGTATCAGAGCCTCCTACTGCATATGTATGAGCAGTCGCACCGTTTTTTACGCCATAAGGTATCCACTCAAACAATAGAGTACCAGAACTTAAATTTTGAAACAATGATGTATCTAAACCCCCAGTAACATAATCTGTACTTCCATTAGTCCAGGAACTGCCCCCCACAATTGGTTGTGAGCTCAATCCATAAGTCGGTGTGTATTCTGAAGCTGCAGTCTGCGAGAACTGAGCACCCCATAAATACATATTTCTATTAGTTCCTGTATAAGAGGGTAATCTAGAACCGCTTGTTGTAGTAGAAGACATTACAAAATTTACCCCATTATAATTAGGATACGTGACACCATTTGCATTGGCAACTGCAATACATCTATACCAACCATTGCCGTAAGGTAACATAGCTGCTTCGGTGACACTAGCCCCGCCACCAAAAGATATCCTACCAGTTGCTAGGTTAAATGTAACCCATCTACCGGTGGCAAAGGAACCACCATCTAGATCCCTTTCAAACACTATATTAAAAGTACTACAAGTCCCAGCTTTTGCAAAAACACTTATAAAATGTCGACTGGTATTAGTAATTAAAACTGTTTTAGCTGAAGAAATACAATGAATGCCGGTCGAGGTACCCTCATTTATTTCATAGCTAGTAAAATCGCCTGACGGGGAAACAAATGTTGTGTTCAAGATAGGAGTAACATTTCTGGCATCCCAAGTACTTGTTTGGGAAAAATCCTCTGAATACTTTAAATAATTTTGCCCAATAGTTGTGCCTATGTACCACCCCAATGGCTGCAATGTTACCGGATCATAACTAAACCTTGGTTGACCGTTTGCTACATAATCGTAATAACCGTTTGGTTGAATATTAATTGCAGACCACGGTCGGGTAAGAGTAATAGTAGAATTTTTTCCTGTACCCTGTTGATTTAGTCGTTGAACTTGTACCCAATCCCGGCTAAAATTGTTTACCTCTAAGTTGCTGGAAATAACAGGAATAACAAAGCTCATGTAAAGCTGCCTAACCCCCAAAGCAAATTATTGTATTTATAAATTAATGTTGAAGCGAAAGGTAAGAATACGCGAGACCCATTAGCGCATAAGAACGGTGTTTGTGTTGATGAAACTTGCATCATATTAGTTCCAAGAGTTATGAGTGTCACGCTAAAATTATTAGACAAAGTAGAAGGAAATATAACAGAAACAGCTGCTGTAGTTGTATCAACATGGAAGGTGCGAAGATTGTCTGAATTTGAAAACGTATAACCGCCAGGGAAACCTGCAGGAGTAATAGTGTTGGAAATATAAAATGCACTGGTAGCGCAGACTGTAGAATAAGCAGTATTCCATTGATTACTATTACCCTCTAATACTGTTATAACACCATTACTACTAATAGCACCATTAACTGTCAATTCAGCAGAGGGAAAGCTTGTGTTTATTCCTACTTGACCCAAAGGATTACCCCCTCCTTGAGCATTACCTACATGCAATACTTCTATACCATCTCCATCGTAAAAACTAGCTACATCATAAGGACCAGCTTGTTGATATACATATAATGCAGGTCCTGGTCCTGTGTTAACTACACTCAAAGCGCTAGTAGTAGTAAAGATAGTATTTTGAAAAGTACTAGTACCTAAGGCTGTTAAGTTTCCTTGAATAGTTACATCATATCCAAATGTGATATTTTTATTAGTTAAAGCGTAGTAGGCACTATTTGAATTTACGTTTGTATAAACACTTGACCAACTAGCACTATTACTCTTTACTGTAGTGTAGGTACTATCCCATGAACCAGAAGCTGCAGCTATGGAAGAGAGATCATATCCACTCAAGTAAGCTGCACTATTAGATACTAAATTACTATATGCAGTATCCCATTGACCACTATTTGCATGTACCAGGGCATTAACAGCAGAGTCACCTGTTCCTCCACCTTCACCGCTTAAGGCTGATAAACTAACTGTGTTGCCACCACTTATAGAAAGATCAGCATTGCTTTCGTTAAATGAAAGAGTTTGACTGCCACCACCTCCACCAGATCCAAAATAATTGGATATATCTCTACCACCAGAAAGAATATGACCATTTATATTGAGATCACCATTCATAGTGCCGCCATTGACATATTGTACTGCAACAGAACCACCACCTCCACCTAGATCAAGTATTCTACGAGAATAATCTTGTACAGTTTTGTCAATATATTCTT
>JBMOHW010000265.1:0-2816 GCA_049317665.1 Terrimicrobiaceae bacterium | reverse complement strand
GGACTACTCGACGGGCTACACCCCTGTCGGTGTCGACTACTCAGGGTGTACGGGTCCGAAAGTCTACGTTCGTGCATTCGACGCTGGTGCTGCCAACGTCGGAGCGACCGTGATCCGACTCAAATTCTGGGGGGTAACCCTCGCTGATTTCGCCTATCTCGCCCCTGGACCCGGAAACCTCAACCTGTCCATTGGGATCAAAATCCCTGGCAAGACTACTTGGATGGATGCCGGACGAGCGGATGGAACTGGACCCTCCAAACAGGACGTTGCCGCAGACGGTGCAGGATGTCAGGTGGTTGGTGCTAACACGTTTGATGGAACGGACGCAGCCACCCAGATCCGCTATGCCCAAGTCGAAATCAACCTGGGTGCCACAGGGGCGTTGTTCCTTAGCACCGAAACCCGGTGTCCGGTTCTAGTAGCCATTGGTTTCAAGGATACGGTTGCGGCTCGGGCCTACAACTTCGAGCAGGGAGGGGAGGATGGTCCCACAACGGCTTGCCGTGGGTTTGTGGGTGTGGACCTTACCTACCCAACGGTATGAACGTGAGTTCACAAGCGCCGTGCCCTAGGTAGACCCTGATTGGGGTCGACTTGGGGTTGGTCAGTTGCACCTCGACCGACCCAATTTTCCCACTCTTCTCATCCAACACCCCACCCCGTGTTTCAAGCCCTACGGCCTGATACGTGGGGTGGCCACTCAGAATCACCACCACCGATGGATTCATTTTCACTTTTTCGCGAGTGTTGAGGATGACCGTTGTCTGTGGTGGAACCAGGACGTACTCCTCATCCTCCTGCTTTCGGACGGGTAGAACCGTCCCAAATGCTTTTCTTGGGTCCCCTTCCAAACCGTAGCTCTCTACAACGCGAACCCCGGCTTCTTTTGATACGGCCGGGTAGTACCGACCGCGAAAACTTCCCCATAGAGGATTGCCCTGGTTTGTGTCCACCCCGTTTTCAATCATGTCCCGGAAATTGAACGGCGGTTTAGGGGTCTCCAAGGGCAGTGGTGGGGAGTTCGTTAGGGTGGGTTGCGTAGTTTTCAGTTGTCGGATTTGATCCGACAACTCCACCAGCCAGGAGGCCCAATCCTCGGAGTCACCATCCTCCACTTCTTTCAACCTCTCTTGGATCTCTTGGAGGATTTTGCTGGTATCTCTAACGGGGTGGAGGGTGTCAATGATTCTAACCAAAGCCTCCTCAATGCTTTGGTTGCCGACCAGATACTGATTCAGCATCCCATTGAATCGGTCTTGGTTGTCCCTTGCCCAAATTCTCAGGTCATTATGATCCATGAGGACCATTACTCCCCGCTAACACCTCAATCGGTCATGTTGGGTCATGCATGACCCAAGAGACCTGATCGCAGTGTTGGATCCCACCACACCAAAGAGCGTGGTTGTCCCGTGGCCCGGAGGGGAGAGGTATGAGGAGAAGGGGTGGAGACTGGTGCCCCTAGGATGCGTGCAGGATCCGAGTCTCTGCACGTCCAGGGTGGTGGAGTTGAATGGGGGGTGGGTGCTGGCTAGGGATCAGGCGTACGTGGAGACAAGGTGAAAGGACGGGGGGTCCAGGCCGAGAATTTCGCATAGCCGGACCACCTGGGTGCCCTTTTCCATTGGGATCATGAGGGCTTCCAAGGGCTCTGATTTCCAACCCCCCACTTTTTGGACGGAGTGCCCAACGATGAATTCCGCTGGTCTAGCCTCGGTGTCAATCCAGGCAACGTCCAGCCCCATAGCCTCGGCGAGATGGTAGAGAGTTTTGGAGCTGTCTGAGTTGGTGCACACCACACCAAATTCCTTCTCTGCCATCATGGCTCTGGGGTCATCCTCTTCCATGGAGTCATTGTGAGTGACATAGGACCCATAGATGATTGTCGCGCTGGGACGCCTACTCATGATGCTTTCAGCCTTTTGAGGCACTTTTCCTGTGCCGTCGCCGCAGCCTCTGCCACGCGATTGATCGCAGCCCCGAAAGACGCACGTTCGCTCTGAGGAAGCTCCATAAGGCTCATCATGACCCCTACGAAGGGACCATCTTCACCAAAAAGCTCACTGTTGGCTCGATGGTATCCCTGTGAATCCCGAACCTGGGCATACCGCTCCGGAATGCTGCGTTCGAGAGCCTCAAGCTCTTCCATGTGCTTCGTATCGGTCATGCCGCAACAGTCTCCGCCGGGGGTTCTTCCGCCGTAGCTGCCGGAGGGATTGCAATGGCCGCATCCGTGACCGCAGGCGGGGCGTTCTTCTTGAGATGGTCACGAAGGGTAGGAGTGCTCACCCCGAGTGCTTTGGCGGCTTTGGCAATGGATCCCCCATTGCCCGCAATGACACCGGCAACGTACTCAGGAGTGAGGGTACGGAGGGTCCCATACTTGCGGCGGGTCATACCCTCCGGCCAGCATGCAGGGTGGACCTCCACACGACGGTGAAGAGCCTGACGGGTGATGCCCAGGGCCACTGATGCGGCGCCCAGGTTTCCTCCACTCGCCTCGATGGCGGTGCGGGTTGCGACGATTTGATCTTCCGTTGTCTTCTTCATGAGTTCTTCTCCAATTGGTCAATACGATCCTGATGATCTTTTCGGTGCCTGTAATCTTCAATCAGCCATTTTCCGATGGTTGCCGTGGAAACCAGGACCCCGGCCCAAAATGCCAGCATGGTGTATTTGCCGTGGGTCAGCAGAAGGATGCCCCACCAACCCAGCAGGAAATACCAAGCTTTCGAAGTTTTGGCCTCTATCTCGATCTGCCACTTCTGATTGTCAGACCGGATTGCCTCCAATTTTCGGAGGTAGTCTTCCTGACG
>JBMOHW010000264.1:0-2819 GCA_049317665.1 Terrimicrobiaceae bacterium | reverse complement strand
AGTGGACGGTGTACCCGAACGGACGAACTCCCTAGGTGCTCCGGTTAGAGATGTCACGGATCGGAAAAGGATATTTTGGAGCCCAAGTGGCGTGAGGTCGATCGTGATTGTGTAGCCAGCAGCAGGGTTCGTGGTGATCTCAATGGAGCCGGACGCCCTAAGATCCCCCCCCGCCTCTTCGAAGATACCTCCGGGTTGACCGTCGGCGCCCGAAAGTCCTTGCCCAAGAAGAATAGCGGCGGGGCAGCGGGCGAGAACGTCAGCCGTAGTGGTTAGAGCCCCCGGTGCGGAGAGGGTACCAGCGGCCCATTTGACCAGGGCGAGAACCCCCCGGTCTGCGGGACTGACAATCCCACTGACAACCACCGCGGGGTCCGTGATAGGAGGCAGGATTCTCCACGATGGAAACCCGTCCGCAGCCCCACCACCCATGCTCACGGTAGAGAAGCCTGCATGAGCTTGGCCCACACCACAACCCGTGTAGGTCGGGAAACCGATGCCATCATAGTAGTTGAACGTTGGGTCCGTTACCGGGTCAAGACCTGTACCGGTGAGGCCAACACCATCGTATCCCACTGGTGCCCGGTAGTAGTATGGGTACACCCCGCGAACATCCACCCCTACGTTCCCCGTGGGGGGAATAGCACCATCCCTAAGTTTGAGGATGCCCCAATCAGGGATACCCGTGTTGGAAGACCCAAGCCACGCGACACCATCGGAACCAAGCGGACCCGGTTCTGGTGGAATGAGAGGTGACAGATCGCCCAGAACACTCTGAACGTTGGTCCCTGACCACTGGAGATAAGTGTTCTCCGCTGTCACGGAGGACGCAGCGTGAGATGCCCCAGGGTCCTGGAGGTGGGATGTGAGTGGTTGCTGCGTACTCAGAGGGGCGTCTGAAAGCCCACCCCCAGAAGTGATTGTAGAAGGATCAGTCACCCGTGGCATGGTTCAAACCTCAAACTGTTGGTGGGGGTGGGAGAAGAGGGAGATTTTTCGCCCGGTAGATTGCAGCCCCCGTGCGGATGTTAGGCGTGTCGGTGAACGCAAAATTGTTTCGCTGGTCAAGGTCCGCAAACCGACTGAGTACAACCAGGAGTACATCACCCTTGCGGAAGAGTCTTGTATCCACCAGGGTCCGAACCAGCATGGCCGAGAAATTCTTGTGCCGAGTGACTCCAAGAAGGGGTGAGGCCATGCTTGCAGGTTTATAGCCATTGTGGTTGACGTAGTCGTAGTAGACCCGACCCTCAGGGTCGATCTCCGTGCCACGACCAGCGGTCGTGGATCCAAGAGTGAGGGTGTTGGTTCCATCTACGGGCACAAAATTGTGGAGAGTCAGGAAACCAGTGGTTGCGCTGAAGTCCGCAAGGGACACCTCAGCCGTGGCACTGAAATACCACTCCTTGGGTGCCGTGCCAACAGGTGGATCCGTGGCCGTAGCGATCTGGTCCAGGGGATTGAGGTACGGGTATGGAAGGTCATTGCTACCCTTCCCCGTCTGACCCGAGACCATGGTACTAGACACACACAGGGGCTCTACGGCCAACTCCGTGGGCAGGAGGTTTAGGGGCACACCTCCCGATTGTGTACCGGCCGTCTGGGGGGCGTGGGTGTTGTAGTAGACACCCACCTGATACCCAGATGCTCCGGCATTGGGAACGGGGTCCTGGCTATAGTACGTGATCGGAACCAATGTCTGGTTAGCCACCGGGGCTCCGGTCAAGGTCACCTGACGGGATGAGCTGCCGTAAACAGCAATGGCAGCACCACCATTGGCGGTCAACCCCGTCACGGACCACACCCGACGTGGGGGGAAAACGGTATTCCCTGTACGGGTCACCAGACTGTCGGAGATAAAAGTCCCCGCTGGGGCCGATACCTGTTCGAGGGTGACTTCGCGGAAGCCATTGCGAAATTTGGGCTTGGGAACCCAAGTGGACCGCATCTCAGGCGGACGTTGGGTCCTATCATTCTCAACCATGGGGCCACCAATGTCGTAGCCCGGATAGGTTGTGGCTCCTGTTGGTTCAGGAGGGGTGCTAGTTGGTGTTCGGGAGAGTCCATAGCCTGTGGTATAGGTCACCTCAAGCTCCAAAAAGATCCTGCGATCAGAGCCTGTGTCGGATACACCAACGTCTACCATGGGACCATCCCCCACAGCACCCCCACCGTTGACCACGGCTAGGTTGCCGTCCAGAACCACTTTGATCTGTGGTGTTCCAATACCCTCAATCCGCTTTGGCACCACCACCTGGGACACGGATGTGGTGTCATGGCCATCATCGTGGTAGGAAGTCAGAACATCCGTGACCATCGTACCGGAAGGCCAGAAAGCGGTCACACCCACAGCGGGAACAGCAGGGGTCAACCACGTCTGAAGCGTAGTAGGGTTGAGATCCCCAAAGTCAATCGTGATGGCATCGTCCTCATGCCATTTGGTGGTGACCCCGGACTTGGCGACTGAAATTCCAGTTGGGTACGGACCCGCAACGGGGATTTCAAACACCACCCGTTCCACCACCGACTGACTTGCGAATCGTCTGGCTACGTGGTCGAAATTTCTGATTGTAGACCCAACGGTGGTATCCCCGGAAGAGGGTGCAACACCACCGTTGCCTGCTTCGCGCCCAACCTCCTCACAGAGAAGGGGGGTTGGGGACATGCCCCCCGTCCCATTACCAATCATGACGATGTCGGAAGCGTCACCCATCCACGTCTGCAGGGTCCCGTCCATGAGGCTCTGAAGCTGGGACTTCATCTCTGTCTCAGCATCAAAACCTGTCAGGGAAATGTGCCGTCGTAGATCAAGGATATCA
>JBMOHW010000263.1:0-2826 GCA_049317665.1 Terrimicrobiaceae bacterium | reverse complement strand
AGAAAATGTTTATCTCCCGGATGCGGACGAAAACCATGCCGAGCTCGCCTCCAAGCATGAAGAATCCCTCGAAGTCGTGTAAGCTCAGTCATAAAGTCTTACCTCATGCACCCTCCCCCTGATCGCCCGCCTGCATCGCCTGCATTCTCCCTCATCGAACTTCTGGTTGTCATTGCCATCATCGGCGTGCTGGCGGTTCTGCTGGTCCCGGCATTCAACGATCTCGGAAAATCCCAGAAGCTCAGTGCCGAGGGGAACAAGATTGTGAACCTGATCAACCTCGCCAGCCAGAACTCCGCGGCAAAAAATGCCATGACGGCCCTGATCGCCATCAATGGAAGTTCCACAAACGCGGTCGCCTTCGGCCTCTATGAATACGTGCCCGAGGGCACGGGATGGAAGCAGATCTCCAAATGGGAAACTCTTCAGAATGGCATCGTCGCCTACTTTCCAAACTCAAACTTCAACTTCTCCGAATACCCCTCCGTGATTCCTCCAATCCAGGATTTCCCAGCTATCAACTACCGTGGCGCGACAGCCACCGCCTTCCAGTATTTGATTTTCCTCCCGAGCCGCAGCCTCCTGCAGAGCACCTCCGCCCAGGTCCGCCTCGCTGAGGGGTTTGCTCCCGCCGGGGCCATCAACTTTACCCGACCGGCCGCAGCCGGCGGACCGGGCAACTTCTACAATATCACCGTGCTGGCTACCTCTGGCTTTGCAAAAATCGACCGGCCATGAACACCGCTTGTCCCAGCCCGAAAAAATCTCCCGGTTTCTCCCTTGTCGAGGTTGCCATCTCGCTTGGTGTCGTTGCCTTCGCTCTCACCGGCATCGTCGGCTTGCTCTCAGCGACCCTCAAGACCACGAAGTCATCCATGGACGACCTGCTCGTCTCGGCGATGACGAGCGACCTTGTGAACACCCTTCGGAAGCAGGATTTCACCAACATTCCCTTGAACCCCACCAACGTCTATTTTGACATTTCCGGAAAGCGGATCAACGGGGTGGACACGACCACCGGCATCCTCAGCAACGTGGCCACAGAAACCGCCGTCGCGCAGGGAGCGGTGTATGTCTGCGTTCCCACCGTGACCTCCGATACGACCATGGAAGCAAACGGTGCCGCCAACCTCTGGCGCATCAACTTGAAATTCCTCTGGCCTGCCGGAAGCACCGTGACAAACGTTCAGAAAACCATCCATGCCGACATTGCAAGATACTAAGGCTGCGGACGGCCGGGAGCGCCGGGGTTTCGATGCCGACTGTGCACCTTCCGGCTGGCCTCCTATTGTCCCTGCTGGATTCACCCTTCTCGAGTTGCTCGTGAGCATGACGATTCTCATCCTTCTCGTCGCCATCCTTGCCGGCATCTTCAGCAGCGTGAGCAAGACCTCACAGCTGGGATACTCGAACAACGAACGGATGCAGAATATCCTGGCCGTCACGGATTTCATCCGGAGCGACCTCCGCTCGGCCCTTCTCCCGGTCAATCGCCCGGATACGAACAACCTGCAATTTGTGGTCAATCCCGGCTCAATCAGTGGATCTTTTAAAAACCCCCACGCCGTGTTCTGGCAGTCACCCGCCGCCACCGATCAAACCCTTGGTGATGTGGCGGAGGTCGGATATTTCGTCAAGTGGAACACGAACGACGCCTCCAAACCGAAACCTTATCTTTGCCGGTTCTCGGTGGCAAATTCCGCCGCCGGCACAAACTTTCTCATCTACTCATCCCCGGCAACATGGCTGACCGACTCGATCCTCAATGCCGTCGCTCCAGCAGACGCGGCGAACGCCTATCAAGGCTTGATCGCTGAAAATGTTGTCGCGCTTTTCGTCCAGTGCCTCGATGCCAGGGGCCAGCCGATTACCAGGAACGCCGCCGGAGGGACCTTCACTACCCCTCTTTTTGATTCCAGGCTGGGATTCTTGGACTCCGGAGCGACGAATAACACAAACCTCGCCTGCGCACTCCCGCCGATCGTCAGGCTCGGATTCGTTCTCGCCGACTCCCGTTCAGCCAACCGCATCGGACCAACCGAAAAAACCACTTTGACTACCCTTGGCTCCTCCGCGACGGACGCTCCGGATTACGTGACAAAGGCTCTTGCCAGAACGGATCTCAAAGGCATCGCCGAGGGCCTCCGTTCCTACCAGATCGAAGTGAACCTTTTTAACGCCCGATGAACGCGCCCCGCACCACACAAGGCATGTCGCTCCTGATCGTGCTGGCATTTATTGTCATCATCAGCGTTCTTGTCGTGGGCTTTTCTGAGAGCATGCGCCTGCTCCGCCCGGCCTCCGCCTCCCACCTGGAACGCGCGCGTGCCGACCAATTCGCCTGGTCCGGCATCGAACGGGTCATAGCAACTTTGAACCAGCAGACAGCGGACACAAACCGAAACTGGGCCACCCAGCCGGGTCAGCTCATTACGGGAAGTCTGACCAATGACCCTTCCACTACCGTGGACGAACGAAAGGTGCTCTCTCAGGTCGTCCCTCTGCACTCCGGCACAGCAGTGTCCACGGCCGACCCTGTTCTGGCCCCACCAAATCTCAATGTGGTGACCTACCGCGACCCCACCTCACATCTGCTTACGGAAAAACTCGACGCCAGCGGCAATGCCACGACGATGCAGGTCGCCTGGATTTATGTCAGACAAAGTGGGGCGACCGATACGAATGCCGCGCCCGTCATCTCCGCCAATGATCCCATCGTCGGCCGCTACGCCTATTGGACCGATGACGAAAGCAGCAAGATCAACTACAACATTGCCTGGGGCCGGGCCGGCAATACCAACGCACCGGGCCATCCCACCCGGATCG
>JBMOHW010000262.1:0-2868 GCA_049317665.1 Terrimicrobiaceae bacterium | reverse complement strand
CGCTTACCGACATTCCCGAGGGCGAGTGCCGTCACGGCCCGCCTGAGCTTGTGAGCTTCTGCCGTCGCATTTAGTGAGACGAAAGCCGTATTCGCGTCGATCAATCGCTGTCGGCGTCGTCAGTTCCGGCGTCAGAATCAGCAAGAGCAATAGGAGCGTCGAGAATCACTGGAGCGCTCGGCTCATCGTCAGCCCATTCGATGTAGCGACGATTGCGGATTCCGTACTCCTTGACGATCTGGAAAACCATTTGGTCGAGGGTCAGGAGCTTGCCGCCTCGCCGCGTTTCTTCGACTTCGTCAGGCCACGGCACACGGCCCTGTCTCGGAGGCGGGGATACTACGTCGAAAAACCCGACCGCATCATCCGCCTTTTTTCCACTGTCGTAGAGCCCGATGAATAATCGTTCGAATTGGGCCGGCGCATCGCTCACTTCCTTACGGCCGGTTCGCGGGCGGAACGTGATGACGGCATGTGCGAACGATGATTTTCCGTTGATGGCATCGTCGCACGAGTCCACGGGCACGAAAAAAAGCCCGATCAGAACGGCATAGGGAAACCGCTCGTGATGGTCCATGGCTTCTGCGCGAAGCTCGTGGTCGTTTCGCACCATGTTCTTGGTGTATCGACCAATGACAACCCCGCCGGAAACCTTTGGATCCTTTTTGACGTCGCGGAAGTTCAGCGTCTTCACCGACACGAGCAACTCCAGGCCGGTGTCCTGCGTGGCGAACCTCACATCCGTCTTCTTGAGCTTCTTATGGGCGCCGCTGGCGCTTCCCGTCTCTCTTCCCAGCCCGTCGGGGTTCGGGAGAATCGTTTTGAAGCCTCCTGCCTTTCGCAGTCTGGATGCGAGGAGCACGGCGATCGAGTTCGAGAGCCACTCCGAGTAGTTCTTCTTTTGCTCTCTTGACGCGGAATCAGATGGTTTTGCCCCGGCAAAGGCCAAGGCATCCGCGAACGTGCCGATCCCCAGATCGGCCTTCGCGGTGACTCTTTTAGCTGCCTTCTTCTTGGCCATGTCGGCGTCCTTCCCGGAGCGGGCTCAGCCTCGTTGCCGGCGTCCCGCTGCGATCACCGCCCTAGCGCCTTCCTCGGCAGACGCAGCGGAGGCGCGGTGCTCGATTGCCCGCCTCAGATCCCGATCGAACTCGGCGGGCCGCTTGAGATTGCCTCGAGCGAGACGCGAAGAAAAGCCTTCCATTGCTCGAGCCGAAAGTGGCTTCGTTGGATATTGGAGGAACTCGCTCAGTGGCTTGGTGGCGCGGCTGGTCGGCCAAGTCGAAACCTCGACCTGCAAAGCCTCTCCGTCCTGGCTGAATGCTGCTCGGGGCCACGCAGCTTCCGTGTTGAAGGGCACTGCGATCCGCAGCTTTGCCGCAACTTCACGCCCCAATCGCGAACCGACCCATTCGGCTACCGGCACGGACACAGCGTTTCCCACGAGCTTCCACCGGTGGCTTCCGCGAGTGACCGTCGTGGCCGGGAGCGACCAATCGGCTTCGAACCCCTGCAGCCGCTCAGCATCCCGAATGTCGGGCGTTACGAAGCTGCCATCCGGCATCCAAATCGCCGGAGGAGACGGAATGCCGATCGTCGACCCTCCCTTGAGCGTCGGAACGGCGTTCACCGCCCAGCCCAAGCCTCGAAGCCCCTCCGTCCAGAAGAAACCGCACGCGACATCCGGATCGCGGACGGCGTCCGTCGGTGCCTTGCTGGTCTCGAAGAGGGCGGCAGCAGGGGAGGATTCCTTGGATCCGACAATGAAAACCCGCTCACGACGCTGGGGAATCCCGAAGGCCCTTGTGTCCAATACCCGGTAGGCCCAGTGGTATCCGAGCCGCTCGAGCCCCTTTGTGACATGGCGAATGGCGTTGCCCCGACTGAGTTGAAGCATGAACGGGACGTTTTCGAGGACCACCCACGGCACGTCGGTGGCCTTCAAAAGCCGAAAGACGTGATCGACGAGGCTCGATTGCGTTCCGGCAAGCCCCTTAGTGAGCCCGGCCTGAGAGAGATCTTGGCAGGGGAACCCTCCGACCACCAAATCGATCGACTTCGGAAGACGACGGAGCGTCGTGACATCCTCGTGAAGTCGCGTGTCAGGAAACCGGTGGCGAAGCACGGCTACCGCGGCAGGCTCGATCTCGCAGAGAAGCTCCGTTCGATGGCCGGCTCGGGCCATTCCGAGTTCCAGACCGCCGATCCCGGCAAACAGCCCGGCCACGCGCAGGGGTGTGCAACACATAACTTCCGTCCTCCGTGCTTAGTTTCCAGGCTCAATTACAGCGGCCGAAAAACCGCACCATCTTGCGGGTAACCCGGGCTTTGTCCCGCACCTCGCACTCCCAGACCGTCAACACTCTGAAGCCGCGCGCTCGAAGGGCCCTTGCCTTGATGGCGTCACGCCTCCGATTGCCGGAAATCTTGACAGCCCAGAAACGACGATTCGAAGCCGGGATTCTACCGGACTTCCCGCCTTTGGTTTTCGGGCAGTCGGGATGGCCGTGCCAAAAGCAGCCGTGGACGAAAATCGCCCATTTCGTCCGCTGATTCGACAGGTCGGGTCGCCCCGGAAGCGTTGCCGCATTCGCCTTCGCCCTATGCCCAAGCCTCCTGACGATCCTCGCAACCTCCAACTCGATGCCCGTCTGCTTCTGCCGAACCGCCTGCATCATCGATCGCCGCTTCGCCGGAGAAACAATATCGGTACCCATAAGGATCCCCAGCAACGGCCGGAACCATGAACCATCAAGATACCTGAACACCTGTTCCCCCTACAAGCTCGGTGGTCTGACCGGCTCAACCGCTAACAGGCTGTGGAAAAACTCGCCTTCACAGCCGGCGAGAGGGCGCTAAACTGCGGCC
>JBMOHW010000261.1:0-2872 GCA_049317665.1 Terrimicrobiaceae bacterium | reverse complement strand
TTGCCCTGCTCGTCGCGGGTTACGGGTTCTGCGGACTTGATTTGGGCTGGGTCGAATACAACCTTGATGTCATCAAGCACAGGCTCGCCACGCATGGTGTCATATGTGTTGCGAATGATTGCGCTGTCATGCCCATTCTTGATCGCACGCCTAATGATGTCTGCATATGTTTCTGGACGAGTTTCCTTGCCCTTGAAATCCACGATCAATGGATTCTGCATTTTCAATTTTGCGTCAAACAGTACTGGCTTTTGACCCTTGCCTTCTTTGAACAAGCGCGCAAGTTCAGGATCAAATTCACGCAAATACTTAAGTCGCGTTTTGGAAGCCCATTCCCTTTTGGCCTTTGAATCGCCAGGCCACACATCCAACACATCCCCAATAAGTTCCGGGAATGATTCGTACAGGTCGTCCATCACCTGCACAACAAATGATGCTGGCGAATTGATGTCTACGTTGTACAGATCTCCGTCTGGCATGAACGCTTCTTCGCCGCGATCAAGCTGTTCTTGCAAGATCGACAAACTAGGACGAATTTGATTTCGATATTTGGCTGGAATGGAATCAATGAATTCCCGAGCAACCCTAGCAGCCGCCCGTGAAATTTGACGCAGCTCGCTATCAACAGGCATTTGCGCTGCGTATGTTTCTGCCGTCTTTTGTGATGCAAAAAAGAAACCCATTTGGGCGCTCTTGGCCCCAGTTTTTTTGCCTCTCCTGTTGACATCAAAGGTGCTTCCTTCAAGCACTCCCTCTCCAAGTCCATGGAATCCAGTTTCGTTATATCCAGCCGCTCTTGCCGCTTCGTCAACCATCCGTTGCGCGGTCGCGGTGTCTCCGCGCTCAACGGCCGCGAGGTATTCGGCGTCGAGCGTGGCAGCTTGATCCATAATGTTTGCCGTGGCGCGTGAAAACGTGCCTCGGTTGTCAATTGATTTGAACTGATTGTCTGAAAACACCGCAATGTTGGGGACACGCTGCCCTTCATCTTCAACAACAAACATTGCGTCATAACCTTCCCGACGCAAAATTTCCACCACCATTGGCGTTTCAAGAAGCTGCCACGCGCCAACTCGCGCTTGATATTCCAAATCTTCAGGCGTTGCTTGCCACGAATCGCCAGCTCCTGATTCACGAAGCCTTCGGTTGTATTCCTCAACGAATTTTGGCTGAATCACCATATCAGCAAGCAAATCTTGCATGTCAGGATCGCGGAAATCAAAGGGATTCTGTGCGCTGACATACACCTTACGAACCGGACGAGTGCCGCCCTCCGTCCATTGCTGAACATTTGCTTCATCCAAAGCCGCGAACGCTAATCCTGCATCGCCTCCCATCAGAACAGTTCGACCCTGCATTGCTCGGTATGCGACAAGAGGGTTGCCGTTTTCATCAACAATTTTGCTGTTTTCAAACCATGCACGGAACTGCGGCGTGTCTGTCTTTCGCTGGCCCGCCTGGTCGAACTGGTCTGCCTGCTCAAGAGGTCCGGTAGGAGCAGCCATACCTTCGTCGCGCACCTGCGGAACACCAACGATCTCGCGCAGTCCGCTCTCGGCCTCAAACTGGGACGGCGTCATCCCGAGACGTGCAGCCTGCGTCACCACGAATGCCTGATGCACAAGTGATTCGACTTCAGCCATTGCAGGATCACGACCAGCAGCCACCAACCTATCGCGCATGCTTGATGCGATCTGATCCGCTTCCTGAACAAATGCGCTCTCTGCCTCGGTCTTGGCATCAAGCAGGGCACGAGCCTCTTCAACCAACGCCTCGCGGCTCTGCTCAAACTGCTGCGCCTCCATTGCGCTCATCGCATCTGGCGACAGGCGCATATGCGGCATTAGTGCGTCTCCCAACTTCGTGCCGGCTAAACGCGCCGCAAACTGCGAGGTTGGCAGCGTAACGTCGTTGCCAAGTTCGACGGCCTGACGCACCTGCTGCGCCATGCCAGGAATGATGGCGTCAAGTTGCGTGTCCGTCACTCCAGCCTGCGTTAGCACGTCGCGAATGGTCGCGCCATCAACAAACACCGTGTCAGCGCCGGTTCCGTCGGCCGTTGCTGCCACAAACCGTTCGTATGCTCCAGCATCTCGCGCTTTGAGCTTTGACTCGGTGGCGTTCTTTGAAAGATCATCGAAGAACCGCGTCTGCTTCGTGGCCTTGTTAGCCCGCCGCAAATCGACATACAGGTTCGCGCCTGGGCCGATACCGCCAAGAATGGACCCGCCCATTGCTCCCTGCACAAACGAATCCAGCACGCGCTTGGCCGCATCGCGCATGGTCGTTTCACTGTCGATGCCCTCCATGCCCTTGGCAAGTTCCTCGCCGGCAATGTTCACAATCTCCTGCAAACCTTCTTCTGTCGCCTCTGATCCGACTTGGACAACATAAGCCTTGCCGGCTGCCGCCAGCGCGGCGCGCATCGTCGGCTTCTGTATTGCTTCTGCAATTTGCTCGCGCATCACGCGCACTGCCAATTGTCGAAACGGAGCTGCGGCGACCTTCATGCCAACGGATTCAACTACGCCGTTCAGCAAGCCAGCGCCAACAGCAATTGGAACTGCCGTGTCATCGCTAATACCCTGTTCCTGAAGGTCCAAGTACAGGTTTCCGGCTTCCATTTTTGCCGTTGTCAAAACAATGCCAGTTCCCAAACCGCCAGCAAATCCAGTCATTGTGCCAATGCCTGGGATCACCGATCCTGCTGCGCCGCCAACCAAACCAGCGCCGACCACCTCTCGCGCCTGAGCCACATTTTGCGCCACGACTTCGGCAGTTGATGCCAGAATGCCACCGCCGGCAAGGTCACGCATCTCGGCCTGAATTTGCTTGGCGCGAGCAAAGTTTGTTTCCTCTGCCTCCCCCAAGA
>JBMOHW010000260.1:0-2875 GCA_049317665.1 Terrimicrobiaceae bacterium | reverse complement strand
ATTATCTTCACCATTTACGGTAACACCAAATAATCAATCATTGTGGTCAATGGATTTTGGTTTTAATAATGTTGATTCTTTAGTAACATTTGATTCTGCTGTTAAAAAAGCTGCAGCTGATATTGATACAACATCAAGAGATTTGGCTTCAACTTACAAAGATTCTTATATTTCTGATGCTGACCTTGAACCATTAATTTTTGATTTGGGTCAAAAATTTGTTGCACAAAATACAATTTCAGATTTTTCTTATTCATATAAGAGATTGTATTCTTCACAATCGTTTTCATCTTCAGATTCTCCTGCACTTTCAGTAGGCACTGGCGAATCTATTTCTGCCGCTACAAGCACATCAAGTAAACAAGAAAAATACACAGTTGTCGTAACATCTGCTGGCACTTCACCATATACTGTTGGCCAAATTATTCCTGCCAATTTATTTACAGTAGATACTGGAACAAGAAAAATTACTGTTACTTCTGGTAATACTATGGTTGCAAATATTGTTGCAACTATTGACGCTTCTACTCCAACATCAAAACCAAAAACTTATGTTGCGGCTAATACCACAATTCAAACAAGTGGCGGAACAAGTATATTTGCAAACAATGGAGTAATTCTTTATGCAACTCAAGGCCAGACTCATATTATGGCCAATACTGTTGTCAAAGTTCCAAATTCACCACAATCTTTATTTGTGCCTGATGTAGTTTCTATTAATGCAATTTTGGATTTTAATGGCAATCAAATAACGGTAGCAAATGCTTCTTCTGCTGTAGATGTTACATCAAGATATACATTAGATAATGGTCAAAGAGATTCATATTATGACCATGCTGCAATTAAATTAAATCCAGGTTCAGCTGCACCTGTTGGTCCTTTGGTTGTAAGATATAATCGTTTCAGTTCATCTGGTGCAGGATATTTTGATGTTGATTCATATATTGGTTACGATTATGGATTAATTCCAACATATACATCAAAAGCTTCCGGTCTAAGTTATACTTTGCGTGATTGCCTTGATTATCGACCAATTAGAGCAATTCCAACTAGCCCAACAACAGCAAATACTGTTTCGTTTGATGTTGATTCAACAACTACTGGCCCTAAAATTCCAGAAAATGGTTCTGATTTGATTTTAGATTATCAATATTATTTGCCAAGAATTGATAAAGTTGTTTTAAATAAAAATAGAAACTTTGAAGTTGTTCAAGGTATTCCTTCTTTAAATCCTGTTTCACCAAGAGATAAAGATGGAGCAATGACTTTATATACTTTGCAAGAACCAGCTTACCTTGCAAATACAGCAGATGTTCAAATTCAATATAATGATAATCGTAGATTTACAATGCGTGATATTGGTGGCATTTCTAAGCGAGTTGAAAACTTAGAATACTACACATCATTGTCTTTATTGGAACAAAATGCTGTTGGTAAACAAGATTTGAGTATTTTGGATTCAACAAATTTACCACGATTTAAGAATGGTATTGTTGTAGATGCTTTTGCTGGCAGTTCTGTTGCCGATGTTTCTAATTCTGATTACAAAGCGGCAATTGATCCAAAAGTTAAAGAAATGCGACCAACATTTAACATTTCTTCATATATGTTAACTTTTGATTCGGCAAATTCAAGCAATTTCTTAAAGGCTGGCCCAATTGTTACTGCTAATGCAACACATACTCCACTCATTGACCAGAATAAAGCTTCTAAGTTTATCAATGTAAATCCATTTAATGTAATTAATTATTTGGGTAAAATTGAACTTGACCCACCAAGTGATATTTGGGTTAATACGGAAAAACAACCAGATGTTCTTGTTAATCTTGAAGGTGATAAAGACGCTTGGGCTATCATCAATCAAAATTCTTATTCTTATGAGTGGGGTTCATGGCAAACAACCTGGACAGGAACAACTGTTAGTGGAGCTACTGAAAATGGTGCTTGGCTTGGCCACGGTGGCGGCCGTAGGTTTGCAGCATATGGAACACAATATACAACAACAACTGAAGCTCAAGTTAGAACAGGAGTTAAAAGTCAAGTTGTAGCATCTACAATTACTCAGTCTTTAGGTGATAGAATTATTGATGCTTCAATTATTCCATATATGAGAAACAGTAATGTTATATTTACGGGAACAGGATTTAAACCAACAACACCATTATATCCTTTCTTTGATAATATCAGTATTAACAAATATGTAATTCGTTTGAATAAATTTACTTTAGCGGCAAATAATTTAAATTACCGAACACAAGTAAGTAATTTAGAACAAGTTACCATTAAAGATAATATTACCAACACATCAAATGGTACAGCTTTAGTTGCTTTGACTTCTAATAATGAAGCATTTATTGTTAGTGTTAATCCGTCAACATCATTTAATTTAGCAAATGGAAGTTTAATTGGTGCAAATACAGGTACATCAATTCTCATTACTGGTTATGACCATTATTCAGGAAGAGCTGGTGCTGGTACTGCAAACACCATTACATTGAGAATTGATGCTTCTGGTGCAAATAATACTTCAACCTATGTTGGTTCAAGAATTTGCATTGCTTCTGGTACGGGTGCAGGTCAAGAAAAAACAATTACTGCATACAATACTGGAACTAGAGTTGCCACAGTTGATAGTGATTGGACAACCAATCCTGATACAACTTCTGTCTATTCTATTGGTAATTTAACTACAACATTATCTGGAGCAACAGCCGGATTATTCTTTATTCCAAATGGAGTATTCCGAACTGGCGAAAAGAACTTTAGGCTAACTGACTCTATTACAGGCGATGTTGCTTCATCTATAACAAGTGGTGATGCTTCATTCTATGCTCAAGGATTATTGCAAAAAACAGAAAATACTATTGTATCAACA
>JBMOHW010000259.1:0-2875 GCA_049317665.1 Terrimicrobiaceae bacterium | reverse complement strand
TACTGTGGGTGCTACCGGTACGACTGCGTACTGGTCATTCAATAACGCCGTCTGGACTACTGCGGTTACTGCGCGGGGAGCGTTGATTTACAAGTACGATGGGGCTTCAAATCCCGCGATTTGTGTGTTGGATTTTGGTTCGGATAAAACTTCAGCCACCACGTTTACTGTTCAATTCCCCGCCGTCACTAACACTTCGGCAATTATTAGGATCGCATAATCATGGAAAAATTAGCTGCTTCAGGTCGGTTTCACGTTCTCTGCTACGATGAAAACGGCGATTTGAAATGGGAAGAAGGTAACAACAACTTGGTTGTTAACACCGGTATTCAGTATATGGCTGGAACGGCGTTAACCAGTGTTACGCAAATTACCACTTGGTATCTTGGTCTTGTAACAGGTCCGGGGTCTGGCACTACGTTTGCTGCTGGTGACACAATGTCCAGTCATGCAGGTTGGACTGAATTTACGGGCTATAGCCAAGCAAACCGCGTAACGGCCACGTTCGCTACCGCAACCACGGCAAACCCATCAGTTGTTACTAACTCTGCATCTGTTGCGGTGTTCAGTATCAACGCGGGTGGTACAGTTGCTGGCGCGTTCTTGACCAGTAACAACACTAAGTCGGGCACGACCGGAACGCTGTTTTCGGGTTCTGACTTTACTGGCGGTGATCGTACTGTTGTCAACGGCGACACTCTCAACGTCACCTACACGTTCAGCCTAACCGCGACCTAAGCTTATGAAGATTGATTTTGAGTTTGATACGCCGTTTGGCGTCTTTCGGGATGCGCTGCACTTCTACGGTGATGTGATCCCGTCTGACGCCGAGATTGAAGAGATGAAACAGCAACGCCTGAACAACTGGCTTGCTGTAGTTACTGCTCCGCCCGTCGAAGAAACTCCGCCGGAGTAAGGCATGGCTAACCGGTACTGGGTTGGCGGTACTGCTTCTTGGGATGCGACCGCTGGCTCTAAATGGGCGCTGACTTCCGGTGGGGCCGGGGGTCAGGCTGTTCCCACAGGATCCGATGATGTGTTCTTTGATGCCGCCTCTGGCACGGTAACTTGCACGGTAGGCTCAACAGTAAGTTGTTTAAATTTAAACTTTACAGGGTTTACAGGAACATTTAACCAAGGCAACGGAATAAATGCCAGCGGGGGATTGACTTGTTCTAACACAATGACCGTTAGTAGCAGCGCTAATATAAATTTTTTTAGCACGGTTTCTGGCAATACTATTACCACCGCAGGAAAAACTTGGTCCGGGTTTACGTTCGCTGGTGCTGGCGGGGTTTACACGCTGGGGGATGCGCTTACTTTATCTGGTGCTCTTACAGTCACTAATGGCACATTCACCACAAACAACTTTAATGTAACTGCTGGCACTTTTTCGTCAAACAACAGCAACACACGGACAATAAATCTGGGTAGCAGTACTGTTACGTTGACGGGCTTATTGACCACGGTTGTTAATTTACAAAACAATGCAAACCTGACCTTCAACGCCGGAACTTCTACAATTGCGCTTAGTGGGACCACAACAATTGTTTCCGCTGGTGGAACTACAGCAACTGGCGTTACTTTTAATAATTTATCGTTTACCGCAACAAGCGCAACCACCCACCAAATAAGTGGCATTAACACGTTTAACAATTTCACCGTTACCGCTCCATCCACAGCAGGTGTCACTCAAATCACTTTTGACTCTCGCCAGACAATTAACGGCGCTCTGTCCACTACAGGTACAGCAGGAAACCGTCGAGTTTGGTTCCGTGGGACAACTTACGGCATCGCCCAAACCCTGACCTGCAACAGCGCAGCAAGCCTGACGGATGCAGACTTCCGTGACATCTACGTCATTGGCACTGCCGCTCCTATCAGCGGAACCCGGATTGGAAACTTAGGTGGTTGTTCTGGCATTACGTTTAGCACAGCTAAGTCTGTGTATTGGGTTACGTTAGCGGGTGGAAACTGGTCAGGAACCAACTGGGCGGCAACATCTGGTGGAGCGGCAAGCACCGACAATTTTCCGTTAGCGCAAGACACAGCAATAATTGAAAACACTGGATTGAATACCAGTGCGACTGTAACTCTTGACAGTGCCTATGTTTATATAGGTACACTAGATATGTCAAGTCGTACTAACGCGATGACTTTGGCAGGATCTACAACCTATTTAATTTTTGGCGACTGGAAGTTTGGTAGTGGAGTAACTAGAACATATAGTGGAACGCTTTCATTTGGCGGACGCAATACTCAAACAATTACAAGCGCAGGCAAGTCGTTCTCCAATAACTTTTTAATTGATTCTTACGGCGGCACTGTACAACTCGCTGATGATTTAAATATTGGCGCAGGTTCTATTACTGTTACCAATGGAACATTTAATACCCAAGGGTACGCAGTAACCGCTGGGTCTTTGGAGTCTAACAGCACTACTATTAGGGCAATTAATCTAGGGTCTAGCACTGTTAATTTAAGCACCAACGGGACTGCTGTAAACATAACAAACTCTGGAAATCTTACATTTAACGCTGGCACATCTCAGATAAATTGCACAAATAACACTGTAACAATTGATGGCGCATCAATCACTTTTTATAATGTTTCTTTTACAGGAACGAGTGCCGCAACAAAAACAATCACCGGCATAAATGTATTTAACAATTTAACTATCACAGCGCCAGCGGCTGCTGGATTGATGTTGGTTTCTTGTTTCGGCAACCAAACCATCACCGGCACTCTTACTTGCGCCGGAGCCACAGCAGTACGCCGTGTTTTTGTTCGGTCTAACACTCTGGGAACTTCTAGAACAATAACAGCAAACTCTCTTGCCGCTACAGACTGCGACTTCCGCGACATAACGATTGCC
>JBMOHW010000258.1:0-2888 GCA_049317665.1 Terrimicrobiaceae bacterium | reverse complement strand
ATCACCTCGGAGTTGGCATCATCGAGTATCGCGAAACCAAAGCGTCCGACACCCTGGAAAAACAGCGATTTTAAATGGAGTTTTATAGTTTTCAGAAGATTCATTGAGAAGTGTTGCCGTTCGCCAGAATTCCCTCATAAATGCCTTTGAGCTGCTCCGCCACTTCCATCCAGGTTGCCGGACGCGGCGGGACGGGCAAAGTGGGAGAGGCATCATAAAACTTTCTGAGGATGGGAGCTGTGTTGGTAGCACCGGCGACCGGGCAATAACTCGCTTTTTGCTCGAAGGTGCACCTCGCCCAAGGGAGATCGGAGAGCAAAAGCGGACAGTCCGCCGCAGCCGCCTCCAAGGCGGAAAGGCTCAGGCTTTCCATCGTGCTCAGCAGCACGAATCCGCGAGCCTCCTGGTAAATTTCCGCCATCCGAGCTCGGTCGGAGATCCCTCCCTCGTAGCGGACGATTTCGTCTGACGACTTCACGACTTCGAGGAACCTTTGATGGTAGGCATCGCTCTCGGAATACGGTTTCCCAATGATCCAAACCGGAGTCCTCGCCGCAATGGCCGCCTCCGCAAGTTCGAGAACTCGCTTCCTTTCGGTGATCGTCGCCGTGCAGATGAGCCAAGGAGATTTTGGATTTTGGATTTTGGATTTTGGATTGTTGAAGAAGACTTCCTCGACTCCGTTCGGAACGACATGGATCCGATCGGGGCTCGCCCCAAACATTTCGATCATCAACGTCCGCTCCCACGGAGTCAGGGCTAATACGGCATCGGCAAGCTGATAGGAGTCCCATGCCATTTTCGAGGTGAAGTTGCGAGGCAGGAGTTTTTTGGCCGATGCCATGAGGGCTCGCTGAACCATCCGTAAGTGGAGGGGTCTGGAGCCCAAGCCGGTGAGAAGCTCAGCTATTGCAACGGGCATTCCTTTCTGTTTTGCATGCCCGATATAACTACCTTGAGGGCGGCCAAAATAATGAATCGCATCTCCAGTCTGCTGAACATCCCACCATCGGAGCCATTCGACTTCGACGCCCTCCTTCTCTAAAGCCTCTTTTGTTTGCTCGATCTGAGTTTGCAAACCGCCGTGTGCGAGCGAGAACGGAGACGGGTGGTCGAAAAGTATCTTCAAAGTGAGATGGTCGGTGGTTCCTGTGCGGCGGCCCGAAAACCTTGGACAATGCGCCCCTCCTTTAGCAATGTCAAAATACGTTCATGTCCGACCTGACCCGCCAGACCATTGCCAATCTTCAGGGTGAGATCGCGTTTCGACGGAAGCTGGCCCGGCAGCATACGACGGGGGAAGTGCTTCTTCCGGATTATCTGGGCAAGGACCAGCACGATGTGGTCCTTGCGGAGAGGATCGAGACGACCACAACGACGTTCCGGGATCTTGCGCAGCGCGGAGTGGATTTTTCCACGTTTCTCGAACTCGGGGCGGAACGAGGCCACCGGGCGTTGGCATTGGCGAACCATCTTCACGCCGTAGGAGTCGCAACGGATCTTTCGTTCGATCAGCTCCGGACGGCCGAATTCTTTGCCCGTCAATTCGGACTGCCCCGGGTGCCAATGCGGATTTGTTGCGATGCGAACCACCTGCCGTTTCGCTCGGGTTCGGTGCCGTTTGCATTTTGCTATCAATTTCTCCACCACTTTCCCGGACTCGAGACGATCGTTCCGGAGATCCACCGGATCCTTGCAGCTGGCGGGAGCTTTTTCTTTGACGAGGAGCCGATGGGTCGTCTATTGCAGCTTCATTTCTACACGCAGAAAAAAAAGGACTATCCGAAGTCTCGTCTCGGAAAGCTCTGGCAATGGTTCGAGGGCCTCATCTCCGACGCGGCTTGCGATGAAGTGGACCACGGCGTGATCGAAAATCACTCCATGCCGATGGCCCATTGGCAAAAAAATCTGCGTGTGTTTGCCGATGCCCGTGCGCACGTGCGCACGCTGCGCTACATCCGCAGCCAAGTGGGCAGGACTCCGACGCCCATGAATCTTCCAGCCCTCCTACTCGGCGGCGTCATCTCCGGCTTCTGCACGAAAAGTCCTGCACCGAACACCGCTCCCGCACGCGGTCCGGAGACGTGGCTGATCTGTCCCAAGCATCTCATCGATTCAGGATGCGAAGCCCCACTCGTTCGGGAAGGCGACCACTACCGATGCACCGAGTCCGACGAGAAATACCCCATCGTCGACGACATCCCGATCCTCATCGAACCAACCCTCCGCCGCCAGCTCTACCCGGAGTTTGGATAGAACGTGATCGACTTTTTGACGGAATTAACGGAATTAACGGAATTAACGGAATTGGAAGAACCGGAAGTAGAATGAGGGGTTTCCGAAAGAATTCTGTTAATTCCGTTAATTCTGTCAAACGCTCCTCCCCGGCTTTACACGATGGCCCGATAAACCTTTTCAAGTTCCACCGCGACCTCGCGCCACGTCAACGGTTTGGGTGGCAACGGTAAGCTGGGGGCTTGATCGGAGAATCGCTTGAGGGCACGCGCGGTTTCCGCCTGTGTTGCCGAGACCGGACAGTAAGACGCCGAATCGCCGAACGAAGCCCGCGCCCACGGCAGGTCGGAAAGAAGGAGCGGACAGCCCGCCGCCGCCGCCTCAATCGCTGAGAGGCTGTGGCTTTCCATGGTGCTGAGGAGCACAAATCCCCGGGCGTCCCGGTAGATCTCCGCCAACCGGGCCCGATCATCGACAGCCCCCTCGTAGCGGACGATTCCCGCCGAGCCACGTTGCACTTTGAGAAACTCCAGAAAATACGGATCGGTCTCGGAATACGGTTTGCCCACGATCCAAATCGGCACCTGGGCTTCGACCGCTGCCGCTGCCAGCTCCAGAATCCGCTTCCGCTCAGTAATCGTTCCCGTGCAGAG
>JBMOHW010000257.1:0-2900 GCA_049317665.1 Terrimicrobiaceae bacterium | reverse complement strand
CAGTTCCACGTGTGCTTCCAGGCTTTTCTTTTCGATGTCAGTGGGTTCAACCATGTTGCGTCTCCATCATGTATTTATGGACACAGAGGCAAACCAGATATTCTGGCGCGGGCCAGTGGTCACTAGAAAAGAGTCAATGTCGGGATCGTTGTTGAGTTCGCGCAACATAGGAACACCCTCGGCATCTTCGCGCAACACCTTCACTGGATCATCATCTGTGCCATATACGCCGTCGACCTCGGTTTCAAATTCAAACATCCAGCGTGTGCCAGTACTGTCCTGCACCGGATCCGTGAGATAAAACAATTGGGCACGCAGACCCAGTATCTGTGTGAGAGTTTCCCAGTTGCGTTGTTGGTTACGGCTGCGATGCCAGGAATCTTCATTGTGCATGGTCTGACCGGCACGGTCCTTGTATGGCATACGTTGCGGCTTGCAGTGACCGGTGGTGCCTGTGGCTGTGATGTCGAACCGGGTTTGGCACATGTATCTCATTCTTGTCGCCCTAGTTCATAGATAATTTCGACCTGTTCGCACAGTCGATCCAGTTCGGCATTGCCTCTACGGGCTTGGAATATGTCCACCCAGCGTTTTTGTGCTTCTAGTTCTTTGAGTTCTTGTTGCAGTTTGGGATCTTGCCAATGCAGGGTTCGTTCGATGGTTCCAGGTTTTCTGGCATACACCGTGCGGCCGCCGTCGGGGCTTTCAAATATGGTAACTTCGGTTATCTTGCTGACTTCCATGGTGTATTTACTACAAAGCCCCTTTCGGGGCTTTGTTTACTGCTGGCTTACGAACCGGTTGAGTTTTTCGGCTTCCTCAATGATGGCTTCCGTGTCTGGAAAACTGGGCAGATTTGGATACGACACTGACGGATCTATTTCTTTTTTAGAGAAATATTCCTGTGTCAAGGCATCACGTTTTTGAAACACTGGCGTGGCAAGAATTTCGTTGGCCAGTTTGAGAAGATCGAGACGGATCTCGTAGGGTGATTTGCTCATGATATACTCCTTTCTGTGTGTATGTGTATGTGTAACACGAGCGTAGCTGTTGCTACAAGAATATTTAGTGTGTGAAAAAAAATGCTCAACAAAAAACCCGCCGGAGCGGGTTTGATGTGGTTACAAATCCAACTGATTAGATATCAGCTAAGTTTGTGAACGCAGCTGTGCCTGTGGCAGAGCTGATACCGATTGTGGCATTTGCACCTTGCGCAGCAGCCAAAGCTGTGGCAACGTTGGCAAAAGAGCCAGTTGGATATACACCGACTGCGATGGTGGTTGTTGTTGGAACTTGATACAAAGAAACAGTAGTTGTTTGTTGAAGTGCCTGTAACACGTTGCCTACGAAACCATTTACTCCACCTTGAGCAACCAAAGTTGCATTAGCTGTGAAAGTGTAAAAGTCTAATTTGGGACCTGCTACTTGAACTGGACCTTGTGCAACAATGTTTGCGCCTTGAGCAACTGGACCATTCAATACGTCAGGTGCAAATACTGGTTGTGTGCTACCAGAAACTTTAGTAATATAAGCCATTTTAAATCTCCTTAATATGTGGCCTCAATGGGCCTACTTTTATTTATATCTTTTGGAAAAAATCTGGCTTTAGCCTACCAAGTCTGGGTTGTTCAAGGCGCGATTTCCGGCCGAAAACCCAAATCTGTTGACCAATTTGGCACGTCCAGCATCGGTGGCCAAGACCCAGCCTTCTTGTCCAGGTTGTTGGCGATCCAACTGTGCCAACAGGTCTGATTTGAGATCATGCAGACCCAAGAATGCCGTGAATGCAGCTGAAATACCATCCATGTTTGATCTAGGACTTTGTAGATATTCCACTATGTTGGCAAACTTGCGCGGTGTGACATTGGCCTGTAACCAGTCACCAAAGCCCGGTAACAGATCCTTGTAGTCTGTGGTTATCCTGCTGTTGATGTAGCGTTTGCACAGTTGTGGCAGATCTGTGATACCACTGGCTCTCAGTTCCGCGGGATTAAACAATCCATCAATGGCCGGGCCGTGGGCACGGATCAACTGTTTGAGCTCACGCACTAGGCCTGCATCTGGTGTGATATTCTTGATGTTTTTGACTGTGGGTTCAATCAGCAGTAGTCCAGGTACATTGTTCATTTTTACTTGACCAACTGCCTGGGCCGGTGCTCCAGGTTCAGCATAGCGTGTGTGTATGGCCACTCCTACTTCACTGTCGCCAATGCGTTCGCCTAAATCGGATGCGGCTGGAATCTTGTATTCTACAAAATTGGGCTGGAACACATAGGCTCCAGCCACTTCGGGCGGCGTTTCTGTGTACAACAGGTCTCCCATGACATAACCACGCATGCTTTCTGGAGTGGCAGCACGCAACATGGGAAACAATTTGCGATATATTTCAATCAGCGCACTGCGTTCTCCGCCACGTTGTTGTTGTATCTGTGCCATCATTTCTGGACTGGTAGCCAAGCCGTCATAGCCTTTGGCTGTGAATCCTGACTTGTCCGTGAGCACAAATTCTCCTGTGGGTTTACGACCAAATATGACAGCAGGTTTACCGTCCCATTTCACTGTGACAGTACGAGCTGTATTTTCAGCGGCCTGGGCTATGATAGACAGGGCTTCTTGAATACCACGGCTGCCGCGTTCAAACACCAAGTCTTCGAGATGTTCGATTCTGGGATTGGCGGCTTCAAATATGGGTTGCATGCCTTGATTCACTATGCGATCTCGCAGACGTGCCAGGAAGTTCACATCTGTGACAGGTTTGTACAGTCCAGTGCTTTCTAAAAAAGGGAGACCTTCGCGCTTCATGTGTTCGCGAAAGTCGGCCAACTTGGCTTCACGTTCAGGATCAGTGCTGAGAGCTTGCAGTATGCTTTCTACCGAAGCTAGGTCCTGGCGTGTGGCTG